>CBFGPV010000231.1:0-5850 GCA_965650765.1 uncultured Burkholderiales bacterium
CCGGCGCCGGTGGTGCTGCCACCGGTGCAGGCGGTGCGGGCGGCGGGGGCGCCGGCGGCTGCTGCGAGCTGGGCATGATGATGGTTTCTTCGAAGGCCGGCGGCTCGTGCGGATCCGGACGCGGCTCGGGCCGGGGGGCAGCCTCGGCCGCCGCCGCAGCAGACGCGGCCGCCGCAGCGGCTGCCTGGGCCTGACGTTCGCGGGCCTGTTCGGCGCGCTGGCGTGCCGCATCCTGCAGCTCCTGGGTGCGGCGCCGCGCTTCTTCGGCCGCCTGACGGGCCTTCTCGCGGGTCTTGCTCACGGCCGATTCAAGCGCTGCTTCAGCATGCGCCATGTCCAGGCCGTCGGTGAGCTTCAGGTAGGTCAGGCACACACCCAGCAGGCCCAGCGCCCCCGCCAGCGCAGCGACCACGGCCCAGACGATGCCGCCCCCGACCATGATGCCGAACACGGTGAAGCCTCCCGTGCCGGAGCCCATGCCATAACCGCCCATGCCCCCCATGCCGCCCATCATTGCGCCCATCGGGCTGCCGACGATGCCGGCCGTCAGGCCCATGGTCGAGAAGAAGCCGGAAAAGATGAAACCGGCCACCAGCGTCATCGCAAAGCCCACCACGAAAAACAGGATGAACAGGTTGAGCAGCGCCTCGACCGGGCGCTGCACGGCCACCGCCCACAACTGGGACAGCGCCCGCTTGATGCCGTGCCCTTCGAACAGGGCGGGCGCCGCCAGGCTCAGCGCGACATAGACGCCGGCAAACACCAGCGCCCCGGAAAAGGTCAGCAGCGGCACGACCACCGCCAGCAGCAGACCGCCGACCACCGGCAGCTTGCACACGAACAGCAGCAGCGCCGCCACGATGAACCATCCCAGCACGGCCAGCCCCAGCAGGATCACCAGGCCGATCAGCCGCAGCACGATCATCGGGCTGGCGGCCATGGCGGTGGCGATGGGCGTGATCTCGCGGCCCATGGCCTGATCCATGAACTGCTGGCCCGCCGTGGCGGTGCCCAGCAGCAGCAGCGCGTAGGCGGCCAGCGCCAGCAGCCCGAACAGGGCACCGACCCCGCTGGCCACGCCCAGGCCGATCAGCACGGCCACCCCGACAAAGGTGGCCAGCAGGGTCAGGAGCCCCTGGCGATTGCGCCAGGCCTCACCCAGCCGGGTGATCGGAAAGGTCGAGGCCGCGAGGCCCGAAAGGTTCTGTGCCATGGTGTGCGGCCCTCCTGCCGAAAATTGTGTTCGCACCATAGCGCCCAGGCCGCCTTCGGACAAGGGCAGCCCAGGGGGCGCACAAAAAGTTACGGGCGCGGCGGCCGGGCGCTCACTGCGCCGTCAGGAAACGCTCGACGAGCGCCAGCTGGTCCGGTACGTTCAGCGCGGGAGCGTGGCCACAGCCGGGAATCGTCACCACGACGGCGCGCGGGCCGCGCTTGCGCATCTCGTCGGCCGTCTCGGCCAGCAGCAGGTCCGAGGTTTCGCCGCGCAGGCACAGCACCGGGATGTCCAGGCTGTCATAGGCCTCCCAGAGGTCGTAGTCGCTCGGGTGGTGCACGAACTGCATCACCATCGCCGGATCGTAGTGGGTCGTCACCCGGCCGTCGGGCAGCCGGCGGGTCGAGGTTTCGGTCATGCGCCGCCATTGCGCGTCGGACAACCACCCATAGGGCTGGTAGGCCGTGCGCAGGAACTGCTCCAGCTCGGTCACGCGATCGAAGCTTGGCGGGTTGCCCGCGTAGGCACGGATGCGCTCGATGGCCGGCAGGGCCAGCTTCGGCCCGTTGTCGTTGAGCACCAGCCGGCGGATGCGCCCGCGCAGCGAGGTGGCCGCGGCCAGCGTGCCGATCGCCCCGCCCATCGAGGTGCCCACCCAGTGAAAGCGCTCCAGGCCGAGCTGGTCGACCAGCGCCGTGGCGATCTTCACGTAGTGCGAGAGCTTGTACTCGTTGACCGGGTCGGGGCTCCATTGCGACAGCCCACGGCCGATCGTGTCCGGGCAGATCACGCGGTAGCGGTCACACAGGTGCTCGGCCAGTTCGTCCATGTCGCGGCCGGTGCGCGCCAGGCCGTGCCAGGCGATGACCACGTCACCGTGTCCCGCCCCCCACTCGGTGTAGTGGATCTCGCGGCCTTCGCAGACGATGTAGTTCGAGGTGAAGCTCATGTTGGTTTCCCTGGCGGGGGTGCGGTCCGCCGCCTTGAGGAGGTCAGTGTCCAAAGTGGTGCGGTGCGCAGGATCAGGCTCGCGTGCCGTGGGGCGCTGCCCCCTCTCCCCAACCCTCTCCCCCGTGCCGGGGGCGAGGGAGCCAGCAGCCCCGCGCCTGCTTGCGGGAGCGCTGGTCGGGAAGCTCCCCTGTCCCGCTTGCAGGAGTGCTGGACAGGAATCTCCCCTCTCCCGCTTGCGGGAGAGGGGGTGGGGGAGAGGGCAGGCCGCATGGCATCCGATCACCGAACCACTCGGTCTCTCACTCCGGCACCTGCACCGTGTTGCCGTTGACCACGATGCGGTCGCCCGCAGCCGGGTTCATCGACGGCACCGGCACGTTGGCCGCCGTGATTGCCGGGGCGGCGCCGGGCGTGCCGCCGCGCGGTACCGTGCGCACCACCTGGCTGGGCGGCAGCGCGGTGCCGTTTTTCAGGTGGGCATACACCGCATCGAGCGCATGGTTCAGGTAGACATGGCCCGGCACGTAGCGGGTGTCATAGCCCGGCAGGATGGTGGGCAGGCCGATGAACCCGTCGAAGTGCTGCGCATGGGTGATCTCCAGGTAGCTCAGCCGGCTGCGGTTGCCCTCGACCTGCTTGTTCAGGGCGTAGTACGGGCGCGAGTTGTGGTTCACCAGCACCAGCGCATCGTCCCGGCCGTGCACGATCACCGCCGGCTTGCCGCGCAGGTTGCCGGTACGACGGGTCTCGTTGAGGCCGGTCTGCAGCGCCACCGCGGCGGCATCGGTGCCGGTCAGCAGGTTGCGCAGGCACAGCGCGCCGTCGAGGTTCCAGTCCATCGTGCCCGAGCTGGGCGACATCGACAGCAGGTCGCGCAGCGGCCCGGCCGGGTTCAGGTTGTTGATGAGCTGGATGTTCGGTGCCGCCTGCGGCGGCACCCCGTTCCCGGTGGCGAAGGTCTGGGCCAGCTGGGTCGGGTCCATCGCGGTGACCACACCGGCCGCGGTGGCTGCGGCAAAGCTGTAGCCGCACAGGTTGTCCTTGACGCTGGCGCGGGCCAGGGCATTGGCAAACGTGAGCGTCACGGCCGGGGCCACTTCAAATGCGATGTGCGAGGCATGCAGGGCGTCACTGGTGGGCTCCCAGCCGTAGTCGCGCAGCTTCTGCAGCGCCTCGTCGGCCTGCGCCGCGGTGGTGTCGGCACTCAGAAGGCCACGTGCCTTGAGCGACGCGCAGCGGTTGCCCGCCACGAAACCGAAGGCCGCGGCATAGGTGGCCTGGAAGGGCGTGCCGGCCACCTGGGCCGACAGCGCAGCGCACTGCTGGAACAGATTGGCATAGCTGGTGAAGTCCATCAGCGAGCGGCCGCTGATCGGCAGCACGGTGGCGCCGCGCTGCACCTGCACATTCAGGTTCGCGGGCATCTGCAGCACCGGCTCGGACACCGCCACGCCGTCGATCAGGCCGTCGGTGTCCTGCTCGGCCGCCGCCACGGCCGCGCCGCCACCATTGGAGATGCTCGAGGCGATCACCAGCGTGTTCTTCGGCTTGAAGGTCACCAGCGGCTCGCCGGCGCCGTTGCGATCGCCCAGGCGCTCGTTGAGCACATAGAACGCAAACTCGACCGCCTGCAGCGTGAAGCGGCCCCAGTCCTTCTCGGGGTTGCGCTGGGAGTGGGCGTGTTTCATCGCCACACGGTTGGGTGTGGCAGCGTTGAAGGCCGCCAGCTCGGCATCGGTCAGGGCCGCGCGGAAGATCGCGTTCGCGCCGGCATCGGCCGAGGCGGCGCGTGTACCGTCGATGCGCGCCACGGTGTTCGACGCCAGGTCATGCGGCGTCGAGCCGGTGCCCTTGTCGGTGTAGGCCACTGCGCAGCCGCGCTTGAGGCCCCATTCGCCGGTGGTGATGCCGCCGTACACGCCGCGCGAGCCCGAGGACGTGGCGGTGACGATGCACGGGTTCTTCGGGTCGAAGCTGGCCGGCACCTGCACCATCAGCGTCACGTTCTGGCGCCCGGAACCGTCGTCGCTGAAGGCGATGTACTCGCCCCCGGCGATCTTGCCTTCACCGGTGGTCACGACACCGTCGGCGGTCACGTTGGGGCCGTACAGCGTGCCGTAGCCGCCGGCGGCCGTCATGTCGACCATCGCGGCATAGTTGACCGCAATCGCATGGCGGCGCAGCTCGGCTGCGGTGGGCTGCTGCGGGTTGGCATAGGCCGGCACCGGCAGCGCCAGGCCGGTCTTGCCCAGGCCGGCGGTCAGCAGGTCGTCGGTGTTGCCGTCATATTCCTGGTGATGCACGCTGCCCACGTAGGCGGGCTTTTCATTGAGGTCGTCCGAGCCGCCGCCGCAGCCGGCCAGGCTCAGCGCCAATGCCGTGCCGGTGAGTGCGAGCGGGGTCCATGTCGTTCTTTTCACGCTTGTCTCCTTCGTGTTGTCGGGGTCGGGAAAGCCGGGAGTGCGGATCAGCCTGCGCCCAGCGCGCGCTGGCGCAGCTTGCCGACGATGCCGCTGGGGAAGTGGTAGACGCACAGCACGAACAGCACGCCCAGCCAGAGCAGCCAGCGATCGGGCGAGATCAGCTCGGAGGCCACCGGCACGCCCTCGAAGGCGCCGGCGCCCAGGCGCATCAGGTCCTGCAGGTAGTTCTGGGCCAGCACGAACAGCACACTGCCGATGACCGCGCCGTAGATCGTGCCCATGCCGCCGATCACGACGATCAGCAGGATGTCGAGCATGATCTCGAAGGACAACGAGGTGTCCGGTCCGTTGTAGCGCAGCCAGAGCGCCAGCAGCGAGCCCGCCAGCGTGGCAAACAGCGCCGACAGCACATTGCTCAGGGTGCGGTAGACCACGGTGCGGTAACCGATGGCCTCGGCCCGGAAGTCGTTCTCGCGGATGGCCTGCAGCACACGACCGAAGGGCGAGTTGACGATGCGCAGCATCACCAGCAGCAGCCCCATCGCCACGAGGAACAGGCCGTAGTAGCTGATGATGCGCCCGTCGATCAGCACGCCCAGGAACTCGCTCTCGAACGGCTCGAAGCTCGGGCTGAGCAGCGCGGGCACCTTGAAGGTCAGGCCGTCCTCGCCGCCGGTGAACTCGGACAGCTGCGAGGCCAGGGTCTGGAAGGCCGAGGCCACCGCCAGCGTGATCATCGCGTAGAAGATCGCCTTGACCCGCAGGCTGAACAGCCCGATCACCAGCGACAGCACCAGCGACAGCACCAGGGCCACGCCCACACCCACCAGCACCGCCGCCCAGCCTTCGCCCATGCGGGTGGACGCAATCGCCACGCCATAGGCGCCGATGCCGAAGAACATCGTGTGGGCGAAGCTCACGATGCCGGTGTAGCCCAGCAGCAGGTCGTAGCTGGCCACCAGCACCATGAAGATCAGCACCTTGGCCGCCACGTTGAGCGACTTGCTGCCCGGGAAGATGAAGGGCACGAGAAACAGCGCGACCACGATGGCCAGCACGGCCAGCGCAAGCCAGCGGCTGCGCGGCAGGTCATGGGAAAGGAGTCGTTGCAGCATGGGGATCTCGCTCAGCGGTTGGTCACCGGATACAGGCCCTGCGGGCGCCACAGCAGGATCGCCACCATCAGTCCGATGTTGGAGAACAGTGCGACCTTGGGCGCCAGGAAGCCGGTGTAGTTGGCCATCAGGCCCACCAGCAGGG
>CBFGPV010000232.1:0-5731 GCA_965650765.1 uncultured Burkholderiales bacterium
GGGGGGCGGGCTGGGCGCAGCCCGGCCCTGGGGGCGCTTACAAGCGGTTGCCTTGGCGGCCGCCGAGGCCGCGCAGCGGCCGTCACCCGGATGCCACCCGCACCCACATAATGCCGGCATGATGCCGCGCCTTTCCCCCACCTTCCTGGGCCCCTGCGCCCTCGCACTGACCCTGGTGTCGCCGGCCGTGCTGGCACAGGGGCCACAGCCCGACGGTCCGTCGCACGGGCTGATCGTCAAGCTCAAGCAGCCCACCACCGCGCGCGAACAGGCGCAACGGGCGCCGCGTGAACGTCTGGCCTCGGCACTGCAGGGCGCGCGCGAGCGAGCGCTCGCGGCCACCGCCGCCCTGGGTGAGCCGGCGCTGCGGCGGGTCGGTTCGGGCCACCTGCTGCGCTGGGATCGACCCCTGCCACCCGAGCAGGCCGCTCGGCTGGCCGATGCGCTGCGTGCCGATCCGGCGGTCGAGAGTGTCGACTTCAACACCCGCGAGCGGCGGCTCGACACCAACGCCAGCGATCCGCGCTTTGCCGAGCAGTGGTGGCTGCAGGCGCTGGGCACGCGCAACAACGGGGTGCCCCGCATGCCCACGGCCTGGGACGTCAGCACCGGCGTGCCGGTGTCCGGCCAGCCGTACATCCCGGTCGCCGTGCTCGACACCGGCGCGCTGTTCGGCCACCCCGACCTGCAGGGCAAGTGGCTCACCGGCTTCGATTTTGTCTCCGGCGTGGCCGAGGGCAATGACGGCGACGGGCGTGATGCCGATCCCTCCGACCCGGGCGACTGGGTCAGCCAGGCCGACACCGCCCAGGCGGCGTTCAGTGGCTGCGGCATTGAAGACAGCTCCTGGCACGGCACCCTGATCGCCGGCCAGATCGCCGCGGCCACCAACAACGCGCTGGGCGTGGCCGGCCTGAACTGGCAGGCGCGCATCGTGCCGGTACGCATTGCCGGCAAATGCGGCGCCGAGGTGGCCGACATCGTCGACGGCATGCGCTGGGCGGCGGGGCTGCCGGTGTGCCGTGTCACGGCCAGCGACGGCAGCTGTTCGCAGTTCTACCCCGCCAATCCCAATCCGGCGCGTATCCTGAACCTGAGCTTTGGCGGCTCGTCGGCCTGCAACACCACCTACCAGGACGCGATCGACGACATCCGCGCCGTCGGGGCGGTGCTGGTGGCGGCAGCCAACAACGAAAGCTCGCCGACCGTGGGCCGCCCGGCAAACTGCCGCAACGTGATTGCGGTGGCTGCACTCAACCGCGATGGCTTCAAGGCGACGTATTCGAACTTCGGCTCGGCCATCACCGTGTCCACCGTGGGCGGCGACCCGAAAACCCTGGGGCGCTGCGGCCCCTTCCTGGGCGATGACGGCATCCTCTCGACTGGCAACCTGGGCGCCACCTCGCCGGGTGAACATGGCTACACGGCCGTTTCGGGCACCAGCTTCTCGACGCCGATCGTGGCCGGCGTGGCCTCGTTGATGCTGGCGCGCAACCCCAACCTGAGTGTCGACCAGATTGTCGCGGGCCTGCGCAACTCGGCCCGACCGCATGTGTCCTCGCCCAAGCTGGGCACCTGCACTGCCAGCAATGAAGGGCGCTGCCAGTGCACGACCTCGACCTGCGGGGCCGGCATCCTCGATGCCCCCCAGGCGCTGGCGTATGCCGGCAATCCGGACGGCTACCAGCGCCCGACCTGGCCCACCGTCACGATCGACAACGCCGACGTTGATGCCTGCGTGGCCTCGGGCGGTGGCAATGGCGGCACCGAACCCGACGAGGAAGAAGACGCGGGCGGTGCACTGGGCGGTGCCTGGCTGCTCGGGCTGGCCCTGGCTGCGGCTGTGGTGCAGCGGCAGCGGCGGCAGACGCCGGCCTGAGCGGCCGGCGCAGTGCGGCCAGCAAGGGGAGTCAGGCCTGTGAGACCTGTCAGGTGGACGCCGCCGCGGCCACAGGCGGTGGCCGGCATGGCACGAAACTGCGCCCGGCCAGCCGGCTGCGCAGGTTTTCCAGGCGGGTGGTGAGGTCGGTGTCGGCGGCCGGCACACGCACCATGTGGGTGATGCGGGGTGCCGTCACGACGATCACGCGGGCCGAGCGCACGCCCTGGCGTTCGAGTTCGGCCTGCCGGGCATCGGCCTGCGGACGACTGGTGTAGCGACCCAGCGACAGACCGGGCTCGAAACCCGGCGAGCTGCGTACTTCTTCGGCCCGGATGCCCTGCTGGCGCAGGTCAGCCTGCCGCTCGAGCAGGGCTTCGCGTGTGGGAAAGCGGCCGATGTACACCAGGAACACCCCCGGCCCCTCATTGCGCTGCGACACCCAGGTGCCGTTGGCCAGCGTGGCTTCGAGTGTGGTGCGCACCTGGGCGAATTCGGTCTCGCTGTAGGGGCCGGCCTCCAGGCAGACCCCGGCCGTGCCGACCGGCGCACTGGCCGCAGCCGCGGGCAGCGCGGCGCTGGCGGCACCGACGGCGGCCACACCGCTGGCGGGCGTTGCGGTCGTGCCGGACGGGGCCGATCCGGCAGCCGCTGGTGTGGCGGCCGCGCCGGCGGTGCCGGCCCCGCTGCCGTCGGCACCGCTTGACAGCAGCCGGATCGACTCGGGCCGCACCTCGAGCTGCTTGCGCTGCGGTTCCTGCTGGTGCGGCGGGACGGGCAGCACGGACATCAGGTACCCGCGCGACCAGGCGAGGTAACCCAGGTTGGCGGCCAGCAGGACCAGCACCAAAAGCCTCAGCATGGACGCACGCTCACTTCGCCGCTGACGATCGGAACGAGGCCCTGCGCGGTGCGCAGCAGCAGCGCGCCCCGGGCATCGACACCGGCCGCCACACCCTGCTCGGCACCGGGCTGGGTGGTGCTCAGCTCGCGCCCGGCCAGGGCGTCGCGAGCGGCATAGGCGGCCGCAAAAGGCGCAAAGCCTGACTGCTCAAAATGCAGCACGGCGCTCAGCAGCGCTGGCGCCACGTGCGCCAGGGTGTCGGGCGCCGTGGCACCGGGCTGGAGGTCCTGGAGCGAGGCGACATCGTTGCGGCCATCGGCCACGGTCACCGGAGTGATGTTCAGGCCCACCCCGATCACGGCCTGCCGCGGTTCGGGCCCGGCGACGGTTTCGATCAGGATGCCGCCCAGCTTGCGGCCGTTGCCATCGGCGTCGAGCAGCCAGAGGTCGTTCGGCCACTTGAGCCGCACCTCAGGCCCCAGTGCCTCGGCCAGCGCCAGGCCGACCACCAGCGACAGGCCCGACCAGTCGCTTGCCTGCAGCGGCAGCGCGAGCGAAAACGTCAGCGAGGCGCCGGGCTGCGACTGCCAGGCGCGGCCCTGGCGCCCGCGGCCGGCCGTCTGGTGTTCGGCCACCATCAGGCAGGGGCTGGTGTCGCCGGCGCGGGCGCGCTCGATCAGGCGGGTGTTGGTCGAGTCGGTCTCGGGCAGCACCTCGACGCTCAGCCCGGGGCACAGTGCGCTCAGGCGTTCCCACAGGGTTTCGGCCGGCCACTGAAGGCCGGTGCGCAGGGGGCTCGACGGGGGAGGGGAGGTGTTCACGGCAGCTCAGCGCTTGGGTGACAGCATGGTCTTGCGACAGCGCGGGCTGCCGCAGCGGCATTCGTATTCCTTCTTGAGCTTGGGCGTGTAGCGCTCGTCGATCACGAGGCCGTAGTCGTAGAAGAGTTCCTCACCGGCGGCGATGTCGCGCAGCGCCTTGATGAAGATGCGGCCGTCGACTTCGTCGGCCTCGCAGTTGGGCTCGCAGGCATGGTTGATCCAGCGTGCGGCATTGCCACCGTACTTCGCGTCGATCACGTGGGTGTCATCGATGTGGAAGTAGAAGGTGTGGTGCGGGTCCTTCGGGTCGTGCGGATGGCGTCGCAGGGCCTCGGGCCAGGAGATGACCTCGCCCTTGTATTCGATGACGGTCTCGCCGGCGGCCAGCGGCACCAGCGCATAGACCCCCTTGCCGTGCACACCGGAGCGCCGCACCTGGATGCGTCGGCCGGAGGCCGCGGCCGCCCGCGCGGCGGGCTTTGCCTGGGTGGCGGGCGGGGACTTGCGCGAGGGCCTGGGTTGCGTCATGGGCGACTTTGGGTACATTGAAATTGAGCGCACGCGTGCACGCGCGCGCGAGCGACCCGCATTGTAGGCGGGGCAGAACAGGACGCACGACATGAACGAAGCAGCAAGCGGTGCACGGGACGGGGCCATCGGCCCGGCCGATGTGGCGGCCGATGTGGCGGCCGATGTGGCCCCCGGCTGGTCGCGGCGGCACTGGCTGGGCGGTGCCGCAGGCATCGCGCTGGCCGGCGCCGGGCTGGTGTCGCCGGCCGCGGCACAATCGCTGCCGGCGGTGGGGTCGATGCTGGCCTTGCCGCCCGAACTGCCCCTGGTGGGTGGCGGCAGCTACACGCCCCAGCGGGCCCAGGGCAAGGTGCTTGTGGTCTACTGGTGGGCAACCTGGTGTCCGTTCTGTGCCGTACAGTCGCCACGCATTCATGCGCTGTGGCAGGTCCAGCGGGCGCGGGGGCTCGAGGTGCTGACGATCTCGGTCGACAAGACGGAAGCGGTCGTGCGCGAGTACCTGTCGGCCAAGGGTTACGGGTTTCCCGTGACCATGCAGTCCGGCCCTGCGGCGCAGGGCCTGCCCAAACCCAAGGGCCTTCCCGTCACCGTGGTGCGTGGTCGTGATGGCAAGGTCGTGTTTGCCGAAGCCGGCGAGCTGTTCCCCGAGGACATCGAAGGCTTCGCCCGATTTCTTTGAGACGAAAGAACGATGAGCAAAGCGCTGGTGATTGCCGAGAAGCCGTCTGTCGCACAGGACATCGTGCGCGCATTGACGCCGTCGAGCGGCAAGTTCGACAAGCATGACGAGTATTTCGAGAACGAGCAGTACGTGGTCAGCTCCGCCGTGGGCCACCTGGTCGAGATCAAGGCCCCCGAGGAATACGACGTCAAGCGTGGCAAATGGAGCTTTGCCCATCTGCCGGTGATTCCGCCCCACTTCGACCTCAACCCGATCGACAAGAGCAAGGGCCGCCTGAATGCCCTGGTCAAGCTGATCAAGCGCAAGGACGTGACCCGCCTGATCAATGCCTGTGACGCGGGGCGCGAGGGTGAACTGATCTTCCGCCTCATCGTGCAGTACGCCACGCCGGCCAAGGGCGGCCTGAACAAGCCGATCCAGCGCCTGTGGCTGCAGTCGATGACACCGCAGGCCATCCGCGAAGGCTTCGAGCGCCTGCGCGGCGAGGACGAGATGCGTGGCCTGTCGGACGCGGCGCGCAGCCGCAGCGAGGCCGACTGGCTGGTCGGCATCAACGGCACGCGGGCCATGACGGCCTTCAACTCGCGCGACGGCGGCTTTTTCCTGACCACCGTCGGGCGGGTGCAGACACCCACGCTGTCGATCGTGGTCGAGCGCGAGGAGAAGATCCGCAAGTTCGTGGCACGCGACTACTGGGAAGTGCGGGCCACCTTCGACGCCCAGGCCGGCGCGTACGACGGCAAATGGTTCGACCCCAAGTGGAAAAAGACCGAAGGCGACCCCGAGCTGCGCGCCGACAGGCTCTGGGACGCAGCCACTGCACAGGCCATTGCCGAGGCCGTGCGTGGCCAGTCGGGCACGGTCACCGAGGAATCCAAGCCCAGCACCCAGTCCAGCCCGTTGCTGTATGACCTGACCACGCTGCAGCGCGAAGCCAACTCGCGCTTCGGCTTCTCGGCCAAGACCACGCTGTC
>CBFGPV010000233.1:0-5717 GCA_965650765.1 uncultured Burkholderiales bacterium
GGGCGGGGTTGGCACCCCCGCCTCCGCCGGACCCACCCCGACAGGGGGCAGCTCGATCAATCTATTGCAAATATATTAGTGAGATACCGTCAACGTAATGTCAGGGTATCTAGCAGCTTGTGTGCCAGGCGGTTGTGGCGTATTGGCGGCTTTTTGACGGCAAACCGCCCCACACCGGGGCCACACAGGCCCGGCCATGCCCGCCTCAGGTGCCCGCGCCCTGGCCCGATGGGCCGGCCCGGTGCATGGGGGGCTGTCACACAATGGCAGGCTGCTGCGTCTGGCCCGCATGACCCCGACCGAACTGTTCTCGACCCTGCGTCCGCGCCTGCTGGGCATCGCCTACCGCATGCTTGGCGTGCGCGCCGATGCCGAAGACGTGGTGCAGGACGCCTGGCTGCGCTGGCACGGCAGCAACCATGCTGCCATCGCCTCCGGTGAGGCCTGGCTGGTGACGGTGGTGACCCGCCTGGCCATCGACCGGCTGCGCGAGGCCCGCAACCACCGCGAGGTGTACCCCGGCGAATGGTTGCCCGAGCCTCTGGTGGAGATCGACGAACACACGCCCGAATCGCTGGCCGAGCAGGCCAGCGATCTGTCAGTGGCCCTGCTGTGGGTGCTGGAGCGCCTGGCGCCCGAGGAGCGGGCCGCCTTCCTGCTGCGGCAGGTGTTCGACCATGACTATGCCGACGTGGCCCGGGTGCTGGACAAGTCCGAGGCGGCCTGCCGGCAACTGGTGCACCGGGCCAACGAGCGGGTGCGCGACCAGCGTCCACGCTTCACGACCGACCCGGCCCAGCATCGGCGCCTGCTCGAAGGGTTTGTGGTGGCTTCACGCAGTGGCGATCGCGACCGCATCAAGGCCCTGCTGGCCGATGACGTGCTCGCGGTGGCCGATGGCGGCGGCAAGGTCTTTGCCTCGCCGCGGGTCCAGCACGGTGTGCATCGCATCGCCAACCTGCACTGGGCCCAGAACCGCCAGCTCGGCGAGCGGCTGCAGTGGCGCATGGCACGCATCAACGGTGAACCCGGGTTGATGCGCTATGTGGACGGTGCCCTGAACGCGGTGCTGAGCTTCACCACCGACGGTCAACGCATCACCGGCATCTACACCGTGATGAACCCCGACAAGCTCGCCCGCATCAGCCACACGGCCTGAGGCCGCCGCGCTGTCACAACCCACCCGGCTGCTGCGTCTTGACAGAAGAGGGGCCGCACGGTGCGGCCTTGCGACCTGGAGCCAAGCTCATGACCAACACCTCCCGCATCGACTACCCGCGCCTGGCCGCGCGTTCGTTCAAGCAGCTCGTTCAGCTGTCGATGGACCTGCACAAGGGCCCGCTCGGGGCACGCCTCACGGCGATGGTCTTCCTGCGCGCGTCGCAGATCAACGGCTGCGGCTACTGCATCGACATGCACTGGCACGAACTCACGCGGCTGGGCATGCAGGCGCGCCACATCAACAGCGTGGCCGGATGGCGTGAATCGCCCTGGCTGGAGCCGGCCGAGCGGGCCGCGCTCGCCTGGACCGAAGCCGTCACGCTGATCCCGCAACGCCAGCCCGGCGAGGCCGAGTTCGAGGCGCTGCGCGCGCACTTTTCGGACGAGCAGATTGCCGAGCTGTCGTTTGCCATCGGCGCGATCAACGCCTGGAACCGGATCAACGTGAGCCTGCACCAGCCGATCCCGGCCTGAGCGCGGCCCCGGTGCGGCCAGTCACCCGCGCAGGCTGGATGGATATACAGTTGCGGCTGGCCGCGCCCGATTTCACGGGCCGTCCGCCGCAGTCATGTCCACCCTCCTTGCCCCTGCCCCGCCCGCGACGGCGAGCCCCTTCGATGCCCTCAACGCCGAGCAACGCGAGGCGGTGTGGCACGGCAACGACCCGCTGCTGGTGATTGCCGGCGCCGGATCGGGCAAGACCAGCACACTCGCCAGCCGGGTGGCCCGCCTGGTGCTCGATGGTGCCGACCCGCAGCGGCTGCTGCTGCTCACGTTTTCGCGCCGCGCCGCCCACGAGATGGAGCGCCGGGTCGGCCAGACCTTGATGCAGGCCCTGAACCTGCGCGGCGTCGACCGGCCGCCGGCCCTGCCCTGGGCCGGCACCTTTCACGCCGTCGGCGCCCGGCTGCTGCGCGAGTACGCCGGACACATCGGCCTGAGCGACGCCTTCAGCATCCTCGACCGCGGCGACGCCGAAGACCTGATGGGCTGGGTGCGCGAGGAGCTGGGTCACGCCCGCTCGAAGCGGCGCTTTCCGCTGAAGGGCACCTGCCTGGCGATCTACTCGCGGGTGGTGAACAGCCAGGCACCACTCGACGAGGTGCTCCAGTGGCACTACCCGTGGTGTGCCGACTGGCAAGCCGAACTCACGCAGCTTTTCGGCCGCTATGCCGCCACCAAACAGCAGCAGCACCTGCTCGACTACGACGACCTGTTGCTCTACTGGTGCGAGATGCTGGCCGACCCGGCGCTGGCGCAGGCGGTGGGCGCGCGTTTCGACCATGTGCTGGTCGACGAGTACCAGGACACCAACCGGTTGCAGTCGGCCATCCTGCACGCGCTCAAGCCCGACGGCCGCGGCCTGACGGTGGTGGGCGACGACGCCCAGTCGATCTACGCCTTCCGCGCCGCCGAGGTGCGCAACATCCTCGACTTTCCGGCGCAGTACGGCCCGGCAACCCGTGTGGTGGCGCTGGAGCGCAACTACCGCTCCACCCAGCCCATCCTCGACGCCTCGAACGCGGTGATCGCGCTGGCCACCGAACGCCACCCCAAGCACTTGTGGACGGACCGCATCGGCAGCGAAAAGCCGGCCCTGGTGACCGTGGCCGACGAACTCGCCCAGGCACGCTGGGTGGCCGACGAGGTGCTGCGCCTGCGCGAAGGCGGCCTGCGGCTGAAGTCGCAGGCGGTATTGTTCCGCACCGCTCACCACAGCGCCGCGCTCGAACTGGAGCTGGCCCGCCGCAACATCCCGTTCGTGAAATTCGGCGGCCTGAAGTTCCTGGAGGCCGCCCACATCAAGGACCTGCTGGCCGTGCTGCGATGGGCCACCAACCCGCGCCATCGCCTGGCCGGCTTTCGCGTGGCCCAGCTGGTGCCGGGCATCGGTGCGGCCACGTCGCGCGCCCTGCTCGATGCCCTGGACGCCGCCCCCGACCCGGTGCAGGCCTGGCGCGAGTTCACGCCGCCCGCGGCCGCAGCCGACGACTGGCAGGCGCTGGCAGCGCTGCTGGCGCAACTGCACCTCGATCGTGTCGGCTGGCCCGATGAACTCGGCTGCGCGCGCGACTGGTACCTGCCCCACCTTCATCGCCTGCACGACGATGCCGCGGTGCGCCAGGGCGACCTCGACCAGCTCGTGCGGCTGGCCGGCAGCCACGGCGACCGAGCGCGCTTCCTGAGCGACCTCGCCCTGGACCCGCCGGAAGCCACAAGCGATCTGTCGGGCCCGCCAGGGCTCGACGAGGACTACCTGATCCTGTCGACCATCCACTCGGCCAAGGGCCAGGAGTGGCAGGCGGTCTACCTGCTCAATGCCGTGGACGGCTGCATCCCGTCCGACATGGCCACCGGCACGGCCGCGCAGATCGAAGAAGAACGGCGCCTGCTCTACGTTGCGATGACCCGCGCCCGACAGCACCTGCAGCTGATCGTGCCGCAGCGTTTTTACGTCACGCAGCAAGGGGCCCTCGGCGATCGCCATCTGTACGGCAGCCTGACCCGCTTCGTGCCAGCCGATCTGGCCCCGCTGTTCGAGACCCGGGCCACGGCGGCGCCGCTGGACGTGACGGCACCGCCTTCGCTTGAGCACCTGGGCCCGGGCAGCGACGTGGGCGCCCGCCTGCTGGGCCGCTGGCGCTGAGCACGGCCACTCACGGCAGGCCGGGTACTCCCGCCACCGGCCCGGGCGAAAACAGCCCGGCCTGCTCCTCGAACCGCATGAACGGTGACTCGCGCTCGCCCGAACGCTTGAACAGCTCCACGGTTTCGCTCAGGCGGCCCTGGGCATAGTCATAACGCTGCGTGATGCGGTATCGGTTGTAGGGTGCAAACAGGCTCACGCCCCTGGCATCGAAATCCATCAGGCCCTCGGCAAACCGGGCGTCGATCCGACCCTCACCCTGGCCGAGGCTGGACTGCAGACGAAAGGCACGCGGTGCCTCGCCCGCCGCGGGCGGGTAATCGACACGAAAGTAGTGCGCCTGGTCACGCGCGCCTGCGCTGCCGTCGTAGTCAGGGTGCCGCCGGTGCTGCACCTTGATCGACTCCCAACGGTCGGCATGACGACGCTGGGTGACCGAAAACTCGTAGTCGTGGGCCGGCGCCGCGCGCCACGCGCCATCAACCCAGACCGAGGCGCGGCCGATGCCCACCCACACCAGCGTGGCCAGCGGTGCGCCCGCGGTCGCCGCCGGCGGCAGCTCGACCAGCGGCAGGTTCGATGCCGCCGGTGCAGCCGATGCGCCGGCCGTCATCAGGGAGAACAGGGTCGCCAGCCAGGGCCGGCGCGTGGGAGTGAGGGTCGTGTTCATGGCAGGTCTCGCAGTGGTGAAAGGCGTTGGATCAAGGGGAAGCCGAATCAGGCCTTCAGACTACGGCCGCTCCTAGAATCATGGAAATCGATTCTGCAGATCCGAGGTATTTGAATCATGGATATGAACCGCCACCACCTCGGGCTGCTTGCCGCCCTGGACGCCCTGCTGGCCGAACAGAACGTGACGCGCGCGGCCGAGCGGCTGCACCTGAGCCAGCCGGCGGCCAGCAATGCGCTGGCGCAACTGCGCCGGGTGTTTGGCGACCCGTTGCTGGTGCGCCGCGGTCGTGACCTCGTGCCCACCGCGCGCGCCCTGAGCCTGCAGCCGCTGGTGCGTGAAGCGCTGGACAAAGTCGACAAGGTGTTTGCCGGCCCGGGACGCTTCGACCCGGCACAGGTTTCACGTCGCATGCACCTGGCGGTGTCCGATGCCGTGGGCCAGCAACTGGTGCCGCTGCTGGTGCAACGCCTGGCCGAGCAGGCGCCGGGCATCAGGCTGAGGATCAGCGCGGCCGGTGCCGAGGTGCCCGAGGATGCGCTGGGCAGCGGGGCGCTGGACATGGTGATCGGCCACCACGAAAGCGTGCCGCCCGACCTGCGGGCCGTGCTGCTGTATGAGCAGGATCTGGTCGCCGTGGTGCGGCGTGATCACCCGGTGGTGCGCACCCGCCTGTCACTGGCGCAGTTCCTCGCCACGCCGCAGGTGGTGGTGGTGCCACACCCGGCCGCGCTGGAGGTCGAGCTGCGACGAGTCTTCAGTGCACATCGGCAGCCCTTCCAGCTCGCGGCCTCGGTCCAGCACACCTCGACGGCGGCCGCGATCGCCGCCCAGGGGGACTGCCTGGCTCTGATGACCGAGCGGCTGGCCCGCCTCTACAGCGCCGTGTTCGGCCTGCGCGTGCTGCGCCTGCCGCGGCAGGTGCAGCCGCCCCGGGTGGCGGTGCGTGCGGTGTGGCATGAACGCACCCACCAGGACCCGGCGGCCGTGTGGTTCAGGCAGGTGCTGATGGGGTGTGCCGAGGCGTGCCGGTAGCTGATTCACCGAGGGGATTGACTCCCTCTCCCGCTTGCGGGAGAGGGTCGGGGAGAGGGCGTGCTGCGAGTCGCTGCCGCGGTGGTGCGTGGCGCCGTGTATCGCCCCTGCCGGGGCGAGCCCGGGGGTCACTCCCTCTCCCGC
>CBFGPV010000234.1:0-5711 GCA_965650765.1 uncultured Burkholderiales bacterium
CAGCCCGCCCCCCGCGGGGGTCAAGGAAACTTGGGACGGCCCGGCGTTTCCTTGAAAGCGCCCCCAGGGCCGGGCTGCGCCCAGCCCGCCCCCCGCGGGGGTCAAGGAAACTTGGGACGGCCCGGCGTTTCCTTGAGAGCGCAGGACTCGTGCGAACTTCCCCGGCTCGATCTCGGATGGCGTGCTGCTGTCCAGCTTGAGCCACGCGCAGACATGCGCAGACATGCGCCAAGAGCAGGAGGTCCACAGCCGTCTCGGCAGCGTGTACCGGAACTGCAGCGGCCGCCCGTGTCAACGGATTTCGGCGGGACTGCGGTGTCAGCGCGGTGAAGCAACCGGCGCCTGGAACACTGTCCACTTGCCGTCCTTGAACAGGTAGAGCGCGGACGAGATGCGCAGGTTCTCGCTGCTTGCATGAAGGTAACCCACGCCCCGGCGCATCCCGGCCACGGCCTTCGTGTTGGCCAAGGGTGAGAACAAGAGGCCCCCGCGCTTTGCAACCAGAGCCACCAGCCCCTGTGGGTGCAGCTTGAGTTGCTGGTTCCAGAAGTCCTTGTGCAGGAAATAGCTGCTGTCCAGATCCGCTGACTTGCCCTGGACCTGGAACACATCCTCCCAGGGGGTCACGACAGGCTCTCCGTAGACGCGCCGGATGTTCCTGACAGCCAACTCAAGCGCTGCCTCCGGAGAGAGTCCGAGTCTTTGCAGGTCACTCGGAGCCGCACTGGGCATGCTTGTCGGTGTGTCGAACACAAATCTGACGTGCATGTCGCCGAGATACTCGAACCACGCTGTGTCCAGTTCGACCTCCCGTCCGTCCTGCAGTCTGATCTTGACCTTGCCAACCGGCACGAGCGATTCAAGCTGCTTGTTCGCTCCGGGCGATTCGCGAAGAACGACCATCAGATTCGCTGCACTGTCGTCGAAACCGCGGGCGGACTGAGCCATCGCGGTTGACCCCATGACCAGCAGCAGCAGTGCGAGAAATCTCTTGAGCATGGCGGTGAGAAGATGGTGAAAACGAAAGCTGGCATTCCCGCCAGACGCTTTGGCCGGCACGCTTTGGCGGGCATTCGGCATGATGCACACATAGTACGTCGCGAACGTCGTGCACCGTCGTCGCCCGCGGATCGGGCGCCGCCAGCGCCTGACAAAAGCGCTCCCGCACGGACACTGAGCCAACCGCGCCGGCGTCACGCACCAAGCACCCCGGCCAGCCACCATATCAAGGCGGCCAAAGCGAGGAGCCCGACCAGCTCCACCACAATGCGAGGAAGCAGATCGTAGTCGTCCTCCTCGTTGATGCCCACGCCGGGCCATCGGCCAAGCGTGACGGCGCGACACATGCACCAGCCGATGCACCAGCCAATTGTGCTGAACATCAGGTCCCAGCCCAGCCACAGCAGGGCCCGTAGTACCCAGAGCACAGCCACCGCAAGCGGCCGGACCAGGAGTTCGAAAACGTCTGACATGTACGCTGGCTCCGGGGACTGACGTGTTGCGGGAGTGGATGTCGCGCGCCTGGCCACACGGCAGTGCCCTAGGGGCAACTCGGCCGCAGCCATCCGACTGCCGCGAGAAGGCGCCCGGCTCTCGAGGAAACGCCGGGCCGCCCCAAGTTTCCTTGACCCCCGCGGAGGGCGGGCTGGGCGCAGCCCGGCCCTGGGGGCGCTCAGAAGTCGAGCCGACGAACTCCTTGCGCCGTCCCGAGCAGGCAGGTGGTTGCACGATTGCGCGCGAAGATCCCGACGGTGACGACGCCGGGCCACTGGTTGATCTCGGACTCCATCGCGGCTGGGTCGGTGATGCTCAGGCCGGTCACATCGAGGATCAGGTTGCCGTTGTCGGTCGTCACCCCTTCGCGCAGGCGCGCCTCGCCACCCAGCGCTGCGAGCCGGCGTGCGATCAGGGCCTGGGCCATCGGAATGACCTCGACCGGCAGCGGGAAGCGGCCCAGCGTGCTGACCAGTTTGGATTCGTCGGCGATGCACACGAAGCGCTGCGCCATGTCGGCCACGATCTTCTCGCGCGTGAGGGCGGCACCGCCGCCCTTGATCATGTTGCCGTGGTGATCGATCTCGTCGGCCCCGTCGATGTAGACCGGCAGCGACTCGACCTCGTTGGCCTCGAACACGCGGATGCCCAGGGCCTGCAGCCGCTCAGTGCTGCGAACGGAACTGGACACGGCACCGATGATGCGATCACGGATCTTGCCCAGTTCATCGATGAAGCAGTTGACGGTGGACCCGGTCCCCACGCCGACAATCGTACCGGGCACGACGTGGTCGATGGCTGCACGCCCCACCAGGGCTTTGAGTTCGTCTTGATTCATGGGAAATGCTGCGGACGGCACGCCGCTCTTTGAGACAATCCCGCGATTATCCAAGACCCGCAGCCATGGCCCTGTTTCCTTACGCCCTCGCCCGCCCCGTCCTGTTCGGACTCGACCCCGAACACGCGCATGAACTCACGCTGGAGGCCCTGGCGCGCACCCAACGCACGCCGCTGACCTGCTTCTACGGGCAATCGCGGGTCGACGACCCGGTCATGCTGGCGGGGTTGCGCTTTCCCAATCGCATCGGCATGGCCGCCGGACTGGACAAGAACGGTCGCTGCATCGACGGCCTGGCGGCCATGGGGTTTGGCTCGGTGGAGGTAGGCACCGTCACGCCCAAGGCACAGCCGGGCAACCCCAAGCCCCGGATGTTCAGATTGGCCGAGGCCGACGCGCTGATCAATCGCATGGGGTTCAACAACGACGGCCTCCAGGCCTTCATCGGCAACGTGCGGCGCGCGCGCTTCCGGCAGAACGGCGGCATCCTGGGCCTGAACATCGGCAAGAACGCGATCACCCCCATCGAGCAGGCCGTTGACGACTACCTGATCGGCCTGGAAGGCGTGTACCCGCATGCGGACTATGTGACGGTCAACATTTCGTCGCCCAACACCAAGAACCTGCGTGCCTTGCAGTCCGACGAGGCCCTCGACGCCCTGCTCGGCGCCTTGCAGACGCGCCGCCTTGCACTGGCCGCAGAGCACGGCCGCCAGGTCCCGATGTTCGTGAAGATCGCCCCGGACCTCGACGAAGCGCAGGTGCGGGTGATTGCTGCGACCTTGCGCAACAACGGCATCGACGGTGTGATCGCGACCAACACGACCGTCTCGCGCGAGGCCGTCCAGGGCCTGGCCCATGCCGACGAGGCGGGTGGCCTGAGCGGTCGGCCGGTGCTCGCGGCCAGCAACCGAGTGATTGCCCATCTGCGTGCCGAACTGGGTCCGGCCTACCCGATCATTGGCGTGGGCGGGGTGATGAGCGCGGCCGACGCATGCTCCAAGCTGGAGGCCGGCGCGGATCTGGTCCAGATCTACACCGGGCTGATCTACCGCGGCCCGGCCCTGGTGCGCGAATGCGCACTTGCCCTGAAGGCACGCCGCTGACCCAGGAGGTTGCAGCGGCGGTTCAGCGCAGCAGCCGGGTCACATGGTCTGCCAAGGCCAGCGCACTGGTCAGGCCGGGTGACTCGATGCCGAACAGGTTGACCAGGCCGTCCACGCCGTGGTCATCGGGGCCTGAAATCATGAAGTCGCGCGCCGCCTCGCCGGGTGCCTGGATCTTGGGCCGAATGCCGCTGTAGGCCGGCTGCAGCGCACCGTCGGGCAAGGCCGGCCAGTAGCGGCGGATCTCGGCATAGAACGCATCGGCGCGCGAAGCATCGACGCGGTAGTCCAGCCCACCGTGCTCATCCGGCTCCACCCATTCGACGTCCGGCCCGAACCGGGCCTGGCCCGCCAGGTCCAGCGTCAGGTGGACACCCAGACCCGCCGCTTCAGGCACCGGATAGATCAGGCGCGAGAACGGGGCCTTGCCTGCGAGCGCGTAGTAGTTGCCCTTGGCGAAGTGAGCCTGGGGCACGCTGGAGGCCGGCAGCCCGGCCAGGCGCAATGCCAGTGCAGGGGCCCACAGGCCGGTGGCGTTGACGACCCGCCGCGCCGACAGCGTGACCATCGTGCCGTCGGCCTGCACATCAAGCTCGGTGCGCCCCGGCTCGCAGCGCCCTCCGATCACTCGCGACGCCAGCGCCACCACGCCACCGGCGTGCTCCAGGTCGGCCTGCAGCGCCAGCATGAGGGCGTGGCTGTCGACGATGCCGGTGGAGGGCGACCACACGGCGGCCGCACACTGCAGGCCGGGCTCCATCCGGACGGCGTCCGCACCGTCCAGCCACCGGAGGTCATGAACGCCGTTGGCGCGGCCGGCCTCCAGCGTCGCATGCAGTTGCGGCAACTGAGCCGGCGAGGTGGCCACGATGAGCTTGCCGCAGCGCCGGTGCGCGATCTGCCGGCCCTCGCAGTAGGCATACAAGGCAGCGCGGCCTTGCACGCACAGCCTGGCCTTCAGCGATCCCGCCGGGTAGTAGATGCCAGCATGGATCACCTCGCTGTTGCGCGAGCTGGTGCCCATGCCGATGGCCGTTTCCTGCTCCAGCACCACCACCTCGTGCCCCTGCTGCGCAAGGGCGCGCCCGATGGCCAGACCCACCACACCGGCGCCGACCACCACGGTATCGACGTGTTCGGTCACAGCCTGCGGGGATCCACGTCGAGCAGGGCCAAGACCATGCGCTGCAACAGCTGCTTGAGCGGCGCTGCACCGTCATGCAGCGCGAGGCTGCGCTCGTCCATGTAGAGCTTGCGGTTGATCTCGAGTTGGATGGAGTGGCGTTGCTGCGGCGGCGCGCCATGCCGGCGCACCAGTTCAACGCCCTTGTACGGGTGATTCAGGCTGACCGAGTGGCCGGTGGCGGCCAGCCAGTCAGCCAGCCAGCGTGTCAGTGCCGGCGATGCGGTCGTGCCGTCCCGGTCGCCAACGACAAAGTCGGGATGGTGCAGGCCCGGAAACTCGGTGGCGTAGGCCGCCGCAACGGCAGGCATCGAGTGGCAGTTGATGTGGATGCTGTACCCATGCGCGGCGTGGGCCGTCGTGATCGCCTGGGACACCGCCTCGTGATACGGATGCCAGCACCGGGCAATGCGCGACTGCACCTCGTCCACGCCCAGTTTGCGGTCGTACAACGGCGCGCCATCGTCGGTGCGACGCCAGACCAGGCCTTTGCCGAGCCGCACCTTGCTGCCGGGTTCGACCGGCAATGGCCAGGGGCCCTCGATCATCTCGGGATCGACCTCGTGCAAGGCACGATTGACGTCGAGGTAGCTGCGGGGAAAGTGCGCTTCGATCCAGGCCACGCCCAGGCCGGGCGCGAAGTCGTACAGGTGGTCGACATGGGTGTCTTCGGCCCGGCGCAGCACCACCGGATCGCAGGCATGGCGGAAGTCGTCGGGATACCAGGTGCCGCTGTGGGGAGAATCGAGCACCAGGGGCGTCGTGCCCGGCACGAACGAAACGTATCGGCTCATGCCCCGATTGTGCCGCCGCGCGCCCGGCAGCGTGCTGTGGCAAGCACGGATGGTCGATGAGGTGTAGGTGGGTGGCTGGGCGACACACGGCCTGCAGCATCGCGCGGGCCACCAAAGCAAAAGGACAGCTTCGGTGAAGCTGCCCTTTTGACTGACTGGAGCGGGAGACGAGTCTCGAACTCGCGACCTCAACCTTGGCAAGGTTGCGCTCTACCAACTGAGCTACTCCCGCAAAGGAGTCTGGAGGCGGAGGCCGGAATCGAACCGGCGTGGACGGCTTTGCAGGCCGCTGCATA
>CBFGPV010000235.1:0-5620 GCA_965650765.1 uncultured Burkholderiales bacterium
GGCACGGCAACGCTGGTGACGGTGGGGGCGGTGGTGTCGACGATGTAGTTGCCGCTGTCGGCGCTGCCGCTGCCGGCATTGCCGGCCGCATCGACCAGCCCGGTGTAGTCCAGCGTGATGACGTTGGTGGCATCGGTCGCCGGGCTGTCGGGGGTGAGTGTGGCCGTCCAGGTGATCCCCCCGTCGCTGCTGGAAAGGCCGGATACCGTGCCGTTGGGCACCGTGAGGTCGGCAACGGTGAAGCCCGAGACGGGTTCGGTGAAGGTGAACGTGAGGGCAGCGGTGTCGCCGATGCGCAGCACGGTGTCGCTGATCGTGATGGCCGAGGCCAGCTCGGGACGCTGCGTGTCGACCGCATAGTTGCCGCTGTCGACAGTGCCCGTGCCGGCATTGCCTGCGGCATCGAAGATGCCGGTGTAGTCCAGCGTGACGACATTCGTGGCATCGGTCACGTTCGCGGACGGTGTCAGCGTGGCCGTCCAGGTGGTGCCGCCGTCGCCGCTGGTCAGGTTGGTGACTGAAGCGCTGGGCGCCTCGAGATCGGCGGTGGTGAATCCCGCGACGGGTTCGGTGAAGGTGAACGTGAGGGTGGCGGTGTCGCCGACACGCAATGCGGTGTCGCTGATGGTGATGGCCGAGGCCAGCGACGGCCGCACCGTATCGATGGTGTAGTTGCCGGATGACTGGGTACCGACGCCGGGCGTGCCGCCGCTCGCCGCGGCGACGGCGGTCATGTCGACAGTGATCTGGTTGGTGGTGTCGGTGACACCGGCACCCGGCGTGAGGGTGGCCGTCCAGGTGACCCCGCCATCACCCGAGCTCACCGTGGTGAGTGTCGCATTGTCGATCGTGATGTCGGCGTTCGTGAAACCGGTCACGGCCTCTGAGAAGGTGAACGTCACCAGCGAGGTTTCGCCCACACGCAGCGCGCTGTCGGCAAGACTGATCGACAAGGTCGGGGGCCCCAGGACCGGATCCGCAAAACCGATGTCGTCGAGTATCAGGTAGTTGCCACCCACCGCGGGGTTGGTGATGCGGATCTCGTCGACGTTCTGGAAGATGCCTGGCGTGAGGCCGGTGGACTGGTCGAAGCTCGTGATGTAGTCATCACGCTCGATCTGCAGGGTCACGTTTCCGATCTCGGCGCCATCCCGGTAGGCCGTGAGGGTTGCCTCAGGCTGCCCCGACAGATAGTCAACCAGGGTGATGCCGGTGAACGAAAAGTCCTCGCCCCCCTGGGTGCGAATGACGATGACGGGATTGCTGTCGGTGCCCCCGACTCCCTCGTCGGGGCTCCCCAACCCGTCGCCGTAAAGGTCGACAAGGTAGCTCCACGTAGTATTGTTGTTGACGTTCGAGCCGGCATTGGCGGTGTAGATCTGGATCGTGACACCCGAAATGTCCGTGGACCCGATGTCGCCGTCATTTACCTCGACGTCGAATTCAATTTCGTTGGTGCCGCTGCTGAAGTCGAGCGTCCCCGTGAAAAGCTGGCCCGCATACGCCTGCTGGGCCGCGGCAGAAACCACAACCGGCGCCAGCACCTCACCGCGGTGCGCTTCAAGCTGCCAGTCGCCGCCCTGCACTGCCGCACCGGTCAGATCATCGGACGCCGCCACGTCGGCGCCGGTGAATGCCGAGAACGCATCGACAAAGGCCCGACCTTCCTCACCCGCGCCCAGGTGGCAGCCGTAGAGCAGGATGTCGCCGTGTTCGTCGAGTGCGGCGCCGATCCCGGCCAGCGTTGCCGCATGCCGCTCGAGGTTGTCCACCGTCAGTGACGTGCTGCCGAGATCAAGCGCACCCTGCGAGCCGTGCGACAGCAGATGGATCGCATCGATCCCGCGGCGATCCTGCAGCAGCGCCGCCATCTGTGCCAGCGCGTCACCGCGGGCGTCCAGCAGATGGGTCTCACTGGTCGCCGGCAACCCGTCGAGCAGCGTCTGCAGGTCGGGCAGGTCATCCATGACAAAAACGATCTGCTGCAGCGCACCATTCTCGGCGGACGGGTCAATGGACATGAAGTCTCCTCTGCTCTTGCGAGCGGTTTGTCTTGAGCTGGCGCGGGGCTGTTGCGACGAGCCTCTGCGACGTTAACAGTTCGTTTCATTCCGTGCCCCCCCCTGGAGGGTGAGCCGTGTGACTTTTCGCAGCACGGCATGGGCTTTGTGACGCGTGTCGTTGGCTGGCTGCCCATCACGTCCCCTCGGGCAACTGCCGGTGGATTCATCGGCTTTCTCAATGGACTTATATCGGTGATCCCATTTACCGATGGCAGCCGCTTTGGGAGCATCCCCAGCAACGACATGAAGCGAGGTGGGACCGCAGACGACGTGGTCGGACGGCTTTCAGGTCGCGATCCCGACCCCGAGTGAACCCAGGCCCGAAGAGAGGACGCCATGATCATTGACACCAGTTGCTATCCCACCAACCTCGTCGACCTCGCGTGGCGACACGATGGTGACCCGTTCACCGGCGAGCGCCTCATCGAGATGCTCGACGGCCCCTACACCATCAACGGCAAGCCCCGGCGCATCGACAAGGCCTTCATCCAGCCGCCGCAGGGCAACACCATCTACACCTGGACGGACGGGGAGCAGACCGGCGTGGAGGCGATCGACGCCTACATGGCCTACACGCTGGAGATGGTGCAGAAGTACCCCGACCGCTTCATCGGCTGTTTTGTCTACAACCCACGCTGCGGTGTGCAGAACGGGGTGGACGCGATCGAGCGCTATGCCAAGGTGCACGGCTTCAAGATGGTCCAGATGCAGGCCAACATGCATGCCTACCGGCCGGACCGCGCACTCGACTGGGTGCGCCCGGCCCTGCAGAAATGCGCCGAACTCGGTCTGCTGGTCAAGCTGCACACCGGGGATGGCCCCTACAGCATCCCGACCGAATGGGTGCCGATGATCAAGGAGTTCCCGCAGGTGAACTTCATCATGGCGCACTTCGGCGTGCAGACCGGCGGCGTCTACTGTTTCGAGCCCTTCCAGTGGGCGATGGAACTGCCCAACGTCTATTGCGAGTCCGGCTGGTGCCTGCAGTCACGCATCGTCGAGTTCTCGAAGGTGCTGCCCAAGCACAAGATCCTCTATGGCTCGGACACCCCTCCGAACGAACCCGGCATGTGGCTGCGCCTGCTGGAAGTGCTGTGCCATGAGCCGCCACAAGGCCTGAACCTGGACGAGGACAGCCTCGAGGACTACCTCGGCAACAACGTGGCACGAATGATCGGCCTGGAGCCCAGCCCGCCGCCGCGCACCCTGGAAGAAGCCCAGGCCCGCCTGGCACGGCCCGCCGCCGACCCTCGCCTCACCACCGTCTGACCTCAGAAGAACAGGAGACTCTCCATGATCATCGACACCCACCTGCACCCGACCAACCTCGTCGACGAGGCCTGGCGCCACACCGGCACGCCGTTCAACGGCGAGCGCATGCTCAAGCTGATGGACGGCCCCTACATGATCAACGGCAAGCCACGCCGCATCGACATGGGATTCATCCAGCCGCCGCCGGGCAACACGGGTTATCGCGACGGCAACCGGCGCGGCCGCGAAGGCATTCGCGACTACATGGCCTACATCGCCGAGCTGACGCAGAAATACCCCGACCGCTTCATCGGCAACTTCACCTACAACCCGCGCTGGGGCCCGGAAAACGGCGCGGCCGAGATCGAGTTCCACCACAAGGAATACGGCTTCAAGATGATCAAGCTGCATGCCAACATGCATGGCTACCGGCCTGATCGTGCGCTGGACTGGCTGCGCCCGGCGATGAAGATGTGCGCCAAGTACAACATCGTCGTGCTGATCCACACCGGCGACGGGCCGTACACCATCCCGACGATGTTCTATCCGATCATCCGCGAGTTCCCGATGGTGAACTTCATCATCGGCCACTTCGGCATCCAGACCGGCGGCAACTATTCGTTCGAGGCCTTCTGGATGGCCATGGACACGCCCAACGTGTACTGCGAGTCGGGCTGGTGCTTCCAGTCACGCATCGTCGAATTCGCCAAGCAGCTGCCGCGCAACAAGATCGTGTTCGGCACCGACTCGCCTCCCAACGAGCCCGGCATGTGGCTGCGCGAGCTGGAAGTGCTGTGCAAGCCCGCGCCGCACGGCATGAACCTCGACGAGGACGGCCTGGAGGACTACATGGGCAACAACATCGCGCGCCTGGTGGGCATCAAGACCACTCCGCCGCCGCGCACGATGGAAGAAGCCCAGGCGCGCCTGAGCGACACCTACGCAGGCGTGGCCTGATTCCACCCACCGGAGCTTCCATGCAGCACACCCCAACGCCCGGCGGCCAGGACTTCCAGGCCTTCCTGGCCCACTACCGGGAGGCCCACCCAGGCGACGTGTTCACCGTGCACGAGGCGGTCTCGAACGACCAGGACATCACCGCGCTGGTGCAGGGCCTGGCCCTGCAGGGCCGCCACCCGATGGTGGTGTGCGAGCGTGTGACGGGCCTGGACGTTGCGGTGGCCACCAACGTGTTCGCCTCGCGCGAACGTGTGGCCCGCCTGTTCGGCGTGGATGCCGAAAGCATCCATGCCGCCTATCAGGCCCGCTCGCGCCAGTTGCTGGCGCCGCGCGAACTGAGTCAGGGGCCGGTCACCGAAGTCGTGACGCGCGGCGAGCAGGTCGACCTGCGTGCCTTGCCGATGCTGCGTCACTTCGAGACCGACCGCGGCCCCTACATCACCAATGCGATCCTGATCGCCGAGCACCCGGACACCGGCCAGGGCAACATGAGCTATCACCGCTCCATGCTGCACTCGCCCACCGAGATCGCGACCAGCCTGCACTCGCGCGGCGACCTGTGGCGCCTGCTGCAGCTCGCCGCCGGCCGCGGCCGTGCGCTGCCGGTGGCCATGGTGATCGGCGCCCACCCCTTGTTCATGCTGGCCGGGTCGGCCCGGGTGCCCTTTGGCGTGGACGAACGGCATGTGGCCGGCGGCCTTTTCGGTGCGCCGCTGGAGATCGTGCGCACCCCCCGCCACGGCATCGGTGTGCCCGCCCACGCCGAGTACGTGCTCGAAGGGGTGATCGACCCGACCGTAAAGGTCGACGAAGGGCCGTTCGGCGAGTTCACCGGGTACTCGTCCAACCGCTCGACCAACAATCTGTTCAAGGTCGAGACGGTGATGCACCGCCGCCGGCCCATGCTGGTGGACATCATGGGCGGCAACTCGGCCGAACACCTGAACCTTGCCCGCATTCCGCGCGAGTCGGAGATGGTCGAGAAGCTCAAGCAGCGCTTCCCGAGCGTCACCGCCCTGCACTACCCCAACTCCGGCACGCACTTCCATGCCTATGTCGCGCTGCGCCAGATGCGTCCCGGCGAAGCACGCCAGGTGATGCTGGGGCTGCTCGGCTGGGATCCCTACCTGAAGACCGTGATCGCGGTGGATGCCGACGTGGACGTCACACGCGACGAGGAAATCCTCTGGGCCCTGGCCACCCACTTCCAGCCGCACCGCGACCTGCTGACCATCGACGGCCTGCCCGGCAGCGCCCTCGATCCGTCGGCCTCGGGCGTGGGCACCACCTCGCGCATGGGGCTGGACGCCACCCGCGGCCCGGACTTCGACGGTGTGCGAGCGCAG
>CBFGPV010000236.1:0-5583 GCA_965650765.1 uncultured Burkholderiales bacterium
GCCCCGCCAGGGGCGAAACGGCAGCAGATGAGCGGGCGAGGGAGCGCCCCCCGGGCGTGTGCAGCCCACCGCGACCTGCCGCCCGCCCCGTCACCCCGGCCGTGTCATCGCCAGCGGGTCGATCCAACGTTCATAGTCTTCGGCACTCACATGGCCACCCTCCACCGCTGCTTCACGCAGCGTGATGCCGTGCACATGCGCCGTCTTGGCAATCAGGGCGGCCCGGTCATAGCCGATGTGGCGGTTCAGAGCGGTCACCAGCATCAGGTTGCGCTCGAGGTGTTCGTCGATGACCGCCTCGTTGGGGGCCAGTCCACGGGCACAGAACAGGTCGAACGCGTGGACTGCATCGCTCAGCAGATCGATGCTTTCCATCACGTTGTGCACCATCACCGGCTTGTAGACATTGAGCTGCAGGTGGCCCTGGCTGCCGGCGAAGGCCACCGCCGCGTCGTTGCCGAACACCTGCACGCACACCATCGTCAGGGCTTCGCACTGCGTCGGGTTGACCTTGCCCGGCATGATGGACGAACCCGGTTCGTTCTCGGGTATGAGCAGCTCGCCGATCCCGCAGCGTGGCCCGCTGGACAACAGGCGCACATCGTTGCCGAGCTTCATCAGCCCGCCCGCCAGCGTGCGCAGCGCCGCGGACATCTGCACCAGCGCGTCATGCGCCGCCAGGGCAAAGAATCGGTTGTCGGCGCTGCGAAACGGCCGGCCGGTCAGGCTGGCCAGGTGCAGCGCAGTCAGCTCGCCAAAACGCGGATGGGCGTTCAGCCCGGTCCCGACCGCCGTGCCACCGATGGCCAACTCATGCAGCGCCGGCAGGGACTGGTGCAACGCCTGCATGCCGAAGTCGATCTGCGCGACCCAGGCGCCGATCTCCTGGCCCAGCGTGATCGGGGTGGCGTCCTGCATGTGCGTGCGCCCGGTCTTGACCAGGTGGTCATACTGCAGGGCCTTGGCGGCCAGTGTCTGGCGCAGTGCCGCTAGCGCCGGCAACAGCCGCTCGTGCAGCATGTCGACCACCGCCACGTGCATGGCCGTCGGGAAGGTGTCGTTGGACGACTGCCCCCGATTCACATGGTCGTTCGGATGCACCGGCTGCTTGCTGCCGATCGTGCCGCCGGCCATCTCGATGGCACGGTTGGCGATCACCTCGTTGGCATTCATGTTCGACTGGGTGCCTGACCCGGTCTGGAAGACCACCAGCGGAAAGTGGTCGTCCAGGCGGCCGTCGATCACCTCGTCGGCGGCGCGCGCGATCAGCGCGGCCAGCGGCGCCGGCAGTTCGCCCAGCTCGGCATTGGCCTGGGCCGCTGCCTTCTTGAGCAGGCCGAGCGCGCGGATCATCGGGCGCTGCCACCGGAAGCGCGCCACCCCGATCGGGAAGTGATGCACCGAGCGCTGCGTCTGGGCACCCCAGTAGCGGTCGGCCGGCACGGCCACGGCCCCCATCGAATCGGATTCAGTGCGCATGCCTGCGTTGGGTTCAGTGCTCATGAGACTCGCCTCCGCTGAGGGTGCGCCCCGGCGCTGGCCGGTCGCTACGGGTTGGCCGGATCGAGCCAAGCCCGGCCCGGCCGGTTCATTGTGCGCCTGTGTGGCGCACGCTCACTCGCCGCGCCGCTTCTTGCGGGCGCGGCCCGCCAGCAGGCGGTCGAACAAGGCATTGGGCAGCAGGCGCATCAACTTGGCCACGACTCCCATCTGCCAGGGAATCACGCGATAGCTCACGCCGGCCTGCACTGCGCGAAAGGCCCGGTCGGCGAACTCGTCGGCACTCAGCAGGAAGGGCATGCTGTAGGGGTTCTCGCGCGTGAGCGGCGTGTCGATGTAGCCGGGGCAGATCGTGCACACCTTGACGTCGTCGGGACGCAGCTCGCCGCGCAGGCTTTCGCAGTAGCTCACCACGGCGGCCTTGCTGGCGCAGTAGGCACCATGGCCAGGCAGGCCGCGGATCGCCGCGACGCTGCCGATGCCCACCAGCGTGCCCGAGCGCCGCTGGCGCATCGCGGTGATGAAGGGCTGGAAGGTGGCCGCCATGCCGAGGTTGTTGGTCTCGAAGGTGGCGCGGATGACGTCGAGGTCGTCGAAGATCGCCGTGTCCACGCCCACGCTGATGCCGGCATTGGCGATCACGACGTCAGGCACCCCCTGGCGCTCGATGCAGGCCCGCCCGGCAGCGGTGATGCCCTCGATGTCGCGCACGTCGGCCGCATACACGGCCACCCCAGCCGGATCGAACCCCTGGGCCCGCACCCACGCCTCGGTCTCGGCCGAGCGCCGCGCCACCAGCGCCAGTCGGTAGCCCGCCCGGTGATAGCGTGCCGCCAGGGCCTGGCCGATCCCGCTGGAGGCCCCGGTGATGAACACCAGTGGCTGACTCACGGCGAACTCCCGGCCGCGCGCGCAGGCAATGTGCCGCGCACCTGCCCCTGCAGTTCCAGCACCCGGTCGAGGTGGCTGTACTTCATCGACTGGCCGGTCACCTGCATCGCGCCCTGGCGCAACAGCACCGGCAGATGGGACTGCACACGCTCCTGATCGGGGAACAGGTGCAGGAACTCCCCTTCGAACTCGAGCCGCTGTGCCTGCGGGCTGCCGGGTGGGCCGGAGGCCTCGCGCACCACCCGCGCACCACCGATCAGCTGCACCTCGCTGCCGTCGCCATTGGCCAGCGCACGCCGGGCCGTGGCCACCAGCGGTCGACCCTGCTCGTCGACCGAGCGCACCCGCACCTCGTCGATCTCCAGGATGTCGGTGTCGGGGTAGTGCCGCATTTCCTTGCCCTCGAGGTAGGTGCGCGGCCGACCGGCCGGCGTGAAATGCTGTACCGAAAAGCGCTCCATCGTGTAGTCGGGCTCGTGCCGCGGCGCGGCCTGGGCGCGGGGGGCCTCGGCCACCGGGGTGTTCTTCACCAGCCAGTAGGTGCCGCCCGCCAGCAGCGCCATCAGCACCACCGGCAGCGAAGCCGTGGCCTGGTCGACAAAACTCGCCCAGCGCGACGGACGGGGCGTCACGCGTGGCGCCGCCGATGGCGCCAGGCGGGTCGACGCCGTGGCGGTATCGCTCATGCAGTGCCACCCGCGCGGTCGGCCTGGCCGTCGTCCAGCGTCTGCAGGTGGCCGTGCAGCAGGTCGGCATACCGCCCGCCGGCCACCAGCAGCAGGTCGCAGAACTCGCGCGCCGCGCCGCGGCCACCGGGTGCGGCTGTCACATGGTGAACGGCGGCCAGCGCCTCCGCGTGGGCGCCCGGCGGCGCACAGGCCAGCCCGACCCGCACGAGCAGCGGCAGGTCGGGCCAGTCGTCGCCGATCGCGGCCACCTGATGCCAGCCCAGACCCAGCCGGTCCAGCAAGGATTGCGCGGCCGCCAGCTTGTCATGCACGCCAAATGCCGCCTCCTGCACGCCCAGGTCGGCCAGGCGACGCCGCACTGCCGGCGAGTCCCGTCCGGTGATCACCGCCACCGTGATGCCCGCCCGGCCCAGCAGCTTCAGGCCATGGCCATCCAGCACGTGAAATGCCTTGAAGGTCTCGCCGTGTTCGCCGATGTAGAGCTGGCCGTCGGTCAGCACCCCGTCGACGTCGAACAGCGCCAGGCGAATGCCCTGCCCGCGCAGCAGCAGCTCGGCAGGGAAGTTCAGCCGGGGCGTCAGCTCGCGCATCAGATGACCTTGGCCCGCATCAGGTCGTTGAAGTTCAGCGCGCCGACCAGCCGGTCTTCGGCATCGACCACCAGCACCGCCGTGATGCGGGCGTCTTCCATCAGGTCGGCGGCATCCACCGCCAGCGCGTCGTCGCGCACGATGCGTGGCCGCCGCGTCATGACGTCGGCCGCCGTGAGGGCGCGCAGGTCACGCCCCTGTTCGATGAGGCGCCGCAGGTCGCCGTCGGTGAACACGCCGGTGACCACCCCACCCGCGTCGACCACCGCTGTGGCCCCCAGCCCCTTGGCCGACATCTCGCGCATCATGTCGGTGAAGCCGGTGTCGGCCGTCACACGCGGCACGGCGTCGCCCTGGCGCATCACGTCGCGCACATGGGTGAGCAGCTTGCGCCCCAGCGCGCCACCCGGGTGCGAGCGTGCAAAGTCTTCGGCGCGGAAGCCGCGGGCATCCAGCAGGGCCACCGCCAGCGCATCGCCCAGCGCGAGCTGGGCGGTGGTGCTGGCCGTCGGGGCCAGGTTGAGCGGGCAGGCTTCCTTGTCGACCGAGGTGTCCAGCACGATGTCGGCATGGCGGCCGAGCGAGGAATCGAGCCGCCCCGTCAGAGCCACCAGCGTGACGCCCAGGCGCTTGAGCACCGGCAGGATCGCGGTCAGCTCCTCGCTTTCGCCGGAGTTCGAGATCGCCAGCACCAGGTCGGCGGCGGTGATCATGCCCAGGTCACCATGGCTGGCTTCGGCCGGGTGCACGAACAGCGCCGGGGTGCCGGTGGAGGCCAGCGTGGCGGCGATCTTGCGCCCCACATGGCCACTTTTGCCCATGCCCATCACGGCCACCCGGCCGCTGCAGGCCAGCATCGCCTCGGCCGCCCGCGCAAAGGCTTCACCCTGGCGGGCCTTGAGGCCCAGCAAGGCCTGCGCCTCGATGTCCAGCGTTTCGCGTGCCAGGTCGATGGCACGCTGCGGGTCGAAACGGCCGCCAGTGGGCGTGGAGGAAAAACGTTCTGTCACGGGCTGCGGGCGCTCGTTTACGATGGCTGGATTCTAGGCGTGCCGGCCCGCACCGCGCTGCGGTCGGCCAGGCGGGCCGCGGCACGCTCCACTTCGCTTCCTGATGGCATCCACCCTCGAACTGGTTCTGCTGTACCTGCTGGCCGCGGTCATCGGCGTCGTGGCCTGCCGCTCGCTCAAGCTGCCGCCGATGCTGGGCTACCTGGCGGTGGGCATCCTGATCGGACCCAACGCGCTGGCGCTGGCCAAGGATTCCGCCGGCATCCACTACCTCGCCGAGTTCGGGGTGGTGTTCCTGATGTTCGTCATCGGGCTGGAATTCAACCTGCCCAAGCTGCGCAGCATGCGCAAGGTGGTGTTCGGGCTCGGCCTGAGCCAGGTGACGCTGACCGTGCTGGCAACCGTGGCATTCAATGCCCTGCTGGCCTGGGGCTTTGCACTGGCGGGGCGGCAGTGGGGCCTGGGCTGGCAGTCGGCCGTGGCCCTGGGCGGCGCCCTGGCGATGTCGTCCACCGCGATCGTCGTGAAGCTGATGGCCGAACGGCTCGAGATGGAAAGCGAACATGGCCGGCGGGTGATGGGCGTGCTGCTGTTCCAGGATCTCGCCGTGGTGCCCTTCCTGGTGCTCATTCCGGCCTTGGGTGCGTCCACCGACCACCTGGCCCGCGACATGGGCCTGGCCTTGCTGAAGGCTGCCGCGTTGCTCACCGTGCTGCTGGTCGGCGGCCAGCGGGTGATGCGCTGGTGGCTCACGCTCGTGGCCCGCCGCAAGAGCGAGGAGCTGTTCATCCTGAACCTGCTGCTGGTCACGCTCGGGCTGGCCTGGCTGACCGAACATGCCGGGCTGTCGCTGGCGCTGGGCGCCTTCGTGGCCGGCATGCTGATCGCCGAGACCGAATACAA
>CBFGPV010000237.1:0-5578 GCA_965650765.1 uncultured Burkholderiales bacterium
GCCGTGGCCTTCAGCACGGGCACCCGCAATTCCCTGGTCGTGCTGCCGCTTGCACTGGCCGTGCCGGGCGCGATGCCGGTGCTGCCGGCGATCGTCGTGACCCAGACGCTGGTCGAACTGCTCGCCGAAGTGATCTACGTGCGCTGGATCGCGCACTTTGGCGCGGCCGGGCCTCAGACGCTGAAGTCGTAGTCGATCGTCAGCGGCGCATGGTCGCTGAAGCGCTGGTCCTTGTAGATCGCGGCCTGGCGTGCGGTGGCCGCGGTGTCGGGCGAGGCGACGTGGTAGTCGATGCGCCACCCCACGTTGTTGGCCCAGGCCTGGCCGCGGTTGCTCCACCAGGTGTAGGCCTCGCCGGTGGTGTCGGGGTGCAGCCGACGGTAGACGTCGACCAGGCCGAGTTCGTCGACCAGGCGGGTGAACCAGGCGCGTTCCTCGGGCAGGAAGCCGCTGTTCTTCTGGTTGCTGCGCCAGTTCTTGAGGTCGATCTCCTTGTGCGCGATGTTCACGTCGCCACACAGCACGAATTCACGCTCGGCCTTCAATCGTTGCAGATGCGGCCAGAAGGCTTCAAGAAAGCGGAACTTGGCGAGCTGGCGCTCTTCGGAGCTGGAGCCGCTCGGGAAATAGCAACTGATGATCGAAAAGCGGCGGCCGGGCCGGTCGAACCGGGCCTCGACGTAGCGGCCTTCGGCATCGAACTCAGGCGAGCCAAAACCGATCAACACGTCACTGGGCAGGTGGCGCGTGTACAGACCCACGCCCGAGTAGCCCTTTTTCTCGGCGAAATGAAAGTGACCCTTGAGTCCGGCGATGTCCTCGAAGCGGCCGCTCACATCGGGAGCCAGGGCCTTGAGTTCCTGCACACACATACAATCGGGCGCGAGGCCCTGGGCCCACTCGACCACCCCCTTGGTGGCGGCAGAGCGGATGCCGTTGAGGTTCAAAGACACCAGACGAAACACGAGATCTCCCCATGACGACCCCCGAGCGCGCCGCCCCTGTCAACGATTCCCTGGCTCAGGACTTCGTGAAGTTCGCCGTCGAGGCCGGCGTGCTGCGCTTCGGAGAGTTCAAGACGAAGGCAGGGCGGATGTCGCCCTACTTCTTCAATGCCGGCCTGTTCAACGACGGTGCGAGCCTGGGCCGGCTGGCCGGATTCTATGCACGCCGGCTGCTCGATGACGGCATCGAGTTCGACATGCTGTTCGGCCCGGCCTACAAGGGCATCACGCTGGCGGCGGCGGTGTCCATCGAACTGGCCCGCCTGGGGCGCAACGTGCCCTATGCCTACAACCGCAAGGAAGCCAAGGACCACGGCGAGGGCGGCAGCCTGGTCGGGGCGCCGGTGCAGGGCCGGGTGCTGATCATCGACGACGTGATCTCGGCCGGCACCTCGGTGCGCGAGTCGATCGCGATGATCCAGGCCGCCGGCGCCCGGCCGTGCGGCGTCACGATCGCACTGGACCGACAGGAAAAGGCGACAGAAAACGGCCAGGATGCCCCATATTCGGCAGTGCAGTGGGTGCAGCAGCAACTCGGCCTGCGCGTCTGCGCCATTGCGACCCTCTCCGACTTGCTGCAGTATCTGCAGAACCAGTCCGATCCGGCACTGGGCACGCATTTCGCAAGGGTTGCTGCATATCGTGACCAATACGGGGTCTGAAACCTTGATCCAGACGCGCGCAAGACGGTGGGTGAACACCCGGGCCTGGTGGGTCGGGGTGGTGGCGCTTGCCGGCGCGTCGGCCTGGGCGCAGGGGATCTACACCTGTGTCGATGCCAAGGGGCGCAAGCTCACGTCCGACCGCCCGATCATCGAATGCCTGGACCGCGAGCAGCGCGTGATGAACCGCGACGGCTCCACCCGCACCGTCCTGCCTCCCAGCCTCACGGCCGATGAACGTGCCGAGCTGGAAGCCCGTGAACGGCGCAAGAACCAGGAACGCGCGGCCCAGCAGGATGCCGTGCGTCGCGACCGCCTGCTGCTGATGCGCTACCCGACCGAGGTCGAGCACCGCAAGGCGCGCGACCTGGCGCTCGACGACGTGCGTGCGTCGGTGCGCAACTCCGAGCGGCGCATTGCCGAACTCACCGCCGAGCGCAAGCCGCTGCAGGACGAACTCGAGTTCTACAAGGGCAAGACGGTGCCGCCCAAGCTGAAGCAGTCGCTCGAGTTCGTCGACGTGGCCATCGATGCACACAAGACGCTGATCCTGAATCAGCAGGCCGAACTGCAGCGCATCACGCAGAACTTCGACCAGGAACTCATGCGCCTGAAGAAGCTCTGGGCCGGGGCGCCGGCCGGCAGCCTGCCGGACAACCGCCAGGACGCCCTGGCGCCGCCGGCGTCGCGCACACCCTGACCGCGGGCGCAGGCCAAAAAAAAGGGCCCGGCCCTCATGCACAGGCCCGGGCCCCGGAGGCCCTTGTGGCAGGCGTCGTAACCCGCCCGTCGTGCCACAAGTTCATTCGACCCCTGAACGCTCTCGCTGATGTGGCAAGACCACGCGGTGGCGCGGTCTTTCGCACTCGTTTAGTGTACGAGGCGAACAAATTCACGGCATCCGGGCAAACGAGAGGAACAAGCAGGTTACATGCGGGCCTGCAGCAAATCCTGGCACGAAAGCAAGCACACACTTGAGTGTGTCGTTCATTCGAGCGTGTCCTTCATTCGACCCTGACCGGCTGACACCACCGTTCCCGACCCACCCGGCCCGAACGGGCCCTGCCCACTCGACCTGCCCGCCAGGGCGTTTGCCACCATGTCGTCCGACCCAGTCCCCGTTGTTGCCGGAGGTCGCAGTGCGCCCGCCCGCCCGGCGCTGTTTTCCGTCACCTGGCCCTTGTTCAGCGAACTGCTGCTGGGCATTTCGGTCGGCATGGCCGGTTTGTGGATGGCCTCGCGCATCTCCGACAACGCGGCCGGTGCATTCGCGATGGTCAACCATCTGCATGCGGCGTTTTTCATCCTGTTCCGCATCGTCAGCATGGGGGTGAGCGTGGTCATCACGCAGAACCTGGGTGCCGGCAACCGGCAGGCCGCCGACCAGACCGCCCGGGTGTCGCTGGCCGCGAGCAGCTGGATGGCGCTGGGCGTGGGCGCGCTGGTGGCCGGCTCGGCGCCGTGGCTGCTGGGCTGGATGAACGCACCGGCCGCGGTGCTGCCGCTGGCCGTGCCCTTCCTGATGGTGTCGGCACTGGCGCTGGCGCTGGACGCCTACAACGCCACGATGGCCTCGGTCATGCGGGCGCACCTGCATGCACGCGACACGCTGTACGTGATGCTGGCCATGCACCTGCTGCATCTGCTGCTGGCGGTGCCGCTGATGCGCGGTGTCGGGCCGCTGCCGGCGCTGGGGCTGGTCGGTTTTGCGCTGGCCATGGTCATCAGCCGCATCGTCGGCCTGGTGCTGCACCTGTGGCTGTGGCGCCTGCGGCTGAACCTGGTGCCGCGGCGGCGCGACTGGTGGGCGCTGCACTGGCAGCGGCTGGCCCCGGTGCTGCACATCGGCCTGCCGGGCGGCGCCGAGAACATCGCCTACCGCATTGCCTTCATGGTCAGTGTGGCGGTGGTGGCGCGCATGGGGGCGGTCGAGCTGGCCACCCACAGCTATACGCTGCAGGTGATGTACCTGATCCTGCTGTTCGGCCTGGCCATCGGTTTTGCCAGTGAGATCCTGGTGGGCCACATGGTGGGGGCCGCGCAGCTGCACGAGGCCAACCGGCTGGTGCGCAAGAGCGTGCGCCTGGGGCTGCTGGTGTCGACGAGTCTGGCCCTGCTGGCCGCGCTGACGGCGCCCTGGATCATGGGGCTGTTCACACAGGACCGCCGCATCATCGAGCAGGCCACCGTGCTGCTGTGGCTGACGGTGCTGCTCGAGCCGGGCCGCAGCTTCAACCTCATCGTGATCAATGCGCTGCGGGCGGCGGGTGACGCACGCTTTCCGGTGATGGCAGGTGTGGCGTCGATGGTGTTCGTGCTGGCGGGGGGTTCGTGGTTCCTGGGGGTGTACCTCGACTGGGGCCTGCCCGGCGTGTGGGTGGCCTACGCCGCCGACGAATGGGTGCGCGGGCTCACGATGGCCGCGCGCTGGCGCTGGCGCGGCTGGGTGCCGCATGCGCGTGCGACACGCCGGCGCGTGAATGCGCGCCGGGCGGTCAGCGCTTCTGCAGCCGCTTGAACAGGCTGGCGTCGTCCAGGTCAGCCAGGCCTTCGGCACAGGCTTGGGCAAAGGCCTGTGCGGCCACGGGCCCGAGTGTCGGCGCAAAACCCGCCGCCTCGGCGGCCTGCAGGGCCAGCCGGGTGTCCTTGGCCAGCAAGGTGGTGTGGGCGCGCGGCGCATAGTCGCCGGCAATCGCCCGGCGCAGGCGGTCGCTGCCGATCCAGCTCTGGCCGCTGGACTGCTCGATCACGTCGAGCGTGCGGGCCAGGTCCAGGCCCATCGCATCGGCCAGGGCCAGGGCCTCGGCCGCGCCCGCGAGGTTGATGCCGGCCAGCAGGTTGTTGACGAGTTTGGTGCGGGCACCGTCGCCCACCCGGGCGCCGACCCGGAAGATGCGGCTCGACAGGGCGGCCAGCAACTCGGCAAGCTGCACCTGCACGTCGTCGGCGCCGGCCAGCATCAGGCTCATGCTGCCGTCGCGGGCCCGTGCCGGCCCGCCGGACATGGGCGCATCCAGGCAGGCCACGCCCTGGTCGTGCAGCGCCTGCGCCAGGCGTTCGGTGTCCTGCGGTCCGATCGTCGGGCACAGCATCACGCTGCCGGGCAGTGGCCGGGCCGCCAGCACGCCTGAGGACCCGAGCAGCACTTCGTCGCACTGGGCGGCGTCGACCACGGCCACGATGACACACCGGCAGCTCCGCGCCAGCGTGGCGGCATCTGCACAGGCCACGGCGCCGTGCGCGGCCAGGTCGGCCATGCGGGCGGTGTCGATGTCATGCACATGCACCTGCCAGCCCTGGTCCAGCAGCCGCCGTGCCATCGCGCCGCCCATGTTGCCCACACCGATCACGCCGATCGCATCGGTGCCGGCACGCAGGGGAGGGGTGGGTGTTGTCATGTTGTGCTCCGGTCGGCGTCAGGGCGCCGTGGCCACAGGTGGACGATCAGGACACCATCATGCGCTGGCTGCGCGAGACCGACATCAGGATGCCCAGCCCCATGCCCAGCGTGACCATCGCGGTGCCGCCATAGCTGATGAACGGCAGCGGCACCCCCACGACCGGCAGGATGCCGCTGACCATGCCCATGTTGACGAAGGCATAGGTGAAGAACATCAGCGTGATCGCCCCGGCCAGCAGGCGGCTGAACAGCGTGGGTGCGCTCGAGGCGATCATCAGGCCGCGGAAGATCAGGAAGATGAACCCCAGGATCAGCGCCGCATTGCCCAGCAACCCGAACTCTTCGGAGTAGGCCGCAAAGATGAAGTCGGTGGTCCGCTCGGGAATGAACTCCAGGTGGGTCTGGGTGCCGTTCATGAACCCCTTGCCGAACAGCCCGCCCGAGCCGATCGCGATCATGCCCTGGATGATGTGGAAGCCCTTGCCCAGCGGGTCCTTGGTGGGGTCGAGCAG
>CBFGPV010000238.1:0-5576 GCA_965650765.1 uncultured Burkholderiales bacterium
CGCGCTCGCCCGTCAGGCCCATCCGGGCCCCAGGCGGGATCGTGGGTGCAGCAGCATTGAGTGCATCGATCGCAAAACCGGCGGCCGCCTTGTAGCGGGCCATGAAGGCCTCGCGCTCGGCGGCCGGGATCACATCGTCGATGTTGTCGAACACGCCGCCGCAGCGCTCGTCCACCAGGCCGAGGATGCCGAACGGGCCGGCGCCACGGTTGCGCAGCACCAGGGCCGAGATGTCGGCGCACAGGCGGGTGTCGTAGGCCGCCAGCGCCGCGGGCGTGATGCCATGCTCGAGCAGTGATGCGCCCAGCACACGGGCGTCGACGATGGCCTGGCTGGCGCCGTTGGAGCCCACCGGGTACATCACGTGGGCGGCGTCGCCCAGCAACGCCACGCGGCCGTCCACCCAGGTCGGCACCGGGTCGCGGTCGATCATCGGGTACTCGAACACCTCGCCGGCGCCGCGCAGCATGGCCGGCACGTCGAGCCAGTCGAAGTTCCAGTCTTCGAAGTGGTGGATGAAGTCATCGACCGACACGCGTCGGTTCCAGTCGCCGTGGGTCCAGCCGCGTGAGTTGTCCACGGTGATCTCGGCGATCCAGTTGATGGTGGCCAGTCCGGTGGTCGGGTCGGGCGGCGAGATCGGATACAGCACGACACGGTGGCGCAGCGAACCCACGCCGACGAAGGATGCGCCGGTGCGGATCGGCACGCCCGGGGTGGTGCCGCGCCACATGATGGCGCCGCCCCAGTGGATGGGCGGCTGGGCGGGGTGCATCTGGGCACGGATGGCCGAATGCAGGCCGTCGGCGGCGACCAGCAGCCGGCTCTCGACCTCCGCGGTGCGCCCGTCGCGTGACTCCACACGTGCGAACACGCTGTCGCCTTCGTGCCGGTAGCCGGTCACACGGTGTCCAAGTGTCACGGCCCCCGGGCCGAGGCGCTCGAGCACGGTGCGATACAGCAGCATCTGAAGCTTGCCGCGGTGGACCGAATACTGCGGCCAGCGGTAACCGGCCAGCAGCCCGCGCGGCTCGGCGTAGACGTCATGCCCGTTGCGACCCACCAGCGCCCATTCGCGTGCCTGGATGCCGATGGTGTCCAGGGCCTGCTGGTCGAGCCCCAGGTCGTACAGCTCGCGCACGGCATTGGGCTGCAGGTTGATGCCCACGCCGAGCGGTTGCAGGTCGGGAACGGCCTCGAACACCTGGCAAGGAACGCCGATCTGGTTCAGCGTCAGTGCGAGTGCCATGCCTCCGATGCCGCCGCCGGCAATCAGCACGGGGCGGGAGTCTGCCAATTGATTCATGCGCTGAATTATGTGCCTGCTGCGCACGGTTTGGCACCTCTGGGGATTCCACCTTGGCTGCGGCCCCTGCGGCCACGCTACGATGGCTCGACACAAGGCAGCGACAGGACGGTCGAATTGGGCGACGGCGCGTTTTCAGACTTCGAGCAGATCTTCGAACTGGCTCCGGTGTCGCTATGGCTGGAGGACTACAGCGCAATCCGCGCACTGTTCGACACCTGGCGTGCCGAGGGTGTGAGCGACCTGGCGGCGATGTTCCGGACGCATCCCGAGCGGCTGCGCCAGTGTGCGCACAGCCTGATGGTGCTGCGCGTGAACCAGCGCACGCTGGCGATGTTCGAGGCCCCCAGCCAGCACGAACTGCTGGGCCAGCTGGACCGGTTGTTCCGAGACGACTCGCTGCCCATGTTTGCGCACGAGATGCAGCAGCTGTGGGACGGCCATCTGGCGCTGGCCAACGCCACGGTGAACTACACGCTGAGCGGGCGGCGGCTGGACATCCACCTTGAGGCACGAGTGCTTGCCGGACACGAAGCCACCTGGAAGCGTGTGCTGGTGTCGCTCCAGGACGTCACGGCGCGCAAGCGGGACGAAGCGCGCCTGGCCTATCTCAGCGCGCACGACAGCCTCACCCACCTGCACAACCGCAGCCACTTCACCGAGGCCGTCGAGCAGCTTGCGCGCACGGGCCCCTGGCCGGCCAGCGTGCTGGCACTGGACCTGAACGGGCTCAAGCAGGCCAACGACACCCAGGGCCACGCTGCCGGCGACACCTTGCTGCGGCGTGCCGCCATGCTGCTGCGCGATGCGGTCGGCCCCGCAGGATGCCTGGCTCGCACCGGGGGCGATGAGTTTGCAGTGCTGCTGCCTGCCACCGACGAAGCGGGCGCCCAGGCCATGCGGCAGCGCATCGACGCCGAACTGGCTCGCGACAACCTGCGACACCCTGAACAGCCGCTCAGCCTGGCCGTCGGCGTCGCGACCTGCCAGGACGGCCCTGGTCTCGATGCCGCCCTGCAGCAGGCCGATCACGAGATGTACGCCGACAAGGCGCGCCACTACGCACGGGCCGGCATCGAGCGGCGCCGTACCTAGTGATCGGCCGTTTTCGTCAGGATTCGCGAGCGGTTGATCCCTCATGACGCGAGGTTCAACGAACTTCCAACTCACGACACTGGCATGGATTCACTGATCGCAGCGGCTGCGCGTGCGCTTGCCGGTGGTGATGTACTGGCCGCACTGGCCCATGTGGCACTGCGCAATGATCCGCCCGCGCTGGCACTGCGTGGCATCGCCATGGCCCAGCTGGGCGAACTGGTGCGGGCACGCGACTTGTTGCGCGCCGCCTGGCGTGGGTTCGGCGAGCATGAGATGCTGGCCCGCGCGCGGTGTGTTGTTGCCGAAGCCGAGGTGGCACTGGCGCTGCGCGACATCGACGTGGCAACGCCTGGGCTGGACGCCGCGGCACGCTGCCTGGTCGAGCATGGCGACCACGGCAACGCACTGCAGGCCCGGTTGATCGGCGTGCGGCGGCTGTTGCTGCTGGGTCGGTTGTCCGATGCGGCGCTGGCACTCCAGGCCTGCCAGGGCCTGCCCTCGCCTGCCGCACGGCCGTCGGATGCCGGCCCGCTGACAGGGCTGCTGACAGGGTCGCTGAGCGACACCCGGGCGGCGGCACTGTCCGCCGTGGCGGACCTGGCGACGGCCGAACTGGCCCTGCGCCGACTCGACACCAAGCTGGCCCGCGACGCGCTCGAACGGGCGCGGATGGCTGCGCGGCACGCGGGCGTGGGCGCGCTGCAGGGGGAGGTCGACGACGCACATGCCGCCTTGAGCCGCCCGGCGGCACGCCTGCGTCAACCGGCAGGCGAGCGGCCGTTGACCCTCGATGACGTGCATGCGCTGCTCGAGGGGCATTGCCTGGTGCTCGACGGTTGCCGTCGCGGCCTGCGCCAGGGTGGACACTGGCTGCCGCTGTTGCGTCGCCCGGTGCTGTTCACACTCGCCCGAGCACTGGCGCAGGCCTGGCCTGGCGAAGCCGATCGTGCCGGCCTGATCGCCGAGGCGTTCCGGATGAGACACCCCGATGAAACACATCGTGCCCGGCTGAGGGTCGAGATCGGTCGCCTGCGGGCGCTGGTGGCACCGCTGGCACGCATCGAGGCCACCCCCCGGGGTTTCAGGCTGGCGCCTCATGACGGGCGTGAGGTGGCCGTATTGCTCCCACCGATCGACGGCGAGCAGGCCTCGTTGCTGGCACTGCTGGCCGATGGCGCGGCCTGGTCGACCTCGTCGCTGGCGCTTGCGCTGGACAGCAGCCAGCGTACCCTGCAGCGGGCCCTGGCCGAACTGGAGGTGGACGGCCAGGTGCGCAGCATCGGGCGGGGCCGCAATCGTCGCTGGCTGGCACCGACGCTCACCGGATTCACGACGATCTTGTTACTCCCGGCTTCGCTGGCACCCGCGTAGATTGGCTCCTGTCGGTGTGGCGATGGCGCCGCACCGGGCCCTCCCCTTCACCGCATGGAGCAAGACGATGCCCGAGATTCTGGACACTGCCCCTTCCCCCACCACCCGAGCCGGTGCACAAGCCTGCGGCGACTGCGGCAGCGCAGGCGACCACCCGCCTGCCGCCCTGCCCGCTGGCACGCTGCTGCAGGCCGCCGAGATCGTGCGCGAATACGGACCCTACCCTGGTGCTGCCGCGGTCCACGGCGTCACGCATGACGGCGAACATGTCTGGGCCGCCACCGGCACGCGACTGATTGCGATCGACCCTGACCGCGGCGAGGTGGTGCGCACGCTCGACTGCGTGTGTGACGCCGGCACGGCGTTCGACGGCACCCACTTCTATCAACTGGCCGAATCGCGCATCGACAAGATCGATCCGGCCACCGGACAGGTGGTGCACTCCATTCCTGCACCGGGCCAGGGCCGTGACTCCGGCATGGCCTGGGCCGAGGGCAGCCTGTGGGTCGGGCAATACCGTGACCGCCGGATCGTGCAGATCGACCCGGACACCGGTTCGGTCCGGCGCACGATCGAATCCAATCGTTTCGTGACCGGCGTGACCTGGGTCGATGGCGAGTTGTGGCACGGCACCTGGGAAGGCGATCAGAGCGACCTGCGTCGCATCGACCCGCGTGACGGCACGGTGCAGACCTGCCTGCAGATGCCTGCCGGCACGGGGGTCAGCGGGCTGGAGTCGGACGGCGACGGCCTCTTCTACTGTGGCGGCGGCACCACCGGCAAGGTGCGGGCAGTGCGACGGCCGCGCTGACGCTCGCGCGGCGTGCCGGTCTCAGGGTCCGGGCGGGTCAGATGGCTCAGGCCGCTCGGGTGGCAACCCCAGCGCCTGCCGCAGCTCGGCCGCCACGGCCTTGGGATCGCCGCTGCCGCGCAGCACGATCTCGCCGCGCATGTGCAAGGTGGGCCGCACCACCGCGCCCTGCGCAGCGGATGCGGGTGCCGCGGGTGTGTCCGCCGGCGCTGTCACGGCCGCGGCGCTGGCCGGCGATGACGCGTCTGCCGCCTCGGCAGCCGCGACCGGCTCGGCAGGTGCAGCCACCGGCGGCTCGTCAGGCTCGACCACCACGCCGCGCGACACACTGCGCGGGGCCCGATCCTGCGGCAGCGCAAGCAGCGCCACCACGGCAATCACGGCCGTGACCAGGGCAAAGGCCACAAGCAACACCAGAAAGAGCACGCGCCGGTCGCCGGTGGCAGCTTCGGCGTCGATCACCGTCGTGGGCGGCAGCGCTGGCGTGCCGGACGCCGTCGGTGCAACGGCGGGCGCGGGTGCACTGAGCGAGCGCAGCGCGAGCGTGGCGCTGTTCACGAACCGGGCCGCGTCGAAGGCCGGACTCATCGGATTGGCCTCGAACGCCTGCTGGGCGCGGGCCACGTCGCGCAAGGCTTCCGACACCTGCCGGTCCACCAGCGGCAACGCCGATCGGATCAGCGCCTGCAGGTGGGTGCCTCGCACACCCGGGCGGGTGCGCAGCAGCTCCTCCAGCAAGGCGCAGACAGGCAGCACATCTTCGGGGCGGCCGGACAGCGACGCGGTGAGCTGCCCCACGCGCTGCAGCATGGCGTCGGTGCTCATGGGCGCTCCGCGGGTGAGGGTTGCAGGCTCCGGGGGGCTGGCAGGCGACGGCGAGCGCCGCCTTCGGGCGGCCGTGCGGCGGTGTGGATGTTGGCCCACCGGTCACTGCGTGACCGCCTCCCCATGGGAGGACGAGCGCCGCCTTCGGGCGGCCGTGCGGCGGTG
>CBFGPV010000239.1:0-5549 GCA_965650765.1 uncultured Burkholderiales bacterium
CGAACTGGTGGACGGGCAGCTCGTGCATGACGGTGCCGCGGCGCGTCAGGTGGGATAAGGTGCCCTGCCGCCGCGTCGCCGCGCCAAGCTCATCACATCTGCTTCAGCGCGCCAACGAACTCCGGTCGCAGCGCTTCAACCACTTGCGCCCATGACCTGCGTGCCGCTACCCTCCTGGCTGGCGCCGCGTTGCGCATCGGCACACAACGGGTGATTCAGTACAGGTCTCCAGAGCATGGGTGGAACCGATTGGTCAAAACAAGAGGTCGAGGCGATCGTCGATGACTACTTGTCGATGCTTGCGTCAGAGCTCGCAGGAACTCCATACAACAAGGCTGCCCACCGCCGCGCATTGCTGCCGATGCTCAACAATCGCTCGCAGCAATCGATCGAATTCAAGCACGCCAACATCAGCGCGGCACTCATCGACGCTGGGTTTCCATACCTTGCCGGATACAAGCCCCGTTCGAACTACCAATCCCTGATTGTTGAGGTCCTTGCGGAACGCATGCCGCAAGCTTTGCAGCTTCAGGAAGTTGCCGCGGCCGATGCTGATTTGCCGATGGTGGTTCCGGAAGTCGATGACATCCTTGCTGTGCTGACTTCGCCCCCTAAAGCGAGCGCAGAACCGCGCGTGGTTGCCGAGCCGTCACGACCAGCGATTCGGTTGACGACAAATTACCTTGAGCGAGAGGCGCACAACAGATCTCTGGGCGCCGCAGGCGAGCTCTTCGTGCTGAACTACGAGCGGGCCCGATTGATACATGCTGGGCATGACAGCCTTTCTGCACGTGTGGAACATACGTCACGGGTGCGAGGTGACGGCGAGGGCTACGACATCCTGTCATTCGACGAGACGGGGGCCGAGCGGCTCATCGAAGTCAAGACGACGAAGTACGGTGCTGAAACGCCCTTCTTCGTGAGTCGAAACGAGGTGGCGACGTCAGAGCGCCACTCGGCGCAGTACCACGTGTATCGCCTGTATGGCTTCCGCCGCGCTCCCAGGCTATATACGCTGCCGGGTGCCATCAGCCGCAGCTGCCTGCTGTCTGCTGCGTCCTATCTTGCGCGGCCCCGGTGACAAGGGGTCCTCACGCCACCCCATTCCCCCGCCCCGCCCCCTTCCAGTACCCGCTGTCCCCATAGGTGTGCTTCAGGAAGTCGATCCACAACCGCACCCGCAGCGGCAGGTGCTTGCGTTGCGGGAACACGGCAAAGATGCCGTTCGGGGGGGCGGCGAATTCTTCGAGCACGCTGACCAGGCGGCCTTCGGCGATGTCGCCTTCGACCTCCCAGGTCGAGCGCCAGGCCAGGCCCATGCCGGCGAGGCACCAGTCGTGCAGGACCTGGCCATCGGAGCAGTCGAGCCGGGCGCCGGGGCGCAGGTGATGCAGTTCGCCGTCGATCACGAAGGCCCAGCCGCGGGTCTGGCTGGCGTCGGAGCTGAGCGTGAGGCATTCATGCTGCATCAGCTCGTGCGGGTGGCGGGGTGTGCCGCGGCGCTTGATGTAGGCCGGTGAGGCCACGCACAGGCGGCGGTTGTCGGCCAGGCGCAGGCTCACCAGGCTGGAGTCGGGCAGGTCGCCCACACGCACGGCGCAGTCGAAGCCTTCGTTGACGATGTCCACCACCCGGTCGCTCAGGTTGAGCGACACCGACACCTCGGGGTGCAGGCTCAGGAAGCGCGGCACCAGCGGGGCGACGTGGCGGCGGCCAAAACCGGCCGGGGCGGTCAGGCGCAGGTGGCCGCTGGCCTTGACACCGCCGGCCGACACGCTGGCCTCGGCGTTGGCCAGGTCGGTCAGCAGTCGCTGGCAGTCCTCGAGGTAGGCGCTGCCTTCGTGGGTCAGGGTGATGCGCCGGGTGGTGCGCACCAGCAGCTTCACGCCCAGGCGTTCTTCAAGCGCGTCGATGCGCCGGCCGATCACCGCCGGGGCCACGCCTTCCACGTTGGCGGCGGCCGTCAGGCTGCCTTTAGTGGCCACCAACACAAAAGATTCGATCTGTTTGAGCCGATCCATGATGTTTTGGTCAAAGATGCCTGCGTAGATTAAGCGCTGAAAAGTTAAAGATCAAGCACTTCTCAGGGGATTAATCATCGATGCCGGTTTGAATACAGTAGAGCCCATCATGAGACCCGGTGCGACCCAAGCGATCCTGTTTGATGCCTATGGCACGCTGTTCGACGTGTATAGCGTGGCGCTGTCGGCGGAACAGCTGTTTCCCGGCAAGGGCGAAGCCCTGGCCGCACTGTGGCGCGACAAGCAGATCGAGTACACCCGCCTGGTGACGATGGCCGACCCCAAGGGCCGCTTGTACCGCCCGTTCTGGGAGCTCACGCGCGATGGCCTGCGTTTTGCCACGCGTCGCCTGGGCCTCGACCTCACGCGCGAGCGTGAAGACCGGCTGATGAACGAATACCGGCATCTCAGCGCCTTCCCTGAAAACCGCGAGGTCCTGCGCGCGCTGCGCGAGCGCCGCCTGCCCTGCGGCATCCTGAGCAACGGCGATCCGTCGATGCTGGACGTGGCGGTCAAGAGTGCGGGCCTGTCCGGCCTGCTGGACCATGTGATCAGCGTCGAGCCGGTGCGTTGCTTCAAGCCCGATCCGCGTGTCTATGCGCTGGGCCTGGAGACACTGCGCGCAGCCCAGCCCGGGCTGTCGGCCCGCCAGGTGATGTTCGTGTCGAGCAACGGCTGGGACGCCGCCGGCGCCACCTGGTTCGGCTTCACCACCTTCTGGCTCAACCGCAGCGGCGCCCCGCGCGAGGAACTGGGCGTGAGCCCCACCCATGAAGGCCGCAGCCTGCACGAACTGCTGGCCCTGCTGGACGACCGCGGGGAGCCCCTCGCATGACGCTGCTCGACGTGCTGCTGATCGGTGCCGGGGCCTTTGCGGCCGGGGCGGTCAATTCGATCGCCGGTGGCGGCACCTTCTTTTCGTTCCCGGCGCTGCTGGCCGTGGGGGTGCCACCGGTGGTGGCCAACGCCAGCAATTCGGTGTCGCTGTGGCCGGGCAGCCTGTCGGGCGCCTGGGCCTACAAGCGCGAGCTGTCGCGCCATGCGCGTTACCTGCTGCCCATGGGTGTGGCTTCGCTGCTGGGCGGCATTGCCGGTGGCCTGCTGCTGCTGGCCGCGGGCGATGCCACCTTTGCCGGCCTGATCCCGTGGCTGCTGGGGTTTGCCACGCTGCTGTTTGCGGCCAGCCCCTGGATCTCGGCCGCGCTCAAGCGCTGGCGTGCCCACCATGCCGCACCGCAGCCGGGCAGCGCCGGCAGCCCGGTGGGCTGGTTCGGGCAGCTGCTGGTGTCGGTCTATGGCGGCTTTTTTGGCGCCGGCATGGGCATCCTGATGATGGCCAGCCTGGCGATCGCCGGGCACGACGACGTGCAGGAGATCAACGCGCTGAAGAACCTGCTGTCGGCGGTGATCTACAGCGTGACGGTGGTGACCTTCATCGTGGCAGGCGCCGTGAGCTGGCCGCACACGCTGGTGATGCTGGCCACGGCCACCGTGGGCGGCTACGTGGGCGCGGCCCTGGCCCGCAAGGTGGCCGGCCCCTGGCTGCGCCGGCTGGTCATTGCGGTGGGCACGCTGCTCACGCTGTACTACTTCAACCGGGTCTACGCGCTCGTGTGAGCGTGGTGCCTGCCCCGACCGATTTCACTTCCTTTTCATTCACCCTCCCTTCGACGACCACGAGGAACCGACCATGACCCAACGCACCACTGTCCATCGTCTGGAAGTTGCGAACGAGCTGTACCGCTTCATCGAAGACCGCGTATTGCCCGCCGCCGGTGTGTCGAGCGCCGCCTTCTGGGCCGGTTTCGATGCGATCGTGCATGACCTGGCGCCCAAGAACGCCGCCCTGCTGGCCGAGCGTGACCGCCTGCAGGCCGAGCTGGACGCCTGGCACAAGGCCCACCCCGGCCCGATCGCCGACATGCCCGCCTACCGCGCCTTCCTGGAGCGCATCGGCTACCTGCTGCCCGCGCCGGCCGGCGCCAAGGCCACCACCACCAACGTCGATGCCGAACTGGCCACCCAGGCCGGCCCGCAGCTGGTGGTGCCCATCCTGAATGCCCGTTATGCCTTGAATGCAGCCAATGCGCGCTGGGGCTCGCTGTATGACGCGCTCTACGGCACCGATGCCATTCCCGAAACCGGCGGCGCCGAAAAGGGCGGCGGCTACAACCCGGTGCGTGGCGCCAAGGTGATCGCGTTTGCGCGCAACTTCCTGGACCAGGCCGCACCGCTGGCCCAGGGCTCGCACAAGGAGTCCACCGCCTACCGCGTGGCCGACGGCCGCCTGGTCGTGACGCTGGCGGGTGGGGCCACCACCGGCCTGCAGGAGCCGTCGCAATTCGTGGGCTACCAGGGTGATGCCGCGGCCCCGTCGTCGGTGCTGCTGCGCCACCACGGCCTGCATGTGGACATCCGCATCGACCGCAGCCAGCCCATCGGCGGCACCGACCCGGCCGGCGTGGCCGACGTGGTGCTCGAAGCCGCGCTGTCGACCATCCTCGACCTCGAGGATTCGGTGGCGGCGGTGGATGCGGCCGACAAGGTGGCCGGCTACAGCAACTGGCTGGGCATCCTGGACGGCACGTTGACCGAAGACGTGAGCAAGGGCGGCAAGACCTTCAAGCGCGGCCTGAACCCTGACCGCCAGTACACCGGCGCCAACGGCGAGCCGGTGACGCTGCACGGCCGCTCGCTGATGTTCCTGCGCAATGTGGGCCATCTGATGACCAACCCGGCCATCCTGTGGGGCGGCGGCAAGGAGATTCCCGAAGGCATCATGGACGCGGTGGTGACCACCACCATCGCCCTGGTCGACCTGAAGCGCCAGGGGGGGGCCGGCACCATCCGCAACTCGCGCACCGGCTCGGTCTACATCGTCAAGCCCAAGATGCACGGCCCCACCGAAGTGGCCTTTGCGGCCGAGCTGTTCGGCCGCGTCGAGCAGATGCTCGGCCTGCCCGACAGCACGGTCAAGCTGGGCATCATGGACGAGGAGCGCCGCACCAGCGTGAACCTGAAGGCCTGCATTGCCGCCGCCGCCAGCCGCGTGGCCTTCATCAACACCGGCTTCCTCGACCGCACCGGCGACGAGATGCACACCGCCATGCAGGCCGGCCCGATGTTCCGCAAGGGCGACATGAAGACCAGCGCCTGGATCCAGGCCTACGAGAAGAACAACGTGCTGGTGGGCCTGAGCTGCGGCCTGCGCGGCCGCGCGCAGATCGGCAAGGGCATGTGGGCCATGCCCGACCTGATGGCCGCGATGCTGGAGCAGAAGGTCGGCCATCCCAAGGCCGGTGCCAACACCGCCTGGGTGCCTTCGCCCACGGCGGCCACGCTGCATGCGCTGCACTACCACCAGGTCGACGTGGCCGCGGTGCAGCAGGAGCTCGAGAAGACCGACGCCGACAGCGTGCGCGACGCCATCCTGGCCGACCTGCTGAAGGTGCCGGTGGCGGCCGAGGTGAAGTGGAGCGAGGCCGAGCGCCAGCAGGAGCTGGACAACAACGTGCAGGGCATCCTGGG
>CBFGPV010000240.1:0-5502 GCA_965650765.1 uncultured Burkholderiales bacterium
TCGGCAAGGCGTCGATGAACTCGATCTCCTTCGGGTACTCGTAGGGCGCCAGGCGCGAGCGCACATGCGCCTGCAAGGCCTCGACCAGCGCCGGGCTGGCCTGATGCCCCGCAGCCAGCACCACGTAGGCCTTGACCACCGCACCGCGCTCGGGGTCGGGCTTGGGCACGACCGCCGCATTGGCCACGGCCTCGTGCTTGACCAGGCAGTTCTCGATCTCGCTCGGGCCGATGCGGTAACCCGCGGCCTTGAAGACATCGTCGCTGCGCCCCTGGTACCAGAGGTAGCCGTCTTCATCCATCACGGCGGTGTCGCCGGTGCGGCACCATGAGTCGGCCGGATCGCCGGTGAACTTCGCCGCCGTCGCTTCGGGCCGGCGCCAGTAGCCCAGGAAAAAGATCGGGTCGGGGTCGCCGTGGATGTCCAGGCGATGCACGGCCACGTCGCCCGGCGTGCCGCGCGGACATTCGTTGCCGTTGTCGTCGATCACGGCCACGCGATGCCCTGGGTAGGGCCGCCCCATGCTGCCCGGGCGCGCCGGCCAGCGACCGGCACTGTTGCCGACGATGTAGTTCATCTCGGTCTGGCCGAACATCTCGTTGACGGTGACGCCCAGCGCGTCCTGGCAGTAGGCATACACCGCGTCGCCCACCGATTCGCCGGCGCTCATGATGGCGCGCAGCTTGAGCTGGTACTGTTCGCCGGGCTGTGGCACCGCCTTCATCATCGCCTTCAGGGCCGTCGGGAACAGGAACGTGTTGGTCACGCCGTAGCGCTGCATCAGCGAAAACGCCATCTCGGCACTGAAGCGGCCCTGGTAGGCCACGATGGGCGCGCCGAAGTACAGCGACGGCAGCAGCGCATCCATGAGGCCGCCCGTCCAGGCCCAGTCGGCCGGGCTCCAGAACACGTCGCCGCGCTGCGGAAACCAGTTCTGGCTGGCCACGAACCCCGGCAGATTGCCGATCAGCGCGCGGTGCGGGATCAGCGCGCCCTTGGCCGGCCCGGTGGTGCCGCTGGTGTAGATCAGCACCGCCGGGTCGTCGGCATAGGTGGTCATGCTGGCGTAGACCGCCGTCTCGCGCGCCAGCGCGGCGTCCCAGCCGACGTCGCCCTGCGCCTGCGCCGAGCCGGCGCCGATCACGTGCGCCAGGGCGGGGCATTCGGCGCGCGCCTGCAGCAGGCTGGCCATGGCGCTTTCGTCGGCGATGGCCACGCGGGCTTCGCTGTCCTGCAGCCGGTAGGCCAGCGCCTCGGGCCCGAACAGCATGGACAACGGCATCGCCACCGCCCCCATCTGCAGCACCGCCATGTAGGCCACCGCCGTTTCGATGCGCTGGGGCATCACGATGGCCACGCGGTCGCCCGGCACCACCCCCAGGCGCTCCAGCGCATGCGAAAGGCGGTTGGCCGCCTCCTGCAACCCGGCATAGGTGATGCGCGCGCGCTGGCCGTTCTCGTGCTCGTAGTGGATGGCCACCCGCGCGGCCGTGTTGGCATCGCGGGCCCAGCGGGCACAGCAGACCTCGGCGATGTTGAACAGTGCCGGCACATGCCAGCGGAAGTCTTCGTACAGTTGGGCGTAGCGGTCGTTGTCGTTCGAGAGCGATGTCATGCGAACCTCCGGGGCGCAGCATACGGCCCGGCTCCCGGCTTGCCAATGGGCTGCTCAGGCGGGCCGCCTCGCGGCCTCGGCCGATCAATCGCTGCCGAACCGCGCCAGTGCGTCCCCGGTGACGCGGCAGATTCGCCAGTCAGGCATCACGGTAGCCCCCATGGCCTCGTAGAAGTCGATGGCGCTGCGGTTCCAGTCGAGCACGCTCCATTCGAAACGCCCGCAATCGCGCTGGACGGCCAGGCGGCCCAGGTGGCGCAGCAGATCCCGCCCGATGTGGCGCCCGCGGTAGGCCGGCAGCACGAACAGGTCTTCCAGATACAGACCCGGCTTGCACAGGAAGGTCGAAAAATTGGTGAAGAACAGCGCAAACCCCACGGTCTGCAGCCCCTGCCCGTCATCGACCTGCGCCACCACGGCCTCGGCGGCGGGCCGCGGCCCGAACAGCTGGGTTTCCAGCTTCTGCGGCGTGATCTCCAGCAGGTGGGTGAGTTTTTCGTATTCGGCCAGGGCCTCGATCAGTTGCACGATCGTGGGCACGTCTGGCGGTGCGGCAGGGCGGATGTGGGTCGTCATGGCCCCAGATTATCCGAGCCCGGGCAAGCTGCACCCGGGCGGTCGAGACGCACGGGTGACAGCGCAGGCGACACAGGGTGCCTATAGTGCGCGACATGACCACGAGCGACCGGACCGACCCGACTGCTGCCCCGCCTGCAGCCCCCTACCAACCCGCGCGGATCGCGCACAGCCAGCATGTGCCCGTGCGCGGCCTGAACTACCACGTGCTGAGCTGGGGCGACGCCTCGCTGGTGACCCCGCAGCGTCCGCCCCTGGTGCTGGCCCACGGCTGGATGGACGTGGGTGCGTCGTTCCAGTTTGTCGTCGACCAGCTGCGCACCCCGCGCCACGTCATCGCGCTGGACTGGCGCGGCTTTGGCCTGACCGACACCCCGGCGGCCGACAGCTACTGGTTTGCCGACTACCTCGGCGATCTGGACGTGCTGCTCGACACCCTGCTGCCCGGCCAGCCGATCGACCTGCTCGGCCACAGCATGGGCGGCAACGTGGTGATGATGTACGCCGGTGTGCGGCCAGCGCGCATCCGTCGCCTGATCAACCTCGAAGGTTTCGGCCTGCCTGACAGCCGCCCGAGCCAGGCACCGACCCGCTATGCCCAATGGCTGGACGAACTGCGCGAACCGTTGACCCTGAAGACCTATGCCAGCCAGGCCGAAGTGGCACAGCGCCTGCGCAAGACCAACCCGCGCCTGCGCGAGGACCGTGCCGCCTGGCTGGCCAGTCAGTGGGCCCGGCCCCAGCCGGACGGCCGCTGGGCGATCCTCGGCGACCCGGCCCACAAGCGCGTGAACCCGGTGCTCTACCGCAAGGAAGAGGTGCTGGCCTGCTGGCAGCGCATCACCGCCCCCGTGCTGTGGGTCGAAGGCGAGCAGACCGACATCACGCAATGGTGGGGCGACCGCTACCCGCGCGCCGACTTCGAGGCCCGCCTGGCCATGGTGCCGCAGCTGCGGCGCGAGGTCATCGCGCAGGCCGGGCACATGCTGCACCACGACCAGCCGGAAGTGCTGGCCGGGCTGATCGAGTCCTTCCTGGAAGCCCCTGCACCCGCCGCCTGAGTGGTTTCAGTGATGCCCGGTCGGGTGGTGCGTGCGAAAATCGCGGTTTTGGCGCTCGCACGCCACCCACCCACAGGACAAGACATCATGGACGCAGAACGCATCAACGCCATCGGCTCGCAACTGGCCGACCTCACCCAGCGCACCGCCGAACTCCGGAGGTATCTTTGACTGGGAGAACAAGTCCATCCGCCTGAGCGAGGTCAACGCGGCCCTGGAAGACCCGGCCGTCTGGAACGACCCGAAGCATGCCCAGGAACTGGGCAAGGAAAAGAAGTCGCTAGAAGGCGTGGTCGACACCATCCGGCGCCTCGAATCCGAGTTGTCTGACAACTCCGAACTGTTCGAGATGTCGAAGGACGAGGAAGACGTCGCTGCCCTGGAGGCCATTGCCGGCGAAGCGGACAAGCTCGCCGCCGAGGTCGAGCAGCTCGAGTTCCGCCGCATGTTCAGCAATCCGGCCGACCCCAGCAACTGCTTCCTCGACATCCAGGCCGGCGCTGGCGGCACCGAGGCCCAGGACTGGGCCAGCATGCTGCTGCGCCAGTACCTGAAGTACGCCGAGCGCAAGGGTTTCAAGGCCAATCTCGAGGACGAATCCCCCGGTGAAACCGCCGGCATCAAGAGCGCGACGATCAAGATCGAGGGCGAATACGCCTACGGCCTGCTGCGTACCGAAACCGGCGTGCACCGGCTGGTGCGCAAGTCGCCGTTCGACTCTGCTGGCGGGCGGCACACCTCGTTCGCCTCGGTGTTCGTCTATCCCGAGGTCGACGACTCGATCGAGATCGACATCAATCCGGCCGATGTGCGCACCGACACCTTCCGCGCCTCGGGCGCCGGCGGCCAGCACATCAACAAGACCGACTCGGCCGTGCGGCTCACGCACATTCCCACCGGCATCGTGGTGCAGTGCCAGGACGGCCGAAGCCAGCACAGCAACCGCGAGGTCGCCTGGAAGCGCCTGCGGTCGCGCCTGTACGACTTTGAAATGCGCAAGCGCATGGAAGCCCAGCAGAAGCTCGAGGACAGCAAGACCGACGTCGGCTGGGGGCACCAGATCCGCTCGTACGTGCTGGACCAGAGCCGCATCAAGGACCTGCGCACCAACGTCGAGATCTCCAACACCCAGAAGGTGCTGGACGGCGACCTGGACCCCTTCATCGAGGCCAGCCTGAAGCAGGGGCTGTGAACCCTGCGTTCCCGACCCACCGGCCATGGCAGGCCACCCCTGGTGGCCTGCCCTCTACCCCAGAAAGAACACCATGCGCGAAGGCACCGCTCACCTGATCCGCCGCGAGGACTACGCCGCCCCGGCCTACTGGATACGCAGCGTCGACCTGAGCTTCGACCTCGATCCGGCCAAGACCCTGGTGGTCAACCGCATGCAGGTCGAACGCAACCCCGAGGTCCCGGGCGCGCCGCTGCGGCTGGACGGTGAAGACCTGAACCTCACGCGTGTGCTCGTCAACGGCGAGTCGGTGTCCTTTCGCGTCGAGAACCAGCAGCTGGTGCTCGAGAACCTGCCGGCCGAGCCGTTTTCGCTCGAGGTGCGCACCACCTGCGCCCCCGAGAAGAACACCCAGCTCTCGGGCCTGTACACCTCGGGCGGCGGGTTTTTCACCCAGTGCGAGGCCGAGGGCTTTCGACGCATCACCTATTTCCTGGACCGCCCTGACGTGATGTCGGTCTTCACCGTGACGCTCAAGGCCGACCAGGCCCGCTATCCGGTGCTGCTGTCCAACGGCAACCTGGTCGAACAGGGCGAGCTCGACGGCGGGCGCCATTTCGCCCGCTGGCACGACCCCTTCCCCAAGCCCAGCTACCTGTTCGCGCTCGTGGGCGCCAACCTGGTGTGCCGCGAGCAGAAGATCGTGGCGCGTTCGGGCCGCGAGCACCTGCTGCAGGTGTACGTGCGCGCCGGCGACCTGGACAAGACCGAACACGCGATGAACTCGCTGATCGCCTCGGTCGCCTGGGACGAGGCCCGATTCGGCCTGTCGCTCGATCTCGACCGCTTCATGATCGTTGCCGTCAGCGACTTCAACATGGGCGCGATGGAGAACAAGGGCCTGAACATCTTCAACACGAAGTACGTTCTGGCCAACCAGGCCACCGCCACCGACGTCGACTTTGCCGGCATCGAGAGTGTGGTCGGACATGAGTACTTCCACAACTGGACCGGCAACCGCGTGACCTGCCGCGACTGGTTCCAGCTCTCGCTCAAGGAAGGCCTGACCGTCTTCCGCG
>CBFGPV010000241.1:0-5497 GCA_965650765.1 uncultured Burkholderiales bacterium
TGTGCTGGAAGTTCATGCCGTAGATGCTGGCGATCAGCGTGGGCGGCAGCAGCGCCACGCTGGCCACCGAGAAGATCTTGATGATCTTGTTCTGGTTGATGTTGATGAAACCGACGGTCGCATCCATCAGGAAGTTGACCTTGTCGAACAGGAAGGCCGTGTGCGAGTCGAGCGAATCGATGTCGCGCATGATCTGGCGCGCCTCCTCGAACTGTTCGGCATTGAGCAGGCGCGAGCGCATCATGAAGCTCACCGCGCGGCGCGTGTCCATCACGTTGCGGCGGATGCGTCCGTTCAGGTCTTCCTCGCGGGCGATGGCGGCCAGCGCTTCGGCCGCAGCCGTGTCGTTGACCTCTTCCTTCAGCACGCGGGCGCTGACCTTCTCGAGCGAGTCGTAGATGCCTTCGAGTGCGTCGGCCGAGTATTCGGCGTCGGCGTCGTACAGCTTGAGCAGCACGTCCTTGGCGTCCTCGATCAGGCCGGGCATGCGGCGCGCCCGCAGGCGCAGCAGCCGGAACACCGGCAGGTCCTCGTCGTGGATCGAGAACAGCACGTTGTTGTGCACGATGAAGGCCACGCGCACATTGCGCGGAGTGACGTCGTCGTCGATCAGGAAGTCGGAGCGGATGTGCAGTTCGCCGTTGTCTTCTTCGTAGAAGCGGGCTGATTCTTCCAGGTCGTCGTCGACCACGTCTTCAGGGATGGTCACGCCGAAGCGGCCGGCGATCCAGCCCTTTTCTTCGGGGGTGGGCGCTTCGAGGTCGACCCACACCGGCCTCACCTGGGCCAGGGCATCGGGGCGGTCGATCTCTTCCTGATACAGCCGGCCGTTGGCCAGCGTGAACACATTGAGCATGAAATCTCCAACCGGGCGCCCGACGGGACGGGCAACGCGCAGGGGTTGAGGGTCGGCGCAACGATGTACCGCCACCCCGACCCGGACCCCGGCCGGGCCCTGGCGTGTACCACCGGCCGGCGCTCATTCAACGCATCGTCCGGGGTTGGAGTGGACGGTCACCGCGGGTGGGTGCTGTCCAAGGAAGTCTCCGTGTTTGAACTGGCCGCGATTATGGCACCGCGGCATGACGGATGTGCCCCAGCGGCACGTCGTCGAAGAAGGTTTCGATCTCGCGCTGGCGCATCAGGGCGTCGCGCTGCCCCATGGCGATCAGGGCCTGCACGAAGGGGGGCTCGAACAGCAGATAGCTGGCCAGCGCCGAGCCCGCTCCCTGGGTGCCGCCCAGCGCCTCGAGCAGCTGGAAGGCCGGGCGCGGCAGGCTGCCCAGGTGGGCCAGGGCCAGGGCGTCGAGGGATTGCGAGGGCTGGATCGCCAGCACGCGCACCGGCCGGTAGGGCAGGGCGGCGCCGGGCGACAGGTCCTGCAGTCGCTTGAGCGAGGCATTGACCCGCTGGGCCTGTTCGACGTCGGCCTCCAGCGTGTCATGGAACACACTGGCCAGCGCATGGCTGGCAATCTGGGCCAGCGGCGGATAGTCCAGCGGTGCGGTTGCGGCCAGGTCCGGGCTGGGCTGCCCCAGGCCGGCGCGTTGCGGCTGGCCCACACCGATGGCCAGCACATGGGTTGCGCCCAGATGCATGGCCGGGCTCAGCGGCGAGACCTGCCGCATCGACCCGTCACCAAAAAACTCGGCGCGTGGGCCCTCGGAGGCCGTGACCTGCAGCGACACCGCCGGAAAGATGAACGGAATCGCACTGGAGGCCAGCAGGTGGTCCACCGTGATCGCCTCGTGCGAGGCGCGCCGCCCGGGGCGCTTCCAGGGCTTGCCAGGGTGCTGCCCCGCCAGGTGGCAGAAGGTCCAGTGCACGCCGGTGGTGTAGCTCGATGCAGTCACGGCCAGCCCCTGCACATGGCCCAGTGCCAGCGCGCGGCCGATGGCGCCAGGCGGAATGCCCGCGCGCAGTGTCTGTACCAGCGGGGTGTTGTCGAGCAGCGAGCGGGACTGTCCCTTGAGCTTCCAGCCGGCCGACAGCAGCGTGGCCCAGCGCGAGCCTGCGCCCCAGCGTGGCGCTTCGGTCTGGTAGACCTGGTTCGATCGCAGCGCCTGCCAGAACTCGGCCAGTCTCAGGCAGACCTTGCCGCCGTCACCTGCGTGGGCGGCCAGGAAGGCGGCATTCAGGGCACCGGCCGAGGTGCCGACCAGCACATTGAAGAACGGATGGGCGGTGGGTCCCAGGATCTGCTGGATACCCATCAGCACCCCGGCCTGGTAGGCCGTGCGCGCGCCGCCCCCCATCAGCACCAGGGCCGTGCGCTGAGGCGGGGGCGCCTCAGGCGTGCCCGCCAGTGACAACACCGACGTGAAGATCGTGCCAAGCGACATGGCTCCCCCCGGGTCAGGGAGTCATCGTACAAGCCCCTCGGGGCCCGCGGGAGACAGGCAAGGGGGACCGACCCCCGGGTTTCCCCTGGGGTATGCTCGCCGCCCATGTTGTCGGCCATCCTCTTGAAGCTGCTGGCGATCTTCACGGTGGTGGGGATGGGCTGGCTGGCGGGGCGCGCCCGCTTTTTTGGCGGGGGCGAGGCCGCGCGGGCCCTGTCCAACGCGGCGTTCTACCTGTTTGCGCCGGCGCTGCTGTTCCGCACCACCGCACGCATCGACTTCAGCGTGCTGCCGTGGTCCACCGTGGCGGCCTACTTCATCCCGGTGGTGGGCCTGCTGCTGGGGGTGTACCTGCTGCGCCGACGCACGCCGGTCTACCGCAACGAACCGGCCGAACCGGCGGTGCGGGCCATCTCGACGACCTTCAGCAATTCGGTGCAGCTGGGCATCCCGGTGGCGGCGTCGCTGTTCGGTGAGGCCGGGCTGTCCATCCACCTGGCCGTGGTGAGTGTGCACGCGCTCACGCTGCTGACCGTGCTGACCCTGCTGGTCGAAGTGGACCTGGCCCGCGCTGCCGCACGCACCCAGGCCGGCCGCCCCAGCCTGTGGAGCACGGTGCGCGTGACCGTGCGTAACACCCTGATCCACCCGGTCGTGCTGCCGGTGCTGCTGGGCATCGTGTGGAACCTGCTGGGCCTGCCGCTGCCCGGTGCGGTGGACGAGATCCTGCTGATGCTCGGTGCGGCCGTGGTGCCGGTGTGCCTGATCGCCATGGGCATGACCCTGGCGCACTACGGGATCCAGGGCGCGTGGCGCGCGGCGCTGTGGCTGTCGGCCGGCAAGCTGCTGCTGCAGCCGGCGCTGGTACTGGCTGTCGGCGCGCTGGTCTTCGGCCTGCGCGGGCTGCCGCTGACGGTGATCGTGCTGTGCGCAGCCCTGCCGGCAGGCACCAATGCGCTGATGTTCGCGCAGCGTTATGCCACGCGCGAGGTCGAGACCACCACGACCACGGTGTTGTCCACGCTGCTTTTTGTCGTGACCGGCCCGCTGTGGCTGTGGCTGCTGAGCCGACTCTGATCCTGGCCCGCACCGCATCGGCGCTGCAGCCGGCCCGCGGATCACCCCTGGCCGTGCCGCGGCGCCGCGGCTTTGCGACAATGCCGGCATGACTGCCACCGACATCCAGGCCTACATGGCCCACGTGGGCGCCGCCGCACGCGCGGCCGCCACGGCCATGGCGGCCGCTTCGACCGCCGCGCGCAACGACACCCTGCTGCGCCTGTCCACCCTGATCCTCGAGCAGCGCGAAGCACTGCAGGCTGCCAACGCCCTGGACGTGGCCGCCGCCGAGCGCAACGGGCTGGCCGCACCGATGGTCGACCGCCTGCGCATCACCGACAAGGTCGTGGAGCAGATGGCCGAGAACTGCGTGCAGGTCGCGGCACTGCCGGATCCGGTGGGCGAGATGATCAACCTGCGCCGCCGACCCACGGGCATCACGGTGGGCCAGATGCGCGTGCCGCTCGGCGTGTTCGGCATGATCTATGAAAGCCGGCCCAATGTGACCATCGAGGCGGGCTCGCTCGGCATCAAGAGCGGCAACGCCTGCGTGCTGCGCGGCGGCTCGGAAGCGCTGCACTCGAACCTGGCCCTCTGGAAGCTGATCCAGCAGGCCCTGCGCGAGAACCACCTGCCGCCCGAGGCGGTGCAGCTGGTCGAGACCACCGACCGCGAGGCCGTGGGCCGCCTGATCGCGATGCCCGAGTACGTGGACGTGATCATCCCGCGCGGCGGCAAGTCGCTGATCGAGCGCATCAGCCGCGAGGCCACCGTGCCGGTCATCAAGCACCTTGACGGCAACTGCCATGTGTACGTCGACGCCACCGTCGACATGGACCTGGCCGTCACCGTCACCGACAACGCCAAGACCCAGAAGTACAGCCCCTGCAATGCGGCCGAATCGCTGCTGGTGCACCGGGCCGCAGCGGCGCAGTTCCTGCCGCGCATCGGGGCCATCTTTGCGGCCAAGGGGGTCGAGATGCGCTGCGATGCGGCGGCCCGTGCCCTGCTGGCCGACGTGCCCGGCGCCCAGCTGGCCGACGCCACCGAGCGGGACTGGGCCGAGGAATACTTGGCCCCCATCATCAGCATCAAGGTGGTGGACAGTCTTGACGAAGCCATCGCCCACATCAACCGCCATGGCTCGCACCACACCGACGCGATCCTGACCGACCATCATCCGAATGCGATGCGCTTCCTGCGCGAGGTCGACTCGTCCAGTGTGATGATCAACGCCAGCACCCGCTTTGCCGACGGGTTCGAGTACGGCCTGGGCGCCGAGATCGGCATCTCCACCGACAAGTTCCACGCCCGCGGCCCGGTGGGCCTGGAGGGCCTGACCTCGCTGAAGTACGTTGTGCTCGGCCAGGGCGAAGTGCGCCGCTGAGGCCCGCCGCCAGCATCCCGCCGAGCCAAGCCATGACCGACCCGCGTACCGCCCTGGTCCTGTTCTCCGGCGGGCAGGACTCCACCGTCTGCCTGGCCTGGGCCCTGTCGCGCCATGCCCGCGTCGAAACCCTCGGGTTCGACTACGGCCAGCGCCATCGCATCGAACTCGACTGCCGCCAGCAGGTGCTGCATGAACTGCGCCGCCAGTTCCCCGACTGGGCGGCGCGCCTGGGCGACGACCACCTGCTCGACCTGTCGCTGCTGGGGCAGGTGTCGGACACCGCACTGACCCAGGAGCGGGCCATCGAGATGAGCGCCAGCGGCCTGCCCAACACCTTCGTGCCCGGTCGGAACCTGCTGTTCCTCGGTTTTGCCGCCACCATCGCCTACCGGCGTGGCGCCAGCGTGCTGGTGGGCGGCATGTGCGAGACCGACTACTCCGGTTACCCCGACTGCCGCGACAACACCCTCAAGGCCCTGCAGGTGGCCCTGAGCCTGGGGCTGGACGCGCCCATGACCATCGAGACACCGCTGATGTGGCTGGACAAGGCGCAGACCTGGGCGCTTGCCCAGGCCCTGGGCGGCGATCGCCTGGAGGCGCTGGTGGTCGAGCACACCCACACCTGTTACCTGGGTGAACGCGGCACGCTGCACCCCTGGGGCCATGGCTGCGGCCAGTGTCCCGCGTGCGAACTGCGCCGGCGCGG
>CBFGPV010000242.1:0-5483 GCA_965650765.1 uncultured Burkholderiales bacterium
AGCCCAGCATCTGCACGGCGGTGGGCGGGTTGCCCGAGGTGACGCGGGCACGCACGGCGGTCATCGCCGCCTCGCCGCCGCCGCCGGCCACCGGCATGTCGTTCCACTTGACGCCTTGCTTTTCCAGGTTGCCCTTGAGCACGTTCAGCGCGGCCGCCTCGCCGCCCGAGGTCCACCAGTGCAGGACCTCGACGTTCTGCTGCGCGAAGGCCGGCAACGCCGCGGCAGCGGCGATCGCGATCAGGGTGAGTTGCTTGTTCATGGCTTGTCTCCTGTTTGACGGGTTTGGGTTGCGAGTTGACTGACGCTGCAACGTGGGGTCCGGATGCGCCTCAGGCGCGCGGCAGGTACCAGTTGGTGCGGGGGCCGAGATGCATGTGCACGGTCTTGGTTTCGGTGTAGTCCTCGGTGGCCAGGCGGCCGAGTTCGCGGCCGATGCCGCTTTCCCGGTAGCCGCCGAAGGGCAGCTCGGCATGGCCTTCGAGGAAGGTGTTGACCCACACCGTGCCGGCCCGGATACGGCGCGTGGCCTGCAGGCAGGTGTCGATGTCGCGGCTCCACACGGCGGCCGACAGGCCGTACAGCGTGGAGTTGGCGATCGCCACGGCCTCGTCGAGACTGCGAAAGCGCAGCACCGACAGCACCGGCCCGAACACTTCCTCGCGGGCGATGGCCATCTCGGGCGTGACGCCGGTCACCACCGTGGGTTCGACGAACATGCCGCGGCCGGCCAGGCGCGAGCCGCCCAGCGCGATCTCGGCGCCGCCCGCGCGTGCACTCTCGACATGGCCGAGGATGGTTTCGAGCTGCTTGTCGGTGGTGATCGCACCGACCTGCACGCCAGGCGTCAGCGGGTCGCCCACCTTCACCTCGCGGGAGCGGCGCACGAGGTCGGCCACGAAGTCGTCGGCGATGTCCTCGTGCACCAGCACGCGGCTGCCGCTGTTGCAGCACTGGCCGGCGTTGAAGTAGATGCCATGCAGGGTGGCGTCCAGCGCGGCGTCCCGATCGCAGTCGGCAAACACGATCTGCGGGTTCTTGCCGCCCAGCTCCATCGAGACCTTCTTCAAGGTCTGCGCCGACTTTGCGACCGCCTGCTTGCCCACGCCGGTCGAGCCGGTGAACGAGAGCATGTCCACGTCGGGGTGCGTGACCAGGGTTTCGCCCACCACACTGCCGCGGCCCACCAGGATGTTGGCCACGCCTTCGGGCAGGCCGGCGGCCAACAGGATCTCGCCCAGCATCACGGTGGTGCCCGAGGTCACCTCGGCCGGCTTGACCACCGCGGTGCATCCGGCGGCCAGTGCAAACGGCAGCTTCTGGCTGATGATCAGGAACGGGAAGTTCCACGGGGTGATGATGCCCACCACTCCGATCGGGTCGCGCAGCACCACCCCCAGGGTGGCCTCGCCCAGCGTGTTGTAGCTGTCGCCGTGCAGGTTGCGTGCGAGGGTGGCCGCGTAGTGCCACAGGTCGGCAGCGCCCTCGACCTCGGCCAGCGACTGGTCCAGCGGTTTGCCGTTTTCGAGGGTCTCCATCAGCGCCAGGTCGTGCTTGCGCGTCAGGATGCCTTCGGCCACGTTACGCAGCACCCGCGCGCGGGCCGCGCCCGACATGCGCGGCCACGGCCCGTGGTCGAAGGCGCGGCGTGCCGCGGCGATCGCACGCCGGGCGTCGACCTCACCGGCCTTGGCATACACCGCCACGACCGTGTCGTGGGCCGGCGACCTGCGCTCCAGCAGGCCGCCGTCGGCGGCATCGGTCCAGGCGCCGTCGATGAGGAGCTTGCCGCGGTACGGCAGCCGGGAGAGAACGTCGTTGGGGGAAGAGAAGGTCATGAAAGGCTCGTTGTCGTGGACTGCTCAATGCCCGCCATAGCGGGGTGGACGCTTTTCCTGGAAGCTGCGGATGCCCTCGGCCGCATCGACCGTGGTCGCCGCCAGCGCGCCAGCCAGGGCCTCCAGCGTGGCGGCCGTGTCTTCACCGGCTGCGGCGTTGACCAGCTGCTTGGTCAGCTGCAGGGCGATCGGGGCCTTCTGGCACATCTCTCCCGCCAGCGCGAGCGCGTGGTCATGCAGCTCGCCGGGGGCGATCACCTCGTGGACCAGGCCCTGGGCATGGGCGTGGTCCGCGCCCAGGCGCCGCCCGCTGAGTGCCAGGTACTTCGCGTGGCTGGCGCCAAGCAGGTGCACCAGCCGCTGCGTGCCCGACCAGCCCGGGCAGGTCGAGATCGATGCTTCCGGCAGGGCAAACGTGGCGGTGCTGGCGGCCAGGCGGATGTCGCAGGCCAGCGCAAGCTCCAGCCCGCCACCGAAGGCATGGCCGTTGAGTGCGGCGATCACCGGCTGGCGCAGGCGGCACCACTGGTCGAACACCTGGTGACCGCGCCGCACCCACTGGCGCCACATGTCCAGCGGCTGCAGGGCGGCCCATTCGTTGATGTCGGCGCCCACGCAAAAGGCCTTGTCACCCGCACCGGTGAGCACCACCACCCGCAGGTCACGATCGGCCTCGAAGCTGCGCGCCAGACGCTCCAGCTCGTCGAGCATGGCCGGTGTCAGCGAGTTGAGCTTGGCCGGCCGCGCCAGCGTGACCACGGCGATGTCGCCGTGCCGCTGCGCCTGGATGTGCGACTCACTCATGATGTGGCTCCCCGTGCTCGCGCGGTGCGCCCAGCGTCAGGCCGAAGGGCGCGTCGTGGAACAGGGCGGCGTTCATCAGGCGCAGGTCGGGCGCCACCTTCAGCGGCACCTCGGACTGGCCCAGCACGTCGCGTTGCAGGTCGACGCCGGGGGCGATCTCCCGCACGACCAGACCGTCGGCTTCCAGGTCGATCACGCAACGCTCGGTCACGTAGGTCACCCGCTGCCCACGCTGGCGACCGACCTCGCCGCTGAAGGTGATGTGCTCGGCCTGGTTCACGAACTTGCGTGTCCGGCCTTCGTTCACGATGGTCAGCCGGCCGTTGCCGACCTCCAGTTGCGCACCAGCGGTGAAAAAGCCTGAGAACACGATGCGCCGGGCAAAGGCGGTGATGTCGACAAACCCGCCGCAGCCTGCGGTGAGGTAGGGCTTCCTGGCCAGGCGCGACACGTTCACGCTGCCCTGGCCGTCGACCTGCAGGAAGGACAGCAGGGCCACGTCGAAGCCCGCGCCCTGCAGGTAGGTGAACTGGTTCGACGAGGCGACGATTGCGTCGGCATTGGACGCACAGCCGAATGCGAACCCGAGCAGCGGCATGCCACCGACGGCACCCTGCTCGATCGCCCAGGTGACTTCACCGTGCAGGCCTTCCTCGAGCAGGATGCGCGGCACGTTGGCCGAGATGCCGAAGCCGAGGTTGGCGGCCTGCCCGCGCGACAGCTCCATCGCCGCGCGCCGGGCAATCACCTTCTCCGGGCCCCAGGGCTGCAGTTCGAAACTGTCCAGCGGACGGAAGATCTCGCCGCTGATGGCCGGGTCGTAGACGGTCTGGGTGGTCTGCCACTGGTCAGGATCGACGACGATGTGATCGACCAGGTTGCACGGTACATGCACGTCGTGCGGACGCAGGCTGCCGTACTTCACGATGCGCTTGACCTGGGCGATCACGATGCCGCCGTTGTTGCGTGCCGCCAGGGCCTGGTCGAGCCCACCCAGCAGCGCGCCCTCGTGCTCGTAGGTGAGGTTGCCGCGTTCGTCGGCCGTGGTGGCCCGGATGATGGCCACGTTGGGCACCACCACGGGAAAGTACAACCAGTCGCGCCCGTCGAAGTGTTCGCGCCGCACGATCGGCTGGCGCGCGGCCGCCTCGTTCATCGCGCAGCCCTGCTGCTGCGGGTCGACAAAGGTGCCCATGCCCACCTGGGTCAACACGCCGGGGCGATGGGCTGCTGCGTCGCGGTGCATGTCGAACAGGATGCCGCTGGGCACGTTGTAGGCCTCGACCTGGTTGTCGACCACCATGCGCCAGATCGCCGGCATCGGCAGCGACGACGGGCCGCTCGGGTACGAGCCGGCATAGATGCGTGCCAGCAGGCCCGGCCGCGCGAGGTGGTCGATGCCCTTGATGCCGTACATGTCGCCGGCGGCGATCGGGTTCAGGCTGGTCAGCTGCCGTGGGCTGCCCTCGCGTTCGAAGCGTTCGCCGATGGCGGCCAGCACCTTGTCGGGGCAGCCCAGGCCGCTCGACGAGCTGATGCTGATGACGTCACCGTTGCGAATCAGGCTTGCGGCTTGCGCCGCCGTGATGTGTTTGGACATGTCCCCCCCTCAGAGGCTCAGTGATCGGATGCGCTGGGCCGTGCTCGTGCGGCAGGCCTCGGCGACGGCCAGCGCGGCAGCCAGCGAACGCACGCCGTCGGCTCCGGTGGCAGCAGGCTCGCCCTGGCCGGCCAGGGCGCGACAGAACGCGGCGACGCCGCGCACGTACAGGTTCTCGTGATCGACCGGCACGGCCACCTCACCCGCCTCGGTGCGCAGGAAGAGCTCTCCCACGGGCTGCTGGGTCATGACCCGCCGGCCGGTGATCGCCCCGGTTTCGCCGATCACCTCGATGCCGGTGTCGACATGCTTGACGGTGAAGGCGTCGTGCAGCTGGGCCAGCACGCCGTTGTCAAAGCGCAGCACGGCCATCACACCGTCGGCCAGGCCGGCCTTGGACAGGCCGGCACACTGTGTGAGGCCGACGGCTTCCACCGGCTCGGCATTCAGCACAAAACGCAGCGTGTCGACATCGTGCACCGTGATGTCCAGCACCACGCCTCCGCCATCGGCGCGATCGAGTCGCCAGCCCTGCAGGTGCGCGGGCAGGTACACCGCATGCATGACCCGCGCGAACAGCGGGCGGCCGATCGCACCCGCGGCGATCAGCTCGCGGATGCGACGGTGCGTGGCTGCATTGCGCAGGTGATGGTTGGTGGCCATCAGCACACCGGCTGCGCGGCAGGCCTCGACCATCTCGAGGGCATCGTCCACGCAAAGCGCCAGCGGCTTTTCGCACAGCACATGCTTGCCCGCGGCTGCGGCGGCCTTGACCTGATCGCGGTGCAGCTCGTTGGTGGTGCTCACATACACGACGTCCACCGCCGGGTCGGCCAGCAGCGCGGCCACGCTGTCATAAGCCGAGGCAATGGTGTGGGCCGCGGCAAAGGCGCGCGCGCGTTCGAGGCTGCTGCTGGCGATGGCCACCACCTCATGGCCGGCCTGGGCCCGGATGGCCCCGACCATGTGTTCACCGGCGATGGTGCTGGCTCCGATGAGCCCCCAACCCGTGATCCGCTTCCCGGAAGACATGCTGCTGATCCGATCGTTGTCCGAATGGTGAGGGAATTATTGGATCGTTCCAATAGATTTGCAAGCACTGCGGCGTCGGCTGCGGGTAAACACCAAGGGTGCACAATGCGCGCACGCCATCGAGCGCATCGCTGCACCCAGCCACCACACCACCGGGTCCTCATGGTCCAACGCGACACCCCCCCGAGCCGCAACGTCACCATCCTGCA
>CBFGPV010000243.1:0-5460 GCA_965650765.1 uncultured Burkholderiales bacterium
GCCGACCTGCAGTTCCTGCGCCGCCAGACCCTGCCCTTCCATGCCAACGGCATGCGCCTGCTGGCCTTCGATGCGGCCGGCAGCGAGATCTGCAACCGCACCTACTACTCGGTGGGCGGCGGTTTTGTCATCAGCGAGGAGGTGGCTGCCGACGGCTCGCGCCAGAAGCTGATCGCCCCTGACGCCACCGTGCTGCCGCACCCCTTTCGCAGCGGGGCCGAGCTGCTGCAGGTCACCCGCACACTGGGCTGCTCGATCGCCCAGGTCATGCGGCTCAATGAACGCCACTGGCGCACCGACGCCGAGATCGACGCCGGGCTGCTGAACATCTGGCGCGTGATGCAGGCCTGCGTGACGCGGGGCTGCCGCACCGAAGGCATCCTGCCCGGTGGCTTCAAGGTGCGCCGTCGGGCCGCGGCGTTGTATGCCGCGCTGACCGCCCACCCGGAAGCCGCGCTGAAAGACCCGCTGCAGGTCATGGACTGGGTCAACCTCTATGCGCTGGCCGTCAACGAGGAAAACGCCGCCGGCGGCCGGGTGGTCACCGCACCCACCAACGGAGCAGCCGGCATCGTGCCGGCGGTGCTGCACTACTACAGCCGATTCATGCCGGGCGCCAATGACGCCGGTGTGATCGACTTCCTGCTCACCGCGGGTGCCATCGGCATCCTCTACAAGGAAAACGCCTCGATCTCAGGCGCCGAGGTGGGCTGCCAGGGTGAGGTCGGTGTGGCGTGCTCGATGGCGGCCGGTGCGCTGGCCGCCGTCATGGGCGGCACGCCCGAGCAGGTCGAGAATGCGGCCGAGATCGGTATGGAGCATCACCTGGGACTCACCTGCGATCCGGTGGGCGGGCTGGTGCAGATTCCCTGCATCGAGCGCAATGCGATTGCCTCGGTCAAGGCGATCAACGCCGCGCGCATGGCGCTGCGCGGCGACGGTGTGCACCATGTGTCGCTGGACAAGGTCATCAAGACCATGCGCGAGACCGGCGCCGACATGAAGACCAAATACAAGGAAACCGCCCGAGGCGGCCTGGCGGTCAACATCGTCGAGTGCTGAGACCGCATGCGCCGGGCGTGACGCTTGTCACGGCGGTGCCGGTGCGGCACGGTGCGGTTCGTGCCACACTTTGACGCATTCAGTTACGCCCAGGGGCTTCATGACGTCCGACGCCAGCGCTGACGACGACCGCTTCGACTTTCTTCCTGACGAGCCAACGCCCGCAGGGGCGCTGCAGCGCGCGCCGTGGCAGATCCTGGTTGTCGATGATGACGCCGATGTGCACGAGTCCACCGTGCTGGGCCTGCAGGGCCTGGAGGTGCTCGGGCGTGGCCTGAGCTTCCTGCATGCCTACAGCGCCGCCCAGGCCGAAGCCCTGCTGGAGCGCACGCCCGAGGTGGCCGTGGTGCTGCTGGACGTGGTGATGGAAGACCATCACGCCGGCCTGTCGCTGGTGGACCGGATCCGGCGCACGCTCGGGCTGCACAACCTGCGCATCATCCTGCGCACCGGGCAGCCGGGCTACGCCCCGGAGCTCGACGCGATCCGCGACTACGACATCAACGACTACAAGACCAAGGGCGAGCTGACCCGGCACAAGCTGTTCACCACGCTGACCACCGCCATCCGCTCCTACGACCAGATCCGCCGCCTCGACGAAAGCCGCCGCGGGCTGGAGCTGATCATCCGGGCCAGCAACCAGTTCATTGCGCATGACGGGCTGCAGCCCTTTGCCGTGGGCGTGATCACGCAGCTGGCCGCACTGATCGGCGTGCAGGCCGAAGGCCTGGTCTGCGCTCAGTCGGACGACCTGGGCGACCCGTTCGAGCCCCCGCCGGCCACGCTGCCTGCCGACTACATCGTGATTGCTGCGGCCGGCCGCTACGCCAGCCTGGTGCAGCAACCGGTGGCGCGCATCGACGACGAACGTGTACGCACGGGCATTGCCCGTTGCCTGGGCGAGCGGCGCACGCTGATCGAGGATGACCGCTTCGTGTTGTTCATCCCGGGGCGCCAGGGCCGGCACTTTGCCGCCTTCGTCGACTCGCCCCAGGCGCCCGGCGAGCCGGACCGTCATCTGCTGGAGGTGTTCTGCAGCAACATCGCGATGTGTGCACAGAACATCCAGTTGGTGGCCAACCTGCATGAGGCCGCCTATCAGGACCGGCTGGTGCAGTTGCCCAACCGGCCGGCTTTCGTCAAGGCGATCGACGCCGCTCTCGACCGGGACGACTGCCACCGCACGGCCGTCGTGCTGCTGGACATCGACCAGTTCGCCGAAACCAACGAAGCCTTCGGTTATGCCTACGGCGATGCCCTGCTGCGGGCCGTGGCACAACGCCTGCAGGAGCGTTTTGCCGACACCTGCCACATCGCGCGCATCTCCAATGACACCTTCGGGCTCGTCGGGCCGAGCCACCGGCTGGCCCCGTCCCATCTGCAGGACGTGTTTGCCGCGCCCTTCGTGCTGCCGGCGGGCGACCATGCCGCCACGGCCAGCGCAGGGATCGTGCTGCTCGACGACCAGACCCAGAGAGGACGGCACGGCGCCGGCGTGCTCGAGAACTGCTACCAGGCACTCAAGCAGGCCAAGACCGGCGGCCACGGTTCGCATGCGTACTACACGCCAGCCTTCGGGCATGACGTGCGCGGGCGCACCCGGCTGCTGCAGGACCTGCGTCAGGCCTTTGCCCAGCAGAACCTGCACCTGTGCTACCAGCCGCAGATCGACCTGGCCACCGGCCGGGCGGTCGGGCTGGAGGCCCTGATGCGCTGGCGCGGGCCGGACGGTCAGTTCGTCCCGCCCGAGCGCTTCATTTCGATTGCCGAACAATCGGGCCTGATCGGCGCCCTGGGCGAATGGGCATTGCGCGCCGCGCTGGCCGATCTGGTCACGCTGCGCTCGCGAGGCATGGCGCCCTTGCGCATGGCGGTCAACGTGAGCGCACTGCAGTTCCTGACCACCGGGTTTGCCGACCGGGTGCTGCAGGCCCTGGAAGAAGCCGGCGTGGCGCCGCAGGCGCTCGAGCTGGAGATCACCGAGTCGGTGGCGATGTCCGACCCCACCCATGCGCAGGCCACGATGGCCCGGCTCAAGAACGCAGGCGTCGGCTTGTCGATCGACGACTTCGGCACCGGCTTTTCGTCGCTGTCCTATCTGGACCGCCTGCCGGTGGACCGGCTGAAGATCGACCGGTCCTTCGTGGCTGCCCACAGCCGCTCGGCCGATGCCGGACGCATCGCGCCGATGGTGGTCGGCCTCGGGCATGCGCTGGGCCTGAAGGTCGTGGCCGAAGGCGTCGAGACGGCTGAGCAGGCGCAGTGGCTCACCCGGCTGGGCTGCGACGAGGCCCAGGGCTTCCTGTTCGCCCGCCCGATGCCGCTGGCCGACGTCGAACTCTGGCTGCGGCAGCCGGAACAGGCCGTGCCACCCTCGGGCTGACCCGGGTTCAAACACCGTAAAGACTTCGTTAAGCTTGCGGGATGCGACTCCTGCTTGCCGAAGACGACGCGATCCTGTCCGATGCGCTGGTGGCCAACCTGCAGCATGCCGGCTTTGAGGTCGAGACTGCCGACAACGGCGCCGTGGCCGAATACCTGCTCACCCGTCAGCAGTTCGATGCGGCCATCCTGGACATCGGCCTGCCGATGGTGGACGGCCTGACCGTGCTGAAGCGGGTGCGCACGGCCAAGCCGGGCCAGCCCATCCTCGTGCTCACGGCCTTGTGCGACCTCGAGCACCGGGTCGAAGGCCTGAACGCCGGCGCCGACGATTACCTGACCAAACCCTTCGAGTTTCCTGAACTCGAAGCGCGCGTGCGTGCCCTGTTGCGCCGGGCGCAGCCTGCCCCGGCCTCGGCTGCGCAGCAGGTCGGTGGCCTGCAGTTCGATCGCGACACCCGCCGCGCGACGATCGGCCAGGACGTGGTCGACTTCTCGCCGCGGGAATGGAGCCTGCTCGATCTGCTGCTCAACCAGCGCGACAAGGTGGTCACCAAGGACCAGATCGCCCAGGTCTGGGGTGCCGACCGCGGCGGCGAACGTGCCGAGGCCGGCAAAGCCGACTCGGCCCCCGGGTCGATCGAGGTCTACATCCATCGCCTGCGACGCAAGCTCGAGCCGTCGGGCATCTCGATCCGCACGGTGCGCGGCCTGGGTTACCTGCTGGAAACGGAAGCCGGCCCGTGACCTTCCCCGTGCGGGCCACGCTGCAGGCCAGGCTGGGCCTGGCGCCGGGCCAGCGTTCGCTGCGCCGCCACCTGATGCTGTGGCTGCTCATCCCGCAGCTGGTGCTGTGGCTGGCCGCCGCCTTCGTCACCTATCACGTGGCCGCGCGCTACGCCAACCTGGCGATCGACCGCAGCCTGTACCAGTCGTCGCGGGCCCTGGCCCAGCAGGTCAAGCCGATCGGCAACGGCCTGTTCATCGACTTCCCCAAGGCGGCGCAGGCCATCCTCGAGACCGATCCCGATGACCGCGTCTACTACATGGTCAGCACCCCGCCGGGCGAGTTCATCCTGGGCAACAACCGCCTGCCGCCACCGCCGCCGATCCCCGGACTGAAGCTCGACCAGCCCTACTTCTACGACGGTACCGTCAACGACGTTCAGGTGCGTGTGGCCGCGCTCTACCTGGCCTACGGCGACGAAGACGAGCCGCGCCAGATGCTCGTGCAGCTGGCCAAGAGCCGTGCCAGCCGCGAGGAACTGGCCCGCCAGATCCTGATCGACACGGCGCTTCCGCTGTCGGCCCTGGTGGTGCTGATGTCTCTGATCGTCTGGGGCGGCATCCGCACCGGTCTGGCGCCGCTGCTGCGGCTGCGCGCCCTGGTCGAAGACCGCGCCCCCAATCACCTGGCCCCGATCCAGCTGGAGTCGGCGCCAACCGAAGTGCGCGCGCTGGCCAAGGCGCTGAACACGCTGCTGGCCGAGGTCCAGGAAAGCGTGACGGTACAGAAGCGCTTCATCAGCAATGCGGCGCACCAGTTGCGCACCCCGCTGGCCGGGCTGAAGTCCCAGGCGGAGCTGGCACTGGCCGAGGCGAGCGACCCCGCGCTCAAGGCCCGCCTGCAGCGCGTGCAGGAAAGCGCCGCCCGCGCCGCCCACCTGGTGGCCCAGTTGCTGACGCTGGCACGCGCCGAGCCCGAGTCGGCCGCGGTGCAGGCGCGCAGCCGCTTCGATGTGCAAAAGCTCGCTCGCGACGTGACCGCCGAGCTGGTGCCCCGCGCCGTGCGGGGCGGTGTGGACCTGGGCTGCGACGAGGGCCAGGCTCAGCCCATCGAGGTCATGGGCAATGCGTTGCTGATCCGCGAGGCGGTGGTGAACCTGATCGACAACGCCATCCGCTACGCCGGGCAAGGTGCCAGCGTCACGGTGCACACCCGCGTCGAGGACGGCCATGCCGTCATCGAGGTCGAAGACGACGGCCCCGGCCTGCCGCGCGATGATGGCATCCACG
>CBFGPV010000244.1:0-5441 GCA_965650765.1 uncultured Burkholderiales bacterium
AGAGGCGACTGACCTCTACGTCATCACCGGCGCCTCGCGCGGCATGGGCGCGGCCATCGCTCGCCAGTTGCTGGTGCCGGGGCATCACCTCGTGTGCCTGTCGCGCCACCGCCAGCCCATCCTCGACGAACAGGCCCTCGCGCAAGGGGTGCCGTGCGAGCAATGGGAACAGGACCTCAATGCGCCGGTCGAGGCCGCTGCGCGCCTGGCTGCATGGCTGCAGGCGCAGGCCCGCTCCGGCTGGCGCAGTGCCACGCTGATCAACAACGCGGGTGTCATCTCGCGCCTCGGCCCGGTCGAGGACAGTGCGCTGGCCGATCTGTCACAGGCCTTGCGGGTGGGCCTGGAGGCGGCCCTGCTGCTGAGTGCGGCCTTCCTCGACGGCACGCGCGGCTGGGCATTGCCGGCAGGCCAGCGCCGCATCCTGAACATTTCGTCCGGCCTCGGGCGCCGGGCCATGGCCGGCAGTGCCGCCTACTGCGCCGCCAAGGCGGGCATGGACCACCTGTCGCGCGCGATGGCACTGGAGCAGGCTGGACGGCCCGATGGCGCCCGTGTGGTGTCGCTGGCGCCGGGCGTGATCGACACCGACATGCAGGTGCAACTGCGCAGTGGCGACCCTGACGCCTTCCCTGACCGCGAGCGATTCGTGCAGCTCAAGGCACAAGGTCAGTTGAGCGGGCCGGACGAGGCCGCGGCACGCGTGCTGGCCTACCTTCGGCGCCCCGACTTCGGTGACGAGCCAGTGGCCGACGTGCGCGACGCCTGAATCCCCTGCATTCACTCTGGTGCGAGCTGGCTCGCACCGGCAAGGCGCAAGCCACCAACATGAGGTGCAGGACGCACAAAAGGAAAAAGGCCCTGCAAGCACATCGCCTGCAGGGCCTGTTTCTGGTGGGTGGTACAGGGATTGAACCTGTGACCCCTGCCGTGTGAAGGCAGTGCTCTACCGCTGAGCTAACCACCCGAATCGGGCGCCGTGGGGGTTGGCAGCCTGTCTTGCGCCGCACCCTCATCGGGAAACCGAGATTATGCCATAACTGTTCGCCAGATTGTCTTGCCTTTTGAAGATTTATCGAGCTCGGCCAGCACCTGCTCATGCGCCTGGGCTTCCGACTCGTCGGCGCGCAGCACGGTGATCGCAATGCGGCTGAGGTCCACATGGTCGACCTGCACTTCCTGCGACGTCGATTCGCCGGCATCCATCACGAGCGACTCCTGCCCTCGCGTCATCTGGATGTAGACCTCGGCAAGCAGACCCGCGTCGAGCAAGGCGCCGTGCAGCGTGCGGTTGCTGTTGTCGACCTCCAGGCGGCGGCACAACGCGTCAAGCGAATTCGACTTGCCCGGAAACATCTCGCGCGCCATCAACAAGGTGTCGGTCACCGAGCCCACGAGCTGCGTGAAGCGAGGCTGGCCGAGCCGGCGCAGTTCGGCATCCATGAACCCGATGTCGAAGCCGGCGTTGTGGATCACGATCTCGGCCCCGGCCAGGTACTCCATCAACTCGTCGGCGATGGACGCGAACACGGGCTTGTCGGCCAGGAACTCGTCGGTCAGCCCGTGGATCTTGACCGCGTCCTCGCTGTTGGCGCGTTCGGGGTTGATGTAGAAGTGCTTGTTGTTGCCCGTGGGCCGGCGGTTCACGAACTCGACGCAGCCGATTTCGATGATGCGGTCACCCGCATCCGGACTCAGGCCGGTGGTTTCGGTGTCGAAGAAGATCTGGCGTGTCATGCAGCGATTATCGATGCGCCCGGACGAGCCGTCGCCCCGGCGTCGGGTGCACCGTCAGTGCTTTTCCTTGGCGTGATTGATCGAGTAGCGCGGGATCTCGATGGTCACGTCCTGCTGCGCCAGGATGGCCTGGCACGACAGGCGCGAATTGGGCTCCAGGCCCCAGGCGCGGTCGAGCATGTCCTCTTCGCTTTCGTCCTGCTCGTTGAGCGACTCGATGCCTTCGCGCACGATCACATGGCAGGTCGTGCAGGCGCAGCTCATTTCGCAGGCGTGCTCGATCTCGATGTCGTTGTCGAGCAGGGCCTCGCAAATGGATGTGCCGGCCGGCGCCTGGATCTCGGCGCCCTGGGGGCAGTACTCGGCGTGGGGCAGGATCTTGATGATGGGCATGTGGGGCTTTCTCAGACCTCTTCGACGCTGCGACCCGACAGGGCCGAGCGAATGCTTCGGTTCATGCGCTCGGCCGCGAAGGCCTCGGTGCCAAGTGCAAGTTGCTTGATGGCCGCCTCGATGGCGTGGTGGTCCTCGGTCGAGGCCGTGGCCTGCAGCTGCGCGAGGAGCTGCTCGATGTCGGCACGTTGAACCTCATCCAGCAGGTCCCCGTCGGCCGCCAGCGCCGAACGCGTGGCGAGCACCATGCGCTCGGCCTCCACGCGCGCCTCGCGCAGCGCGCGCTGCAGCATGTCCGACTCGGCGGTCGTGAAGCCTTCCTGGAGCATGCGGGCAATGTCGTCGTCGGCCAGGCCATAGCTGGGCTTGACGGTCACGGTGGCTTGCACGCCCGAGACTTCCTCGCGCGCCGACACATTGAGCAGGCCATCGGCATCGACCTCGAACACGACGCGGATGCGCGCCGCACCGGCCACCATCGGCGGGATGCCACGTAGCTCGAAGCGCGCAAGCGAGCGGCAATCGGCCACCAGCTCGCGCTCGCCCTGCACCACATGGATCGCAATGGCGGTCTGCCCGTCCTTGAAGGTGGTGAAGTCCTGGCCACGTGCCGTGGGAATGGGCGTGTTGCGCGGGATGATGCGCTCGACCAGCCCGCCCATGGTCTCCATGCCGAGCGACAGCGGGATCACGTCGAGCAGCAGCAGCTCGTCACCGTCACGGTGGCCCGCCAGTGCATGGGCCTGGATGGCGGCGCCCAGCGCGACCACCTCATCGGGATTGAGGTCGGTCAGCGGCGCGCGGCCGAAGTAGTCGCCCACCGCCTGGCGCACCTGGGGCATGCGGGTCGACCCACCGACCATGACGATGCCCTGCACCTGGTCTTTGGTCACCTTCGCATCGCGCAGCACCTTGCGCACCGCGCTGAGGGTGCGGTCCAGCACCGGCTGCACGAGTTCGCCCAGCATGTCGCGGGTCAGCTCGACGTCGAGCGCCTGGCCCGCCACCTCACAACGCACGCGTGTGGTCATGGTGTCGGACAGCGCCTCTTTTGCGGCACGGGCGGCAACCAGCACCGCGCGCTTGTCCTGCGGCGAGTGCAGCTCGACACCGGCGCGCGCCAGCAGCCAGTCGGCAATCAGTCGGTCGATGTCGTCACCGCCCAGCGCGGAATCGCCCCCGGTGGCCACGACCTCGAAAATGCCCTTGGACAGACGCAGCAGCGAAATGTCGAAGGTGCCGCCCCCGAGGTCATAGACCGCGTAAAGGCCTTCGCTGCCGTGCTCCAGCCCGTAGGCGATGGCCGCGGCTGTGGGTTCGTTGATCAGACGCAGCACGTTGAGGCCTGCGAGCTGTGCTGCGTCCTTGGTGGCCTGACGCTGCGCGTCGTCGAAGTAGGCAGGCACGGTGATGACCGCGCCGAAGACATCGTCGCCAAACGTGTCCTCGGCCCGAAAGCGCAGCGTGGCCAGGATCTCGGCGGACACCTCGACCGGCGACTTCACGCCTTCGCGCGTGCGCAACTGCAGCATGCCCGGCGCATCGACGAAGTCGTAGGGCAGCTTGTTACGCCCGGCCACGTCGGACAGGCCGCGGCCCATGAACCGCTTGACCGAAACGATGGTGTTTTCGGGGTCCTGCGCCTGTTCGGCCAGTGCATCGAACCCGATCGCACGACGCCCCTGCCCCAGATAGCGCACCGCAGACGGCAGGATCACCCTGCCCTGCTCGTCCGGCAGGCACTCGGCCACACCGTTGCGTACGGCCGCCACAAGCGAATGCGTGGTGCCCAGATCGATGCCGACGGCGATGCGTCGCTGGTGCGGGTCGGGCGAAGCGCCCGGTTCGGATATCTGCAGGAGAGCCATCGTGGTGCCCGGTGGAAAGTGCGACCGGTTGCGTGGAGCTGTCCGCGCCGGCCCGTGATTGTTCAGTGTTCCAGCGCCTCGAAACGGCGTTCGATCTCTTCGCCGAATCGCTCGACGAACATCAGTGCGCGCACCACCTGGGCGGCCGCCGCAGGATCATGCCGCTGGTCCAGCAAGTCTTCGAGCTCCTCCAGCAGCGCGCGGCGGCGCAGCGACACCTCTTCTGCCAGCGCCTCGAGGTCTTCCACACGGTGAGCTTCGTCAAGCGCCTCACGCCACTCGAGCTGCTGCATCAGGAAGGCCTGCGGCATGGCCGTGTTGTTCTCGGCCTGGATCGGGTGTCCCTGCAGCTCGCACAGGTAGGCCGCACGGCGCAGCGGATCCTTGAGACGCTGGTGCGCCTCGTTCACGCGCACGGCCCATTGCATGGCCACACGCTGGGCCGCCGCGCCCTCTGCGGCAAAGCGGTCAGGGTGCACTTCGGCCTGCAGGGACTTCCAGCGTGCATCCACCGCGTCGGCAGATTGCGCAAACCGCATGGGCAGGCCGAACAGGTCGAAGTCGTGGGACTGCAGGGTCGTCATGTGCTCACCATGCCCGCCGGCCTGCCTGAAGCTCGCGTTGGTGCAGGCGGCGGCAGGTTGTGTCCAGCTCAGATCCGGAACGACTCGCCGCAACCGCAGCGGTCCTTCTCGTTCGGGTTGTTGAAGCGGAAGCCCTCGTTCAGCCCTTCACGCACGAAGTCGAGCTGCGTCCCTTCCAGGTAGGGCAGGCTCTTGGGGTCGACCAGCACCTTCACACCGTGGCCTTCGAACACATGGTCTTCAGGGGCCACCTCATCGGCGTATTCGAGCTTGTAGGCCATGCCGGAGCAGCCTGTGGTCTTCACGCCCAGGCGCACCCCCACGCCCTTGCCGCGCTTGGTGATGTAACGGGCGACATGGCGGGCCGCCGCTTCAGTCAGGGTCACTGCCATGGTGTCGACACTCAATGCGATGCCTTCGCCTTGTAGTCACTCACGGCCGCCTTGATGGCGTCCTCGGCCAGGATCGAGCAGTGGATCTTCACCGGGGGCAGGGCCAGCTCTTCGGCGATCTGCGTGTTGCGGATCGTCATGGCTTCATCCAGGGTCTTGCCCTTCACCCACTCGGTGACCAGCGAGCTCGACGCAATGGCCGAACCGCAGCCGTAGGTCTTGAAGCGGGCGTCCTCGATCACGCCGGTCTGCGGGTTCACCTTGATCTGCAGCTTCATCACGTCGCCGCAGGCGGGCGCGCCCACCATGCCGGTGCCGACCGTGTCGTCGCCCTTCTCGAACGAGCCGACGTTGCGCGGATTCTCGTAGTGGTCGATGACCTTGTCGCTGTATGCCATGTCAGTTCTCCAACAACATCAATGGGCGGTCCACTGGATCGTGTTCAGATCCACACCGTCCTTGTACAT
>CBFGPV010000245.1:0-5385 GCA_965650765.1 uncultured Burkholderiales bacterium
GGTGGCGGCACCAGCACATGGCGCCGCAAGAAAAAAAGCACCGGGCATCGCTGCCAGGTGCTTTTTTCTTCTACCGTATGTGGTAGGCGCGATTGGACTCGAACCAACGACCCCCACCATGTCAAGGTGGTGCTCTAACCAGCTGAGCTACGCGCCTAAAGAAGCGAGACTATAGCAGGTATTTTCTACTTTCGTCTAGTGGCCCGCACGCCGGAGACCTGCGCCACTTGTGCGAGCACCTGCGCCAGGCGCGCGGAGTCGGACACTTCCACGGTGAAGGTCATCCAGGCCGTGTTGCGCAGGGTCTGGGTGTGCACGCCGATCACGTTCATCTTTTCCTTGGCAAACACCTCGGAGATGTCTCGCAGCAGGCCCTGGCGGTCATGGGCCTCGACGGCCACGTCCACCGGGTACACCGCGGCCTTGTCGCCGGTGGGTGTGCCCCACTCGACCGGGATCACGCGTTCGGGGCTGCGGCCAGCCATCTGGCGGAAGCTCGAGCAGTCGGCGCGGTGCACGGCCACCCCTTTGCCCTTGGTCACGTAGCCACCGATCGCATCCGGCGGGGCCGGCTTGCAGCAGCGTGCCAGTGTGGTGAGCAGCGATTCCACCCCCACCACCAGCACCCCGCCCTTGGGCGAGCTGCCGTCGCTGCGGCTCTTGCGCAGGGTGATGACGTCGTCGGCGGTGGCAGCCGGTTCGGCCGGGCGCAACAGCTGCTCGATGTTGCGCAGCGAGTATTCGTCCTTGCCGACCACATCGAACAGCGCATCGGCATTCTTGAAGCCGAGCTGGCTGGCCAGGTCTTCGAGCTTCAGCGCGGTGCGGCCTTCGCGCTGCAGCAGCTTCTCGACCTGCTCACGGCCGCGGGCGATCGTCTGCTGCTGCGCGAGCGCATTGAACCAGGCGCGGACCTTGGCCTTGGCGCGTGAGCTGCGCAGGTAGCCCAGTTCGGGGTTGAGCCAGTCCAGCGACGGCCCGCCCTCCTTCAGCGTGATCACCTCCACCGTCTGGCCACTTTGCAGCGGTGTGTTCAGCGGCACCATCACGCCGTCGACCTTGGCCCCGCGGCAGCGATGCCCCACATCGGTGTGCAAGGTGTAGGCAAAGTCCACCGGGGTGGCATCGCGCGGCAGCTCGACGATCGACGCCTGTGGCGTGAACACGTAGATGCGGTCATCGAAAACCGCCGCGTCGCTGGCCCCCTGGCCTGCAAAGTCGCGCTCCCAGGCCAGCAGTTGCCGCAGCACGGCCTTGCGCGCCTCGGCCACCTGCGACTCGAAGTCACCGGCCGCGCTGACCCCCGCATAGCCCTTGGTGCCCGCCTCCTTGTAGGCCCAGTGCGCCGCCACGCCATGCTCGGCATGTTCGTGCATCGCGCGCGTGCGGATCTGGATCTCGATGGCGCGGTCGCGCTCGTCGTAGACCACGGTGTGCAGCGACTGATAGCCGTTCGGCTTGGGCTTGGCGATGTAGTCGTCGAACTCCTCGGCCAGCGGCCGCCATGCCTCGTGCACGATGCTCAATGCGGCATAGCAGTCTGGCACCGACCCCACGATCACCCGCAGTGCGCGCAGGTCATACACATGGTCGAAGTCCAGGTGCTTGCCACGCATCTTCTTCCAGATGCTGTAGATGTGCTTCGGACGGCCCTGCACCTCGGCCCGCAGGCCATGACGCTGCAGTTCGTCGATCAGGCGGATGCGGGCCGACTCGATCACCTGCTCGCGTTCGACACGCTTCTCGTCGAGCATGCGTGCGATGGTCTTGTACTGCTCTGGCTCCAGGAAGCGGAACGACAGGTCCTCGAGCTCCCACTTGATCTGCCAGATGCCCAGGCGGTTGGCCAGCGGTGCGAAGACCTGCAGCGACTCGCGCGCCAGCACCAGCGGGCAGGGCCGCTTGGCTGCCGCGTAATAGCGCAGGGTCTGCAGGCGTGAGGCCAGGCGCACCAGCACCACCCGCAGGTCCTTCGAGAACGCCAGCAGCATCTTGCGCACACGCTCGGTCTGCTCGGCACGCATTTCTTCGTCGACCAGTGCATCGCGCGCATTGCGCTGGATCTGCACCAGCTTGCGCGTGGCCGCCACGACACTCGCATACGAGGGGCCGAAGGCCTTGGCGATGACGTCCTCAGGTTTGGTCAGGTACTCGCCGACATAGACGAGATACACCGCCGCCAGCATGGCCGGCGAAGCCCCGATGCCCTGCAGGATCGCCACCACGCCCTGGGTGTGGTGCAGCGCGTCTTCGCCCGTGTCCAGCAACTGCCCCTCGAGCAGGGGTTCGGCAAAGGCACGGGCGCGCTCCAGCCGCGCGAGCTCGTCGTCATGGGCGGTCGACGGCCCGCGCGGGCCGTCCTGCGGCCCGTCCCCGGCCAGTTGCACGATGGCCGCCGTGGGTTTGGCCAGCTCCAGATGTCCGGTTTTCATGCCGCCGCCAGGAACTCCCTGACCAAGGCGATCTGGTCCGGCACATTGAGCATCGGCGCATGACCGACGTCGGCGATCTCCTTCAGGATCGCCCGCGGACCGCGCTGGGTCATCGCAAGCGCCGTTTCATGGGTCAGGAGGTCGGACTCGGCACCGCGCAGCAGCAGCGTCGGGGCCGTCAAGGCGTCATAGCGCTGCCACAGCATCGCCTGCCCTGCGGCGGCCATCTCGGGCGTGATGGCCCGAAACGGCAGCGCGATGGCCGGGTCATAGTGCAGCGTCAGGCCCTCGCCCTGCGCATCGTTCACCGGCTTGACCATCGGCCGGCTCAGGGCAAGCCATTGTTCGCGGGTGTGGCGGCCGAACCCCTGGGAGATCGACTGCAGGTAGTCGGCCGCCTCATCGAGGGTGGCAAAACGCTGCGGTTGCCCCAGGTAGGTTCCGATGCGCGCCAGTGCCTCGGCCTGGATCGTGGGGCCCACGTCATTGAGCACCAGGCGGCGCACCGGCGACCCCGGCAGCGAGGCCAGGCCCAGGCCGATCAGCCCGCCCATCGAGGTGCCGACCCAGTCGAGCTCGCGCGCCTTCAGACGGGCCAGCAAGGTGACCATGTCGGCCACGTAGGCCGGCACCTGGTAGCCCATCGGGTCGGCCAGCCAGTCCGAGCGGCCCCGCCCGACCACGTCCGGGCAGACCACCCGGTAGTCTTCGCACAGGGCCTGTGCCAGCGCGTCGAAGTCGCGCCCCTGGCGCGACAGTCCGTGCACGCACACCAGGACACGGTCGTTGTCCGGGTCGCCCCACTCCCAGTAGGCCATCCGGTGCAGGCCCTGGGTGTCGAGGCATTGCACGTGCTCAAGGCGGGGTTCAGTCATTCGTCAACTTCCTCTCTGATAATCACGACGCTTGTCGCTGATCCATCCTGAACCATAGCAAAGAGGACACACCATGTTGAAAGGAAAGACCGCGCTCGTCACCGGCTCGACCAGCGGCATCGGCCTGGGCATCGCGTTGGCGCTGGCCAGACAGGGAGCAAGTATCGTGCTCAACGGCTTCGGTGACGCCGAGGGCCCCAAGGCCGAGGTGGCCGCGCTGGGCGTGAAGGTGGGCTACCACGGCGCCGACATGAGCAAACCCGCCGAGATCGAGGACATGATGCGCTACGCAAACAGCGAGTTCGGCGGCGTGGACATCCTGGTCAACAACGCCGGCATCCAGCACGTGGCCAACGTCGAGGACTTCCCACCTGAGAAGTGGGACGCCATCATCGCGATCAACCTCAGCTCGGCCTTCCACACCACCCGCCTGGCCATCCCGCAGATGCGTGCGCGCAACTGGGGCCGCATCATCAACGTGGCGTCCACGCACGGCCTGGTGGCCTCGGCCCAGAAGTCGGCCTATGTGGCGTCCAAGCACGGCATCGTCGGGTTCACCAAGGCCGTCGCGCTCGAGACCGCCACCACCGGCATCACGTCCAACGCGATCTGTCCCGGCTGGGTGCTGACGCCGCTGGTGCAGAAGCAGATCGACGCCCGCGCGGCCAAGGACGGCATCTCGCCCGAGCAGGCGCAACGCGAGCTGCTCGGTGAAAAGCAGCCCTCGCTGCAGTTCACCACGCCCGATCAGCTCGGCGAGCTGGCCGTGTTCCTGTGCTCGGCGGCCGCGGCGAACGTGCGCGGCGTGGCCTGGAACATGGACGGCGGCTGGGCCGCCCAGTGAGTCAGCGGGTCAGGAGCGTGCCCCTGACCCCGCTCTGACCCTGACCTGACCCTGCCCTGAAGGACGGCTGCGCCAAGGTCACTTGGCCAGCACCACGCTGCCGCTGACCGTGGCCGTCACCAGCCCCTTGCCGGCTTCGACCGGCAAGGCGGCATCCTCGGACATCGAGGCCTTGGCGCGCATCGCCATGGGCTGCGGGAACCCGCCCTGCTCGTTGGTCGACACGTTCACTTCGCGCAAGGTGTAGCTGCCAAATCCGAACTGGCGGGCGTAGTCCTGCGCCTTGACCTTGTACTGCGCAATCGCCCGGGAGGCGGCCTCGCCTTCATGGCGCTCCCGCGCCTCGCGCGACAGGCTCTGCATCACGTTGGCAACCGTCAGCGTATTGATTCGCCCGGCAGTCTGAGTCACACGCTGCAGATCGCGCCCCTCCAGCACCAGCTCGGCCGAGCCCTGCCAGCCGGTGATGCGGCCCTGGTTGCCGTAGCGGGGGAACAGCGAGAAGTTGCCGGTGCGCACGTCCAGTTGACCGGGCTGGGCGGCCTTGCGCGCTTCCGTGAGGGCAGCGTCCAGCGCCTGCTTCAGGGCGGTCTGCACCGTGGCGGCGTCCTGGCCTTCCTTGCTCGTGTTCATCGTGATGGTGAGCAGGTCCTTCGTGACCTCGATGCTGGCCGTCGCCGAGAAGCTGACGACGTTCTGGGGCGCGGGTTCGGCCGCGCCGGCCATGGTGGCCGCGCCCAGCATGGCAGCAGCGGCGATCAGGGTCGAGCGTGCAATCCGAGGGGTCATGGTGTCCTTCCTGTTGAGTCCGTGATCGGCCGGTGATCCTCGCACAGGGCGACAGAAGGCACCGGACGCGGGCGCCGACGGCGCCACATTGCTGCCAACGTGTGACGGACGGGAACGGGGTTGAGGACCCGGACGCGGGTTTCACGCCTCCGATAAACCCTTGTCACGAAAGCATTTTTCTTGCATCCGCGCAACCCTTCGTCTACGGTGGAGAAGGTCGCAAGATTTGTAACAGTTGGTCAGACCGGGCGTTTTCCCGGTTTTGAACCGCCCACAATCCGGGTCTGTTACAAGTTTGGAGCCCTGCTCATGACATCACCCACGCCCAATGCCCGCATGGATCGCGTCGTTGTCGTCGACGACGATGCGCGCATTCGTGACCTGCTTCGCCGCTACCTGACGCAGGAAGGCTTCGAGGTGCTGCTGGCCGAAGACGCCAAGGCCC
>CBFGPV010000246.1:0-5378 GCA_965650765.1 uncultured Burkholderiales bacterium
TTCAGGTCGGCGTCGATGGCCATCTGCTTGCCGGGCATCGCATCCAGGGTGAAGCGCGCACCCACTTCGGCAATGCGCTCCGCTCCCTTGGTCACCACGATGAAGTTGATCACCACCAGGATCGCGAACACGATCAGGCCGACGGCGAAGTTGCCACCGATCAGGAAGTGGCCGAAGCTTTCGATCACCTGGCCGGCCGCACCGGTGCCGGTGTGGCCTTCGAGCAGCACCACGCGGGTGGACGCCACGTTGAGCGACAGGCGCAGCATCGTGGTGAGCAGCAGCACGGCCGGGAAGGCGGCGAAGTCCAGCGGGCGCACCATGTAGGCCGACACCATCATCACCATCAGCGCCACGGCGATGTTGAAGGTGAACAGCAGGTCCAGCACGAAGGGCGGCAGCGGCAGCACCATCATCGTGAGGATCATGATGACCACCAGCGGCGCGGCCAGCGCCTTCAGCGGCAGCATGCCCAGCACGGCCTGCACGCGCTGCATGCCGGGGCTGGAGTTGGTCAGGGCACTCATGCGTCATCTCCCTCGCGGCCGTTGTCGGCCACGGTCTTGCCGTGATGGGGGTCGAGCTCCACCGGCACATTGAGTTCGGGCAGCTCGCCGGGCATCGGCACCTTGCCGCTCAGGGCGGCGCGCAACTGGTAGACATAGGCCAGCACCTGGGCCACGGCGCTGAAGAGCGCTTGCGGAATCTCGCGATCGATCTCGGCATGCGCATACAGCGCACGGGCCAGCATCGGGGCCTGCAGCACCGGCACCTTGGCGTCGCGTGCGATGTCGCGGATCTTCATGGCCAGCAGGTCGGCGCCCTTGGCGACGACGCGCGGCGCGCTCATCGTGCCTTCTTCGTACTTGAGCGCCACAGCATAGTGGGTCGGGTTCATCACCACCAGGTCGGCACGGGGCACCTCGGCCAGCATGCGCCGGCGTGCCATCTCGCGCATGCGCACCTTCATCTTCGACTTGATCTCCTGGTTGCCCTCGAGCTCCTTGTATTCCTGCTTGGCCTCCTGCACGCTCATGCGCAGGCGCTTGGCCAGCTGGAAGCGCTGCAGCGGCACGTCGATCGCGGCAAAGACCGCCAGGCACAGCAGCATCAGCGCCAGACCCTGGAGCACAACCTGGGAGATGTCGCCGATGGCCTGCGGCAGCGGCACGCTGAGCGCGGCCGGAAAGGCGTCAAGCCGGGCGTAGAGGAAGCTGCCGCCCACGGTGCCGATCACCAGCACCATCAGGCAGGATTTCAGGGTGTCGATCAACTGGTGGCTGGAGAACATGCGCCCCAGTCCCGACAGCGGGTTGATCTTGGAGAACTTGGGCGACAGCGGCTTGAGCGTCCAGTTCCAGCCCCCGCAGGCCACACCGACCAGCATGGCCACGGCCATCATCGCCAGCCCCAGCGGCACGACCGCCACCAGGAACTTGAGCGTCGCTCCGGCCAGGCGCTCGACCATCAGGGCGGGCGAGGCCAGGTCCTTGGCACTGAAGCTCAGCTCCAGCTCGACCATCTGGCGCGACCATGCCGACAGCCAGGGTGCGGCCACCGCCAGGCCCAGCACCCCGCCGCCGATGGTGGCGAAGTGCCCCAGATCGCGGGAGCGCGCGACCTGTCCGTCCTCGCGCGCCTTCTGGAGCTTGCGCGCTGATGCGGGTAGGTTGCGGTCTTGCTGGTCGTCTGCCATGGCGAAGGTCGGATGAACTCATCGCCATTGTGGAAAGGCCCGCCCGAAACTTAAGCCGGATAAGAGCGGCATTCCCCACGCTGTTCCAGCGGCGCGCCGGCGCCGCAGCCGCCACAGTGGCAACGGGGGCACGGACCTCCGGGTGTCGATGTGCGCCAGACTGTGCGACTTTTCACGGTTCGGCATCGATCTGCCCGGACTCGGGGCGCGAGAAAAAGCGCCCGAGGCACGCCGGCTCGATTCAAGTCCCGACGTGAGTGGCCGATAACCCCCCCAAACGCGGCGCAAAGCCATCTCGCGCAGGGCACCTGGGCGACGCAACACGGAAAGTCACAAGGTCATGTTCGTCATCATTGGCTACATCGTGGCGCTGGGCTGCATCTTCGGCGGCTATGTGATCCACGGCGGCAACATGGGGGTCATCATCAAGGCCCTGCCGACCGAGATCATGGTCATCGGTGGCGGCGCACTGGGCGCCTTCATCGTGAACAACCAGCCCAAGGTGCTCAAGGCCACGCTGGCGTCCATCCCCAAGCTGCTCAAGGGCTCGAAGTACACCAAGGCCCGCTACATGGAGCTGATGGCGCTGCTCTACGAGATCCTCCAGAAGGCCCGCAAGGAAGGCCTGATGGCGATCGAGAAGGACGTCGAGACGCCCCACGAATCGCCCCTGTTCAAGAAGTACGCCACCGTCGGCAATGACCACCACGTCGTGGAATTCGTCACGGACTACCTGCGCATGATGGTCTCGGGCAACCTCAATGCCCACGAGATCGAGGCGCTGATGGACAGCGAGATCGAGACCCACCACCACGAGGCCCATGCGCCGGCGGCCGCCCTCACCCGCGTGGCCGGCGGCCTGCCGGCCTTCGGCATCGTGGCCGCCGTGCTGGGGGTGGTCAACACCATGGGCTCGGTGGGCCAACCGCCTGCCGTGCTGGGCGGCATGATTGGCTCCGCCCTGGTCGGCACCTTCCTCGGCATTCTGGCGGCCTACGCCATCGTCGAGCCGCTGGCCGGGCTGCTGGAGCAGAAGAACGACGAAGGCACCAAGGAGCTGCAGTGCATCAAGACCACGCTGCTGGCCAGCATGCAGGGCTATGCACCGCAGGTGGCGGTCGAGTTCGGCCGCAAGGTGCTGTACTCGACCGAACGCCCGAGCTTCCAGGAACTGGAAGGCCATGTGAAGGGCAAGAAGGCCTGAGCGCCTGAGGCCACATCGACCCCGACGGACACACCATGGCAGGCGACTCCAAGAAACTTCAGCCGATCATCGTCAAGCGCATCAAGAAGGGCGGCCACGCCGCCCACGGCGGTGCCTGGAAGATCGCCTATGCCGACTTCGTCACGGCCATGATGGCGTTCTTTCTGCTGATGTGGCTGCTCGGCTCAACGACCGAAGGCGACCGCAAGGGCATTGCCGACTACTTCAACTCCCCGCTGAAGGTGGCGCTGCTCGGCGGCGGCTCGGGTGCGGGCGATGCCTCCCACATCATCAAGGGCGGCGGGCTGGACCTGTCGCGCACCAGTGGCCAGGTCAAGCAGGGCGACATCGAGGCACCTCGCAAGACCGTGAACCTGCAGGCCCTGAAAGACGCTGCGGCGCGCGCCGAGGCCGAGCGTCAGGAAGCCCTGAAGGCCCGCATCGAACAGTCGATCACCAACCATCCGCGACTGCAGCAGTACCGCTCCCAGATCCGCATCGACGTCACGCCTGACGGCCTGCGCATCCAGATCGTCGACGAGCAGAACCGCCCGATGTTCGACTCCGGCAGTGCGCTGGTGAAGGACTACATGCGCGACATCCTGCGCGAGATCGCCAAGGTCCTGGCCGAGACCAACAACAAGGTCACGCTGGCCGGACACACCGACGCGGCTGCCTACAGCCAGGGCGAACGCGGGTACAGCAACTGGGAGCTGTCCGCCGACCGGGCCAATGCCTCACGCCGCGAGCTGATCGCCGGCGGCCTGCATGAGGGCCAGGTGGTGCGTGTGCTGGGCCTGGCGTCCAGCTCGCTGCTCGACCGGGACAACCCGCTGAATCCGACCAACCGGCGCATCAGCATCATCGTGATGAACCGCGAAGCCGAGGACCGCTTCGAGCGCGGCGGCGACGTCGAGGCCAGCTCGGCGCCGCAGGTCGAGCAGGCCGTCTCCGGCGCTTCGGCCAGCGAAACAGCACCAGCACCCACAGAAAAGAAGGGCTCAAGTTTGACGCCCGTCAACCGATAACCCCTCCAGAAGACTCCACCGCGAGGACGCTCCATGAGTACCGCTGCCGACCTGAAATTCCTGATCGTTGACGACTTCTCGACCATGCGGCGCATCGTGCGTGGCCTGCTCAAGGAGATCGGCTACAACAACGCTGACGAGGCCGAAGACGGCGCCGTGGCGCTGCAGATGCTGCAAAACGGCAAGTTCGACTTTGTCGTCAGCGACATCAACATGCCGAACATGAACGGCTTCGACCTGCTGGCCAGCATCAAGAAGGACGACAACCTCAAGCACCTGCCGGTGCTGATGGTGACCGCCGAGGCCCGCAAGGAAGACATCGTGCGTGCCGCCCAGGACGGCGCGGCGGGCTACATCGTCAAGCCCTTCACCAAGGCCACCCTCGAAGAAAAAGTCCAGAAGATCATGCAGAAGCTGGGCAAGTAAAGGAGACGACCATGAAGATGGAAAACCTGCCCGAATCGACGCCCCCGTCAGCCGCCGCAACCACCTCGCCCGAGGTGTTCCAGCAGCTCGGGGAGATGACCCGCAACCTGCACGACACCCTGGCGCAGCTGGGCTTCATGCCCAAGCTGGGCGAGATCACCGACAGCCTGCCTGATGCACGCAGCCGGCTGACCTACATCGCCACCAAGACGGGCGAGGCCGCCGAGAAGGTGCTGAACCTCGTCGACAAGGCCAAGGCCGAACACGACAACATCGCCACCGAGACGCGGCGCATGGCCCAGGCCATCGTGGCCGATCCGGTCAAGGCCGTGGCCACCGGCAGCGTGATGAACTTTGTGGGCGACGTGGAAGCCGCCACCGCCCGCATCGACCAGCACCTCACCGACATCATGATGGCGCAGGACTTCCACGACCTCACCGGCCAGGTGGTGGCCAAGGTCGTGAAGCTGGCCGCCGACATCGAGGACCAGCTCGTCAAGCTGCTGCTGCAGACCGCACCGCCCGACCAGGTGCACAAGGTCGAGCAGACCTTCCTGAACGGCCCGGTGGTCAACCCCGAGGGCCGCACCGACGTGGTGGCCAACCAGGAGCAGGTCGACGACCTGCTGGCCAGCCTGGGGTTCTGACGCCAGGGCCGGATCCAGCCCACACCGATCAGGCGCCCCGCGGGGCGCCTTTTTCATGGCGCCGCCGCCCGCAGAAAATATCTGGTTTCAATTTCGACCAATCGTAACGACTGGCCGCCCATTCATTCGCTCGCCGCCACCGCCCGTCACACTCACCAGTACGCCCTCTTTTACTGCCGCCCGCCCCCTCCTATAGTGAATTTCAGCCAGGGTGCAGACTGCCTTGGCGAATCGGTCTGACCCGTCAATGATTCAGGAGGGTTGAATGGGCGCAATGCATGCTTCGCAGGAGGCTTCAAACACCATCATCGGTCTGCCGTTGCGCCACACGCCCCACTTGCGAAACTGGTGCTGGGACCGGCTGGATGCGCCGCAGA
>CBFGPV010000247.1:0-5333 GCA_965650765.1 uncultured Burkholderiales bacterium
GCCATCAAGCCTGAAGTGCTGGAAAAGATCGTCGCCACCATCCCGGTGAAGCGCCTGGGCACCCCCGAGGAAATCGCCTCGATCGTGGCCTGGGTGGCGTCCGACGACGCGGGGTTCACGACCGGCGCCGACTTCTCGGTCAACGGCGGCCTGCACATGGGCTGATGGGACCGGCCTGCCCGGGGGCGACGTGTTCGCACCCGGGTTGGCGCGCCGGGTTCAGGGGGCGCCGGCCAGCATCGTGCGGGCCAGCGCCTGAAGATCACCGGCCGCACCCGTGGGCGGCGCCAGCACCGGCGCCTGCTCAAAACCCGCGAAGTTGTTCTGCATCGACTTCAGGTAGATCGGGTCGTAGTGCAGATTCAGCAACTCCTCGACGACCAGCGTCATCTCGCCGGCGGCTGCCGCCTGCTTCCAGCGGGTGATTGTGGCCTTGCCACGCAGTTCCACCAGACGATCCAACTGGGTGCCCAGCACCAGCGCATCCTGAGCCAGAAAGGCGTAGTCCTCCAGCAGCAGGGACACACGCTGCGCCATCGGCAGCTCCAGCCGCAGGCAGCGGCTCTCCCGCATCCGGTCGATCAGCACCGGCGGCACACGCAGCTCACCGATCTTCCGGCTTTCGCCCTCGACGAACACCGGGCGTGACGGGTCCAGCGCACGCAGGGCCTCCCACAGCAAGGATTCAAAGCGCTTCTGCGTCGGCTGAGGCTGACCGGGCAGCAGCCCCAGCACCGAACCGCGATGGCAGGCCAGTGCTTCCAGGTCGAGCACCTGTGCGCCTTCGTTCCGCAACGCCTGGAGCAGCCGGCTCTTGCCGGAGCCCGTCTTGCCGCAGATCACCCGGAAGTCCAGCCGGCCGGGCAGGGTGTCAAGGTCGGTCACCAGAGCGGCCCGCCAGGCCTTGTAGCCGCCTTCGATCAGGTGCACCCGAAAGCCGATCTGGCCGAGCACCAGCGCCAGCGATCCGGAGCGCTGACCGCCACGCCAGCAATAGATCAGGGGCTCCCAGGTGCGCGGCTTGTCGCCCACGTGCCGGTCGATGTGGTCGGCGATGTTGCGTGCGACCAGCGCGGCGCCGGTCTTGCGTGCCTCGAAGGCGTTGACCTGCTTGTACTGTGTGCCCACACGATGCCGCTCCTCGTCGTTCAACACGGGCCAGTTCACGGCCCCGGGCAGGCGGTCGAGCGCGAATTCACCTGGCGAGCGTGCGTCGACGATGGTGTCGAACGACACCAGCCGGGCCATGGCTTCGGCGGCGCTGACGGAGCGGACGGACATGAGGCAAAGGCGCCGCCGGCAGGCGGCGGCGGGTGAGGTGTCAGGATCCCAGCAGCGCCTTCAGCGCCGGCCAGACGTTGTCGAGCAGGATGGGCTGGGCCTGCTCGTTGGGGTGGATGCGATCGCGCTGGAAAAACGAAGCAGCGTCAGGCACATCGGCCACACCCTTGAGCAGGAAGGGCACGAGCGCGGCCTTGTGCGCCTTCGCCACCTTGGGAAACACGGCCGCGAAACTCTCGCTGTAGGCCCGACCGTAGTTGGGGGGCACCTGGATGCCCACCAGCAGCACCTTGGCCCCGGCCGCCTGGGCCAGGCGTGTCATGTGGTCCAGATTGCCCTCGGTCAGGCTCATCGGTAGTCCGCGCAGTGCGTCGTTGCCGCCCAGTTCGATCACCACATGCGTGGGCAGGTGCTGCTTGAGCAGGGCCGGCAGCCGGGAGCGTCCGCCCGAGGTCGTGTCACCGCTCACGCTGGCATTGATGACCGTCGCTTCGATCTTCTCGCGGGCCAGTCGCTGTTCGAGCAGCGCCACCCAGCCCGCGCCGCGCTTCAGACCGTACTCGGCCGACATGCTGTCGCCCACGATGAGCACCCGGGCCGGCGCACGCGCGAGCAGGGTTGTTGGCGCGATGCCGGCCATCGCGGCGGTGCACGCGATAAAGTCGCGACGTCGTACTGAACGGGTCATCATGAGTGAATCCATCATTGAGGTCGAGCACGTCACCAAACAGGTTCAGGACTCCACCGGGTCGCTGACGATTCTGCACGATATCGATTTCTCCCTCTCGGTACGGGAGTCTGCGGCCATTGTGGGCGCCTCCGGGTCGGGCAAATCCACGCTCCTGGGCATCATCGCGGGCCTGGACACCCCCTCCAGCGGCACGGTGCGCCTGGGCGGGGTCGACCTGTTCGCCCTCGACGAGGACGCGCGCGCCGCGGTCCGGGCGCAGAAGGTGGGCTTCGTGTTCCAGAGCTTCCAGCTGATGAGCCACCTCACCGCCCTGGAAAACGTCATGCTGCCACTGGAACTGCAGGGCCGCTCGGATGCCCGCAAGGCGGCCAGCCAGATGCTGCAGCGCGTGGGCCTGGGCGAGCGCCTGGGGCACTATCCGCGGGTGCTGTCCGGCGGTGAGCAGCAGCGCGTGGCGCTGGCACGGGCCTTTGTGGTGGAGCCGGCCGTGCTGCTGGCCGACGAGCCCACCGGCAGCCTGGACTTCGCCACCGGCGAGAAGGTCATGGAACTGATGTTCGACCTCAACCGCGAGCGGGGCACCACCTTGGTGCTCGTGACGCACGACCGCGGCATCGCCGCCCGGTGCGACCGCCAGATCCGCATCGAGGCGGGGCGCATCGCAGTGAGCGACCCGGTTCAGGCGGCCGCGGCGTAGCGCTCGACCAACTGGTCCGCCGGCATGGGCCGGGCGATGTGATAGCCCTGGATGCAGGTGCAGCCCAGGCTGGCGAGCAGGGCGGCCTGCTCGGCGGTTTCCACCCCCTCGGCCACCACTTCCATGCCGAGTGCCATCGCCATGTCGATCATGGCCTTGACGATCGAACGGTCGTCGCGGTCGTTGGTGATGTCTCGCACGAAGCTGCGGTCGATCTTCAGTTTGGTCGGGCGCATGCGCTTGAGGTAGGCCATCGACGAATGGCCGGTGCCGAAGTCGTCGATCGCCACCGACAGGCCGGCCTGGTGCAGCCGTTCCAGGATGCCGCCGCTGGTGTCGGTGTCGGTCATCAGGATGGTTTCGGTGATCTCCAGCTCCAGCTGGCTGGCCCGCACGCCGTGGCGCTGCATCGCCGTCATCAGGTGGTCCAGCAGGCGGTGATGGCGGAACTGCACGGCCGAGATGTTCACGGCCACCCGCTCGAACACCACACCGCGGTCGCGCCAGGCCTGGATCTGGGCGCACGCTGCGTCGATCACCCAGGCCCCGAGTTCGTTGATCAGGCCGGACTCCTCGGCGGTGCCGATGAAGCTGTCGGGGAAGAGCAGGCCACGCACCGGATGCTGCCAGCGCACCAGCGCTTCGCAGCCGGTCCACCGCCCGGTGCGTGTGTCGAGCTGCGGCTGGAAGTGCAGCACGAACTCGCCCGCCTCGATGGCCCGCAACAGATGGGTCTGCACCTCCAGCTTGGAGCTCAGGCGCGCGTTCAGGCCGGCGTGGAAGAACTGGTACTGGGCCCGTCCCAGCGACTTGGCCTGGTACATCGCGATGTCGGCATGCTTGACCAGCGTGGCGTAGTCACCCCCGTCATCGGGGTACATCGCGATGCCGAGGCTGCCCGACACGCGCACCTCGTCGGCGCCGAGCTGTATCGGCTCTTCCAGCGCCTTGAGCACACGGTCGGCCACGCCCACCACCTGTGACCACTGCCCGGCGTCATGCAGCAGCAGCAGGAATTCGTCGCCGCCCGTGCGTCCCACCACATCGGCACCGCGCACCGCCGCGCGCAGGCGCCGCGACATCTCGATCAGCAGCTCGTCGCCTTTCTGGTGACCGAGGCTGTCGTTGACCACCTTGAACCGGTCAAGGTCGAGGAAGACGACCGCGATCTTGCGGCGCTCGCGCTCGGCGGTGGTGATCTCGTGCTCGCAGATCTGCTTGAACAGCGAGCGGTTGGGCAGTTCGGTCAGCGGGTCGAACAGCGCCAGGCGCTCGAGCTCGCGGTTCTTGTCTTCGATCTGTGCAAACAGGCCGCGCAGGTGTTCACGGGTGAGATCGAGGTGGCGCCCAAGCTCGCCCATCTCGTCGCGCTGCTGCCAGGCAAAGCGCTCGTCGAGCTGCATGTCGGCCATGCGGCTGGCCTGGTCCTTCAGGCGCTGCAGCGGTGCCACCAGGCGCAGATACAGGATGAACAGCAGCCCCGCCACGCTCACCAGCACCTGCAGCCCGATGGTCAGCAGGGCGCGGTTGCGCTGCGAGCGCAGCAGCGCCTCGATCTCGCGGTTGTCGAAGGTGACCTCCAGCCCGGCCAGCAACTGGCCCTCGCGCACGATTGGTGCACTCAGGCGCACGGGCAGGGCCTGCGGGTCGGGCGGGCGGCTGAACAGGCGGGTGGGCTGGCTGGCGCGCGCCTCCTCGATGCGGATGGCCATCACCTCGGGGGCCGCCAGGGCGCGGTTGGCGATGTTGCCCAGCCCCTGTTCGTCCAGTGTCCACAGGTGTTCGGCCAGGTTGGTGGCCAGAACATTGAGCATGCGCTCGCGGCTCTGCGCGAACAGCGGTTCCAGGGTTTCGCGCTGGCGCTCGATCTCGCGCCATTGCAGCACGATGGCCGGGCCGGAGACAGCCAGCACCACGGTCATCACCAGGATGGCTCTGATCGACAGGGTGCGGTGGGTCATGGTGGACGGGCGGTGCGCAACGCTGGGCATTGTCGTGCGGACTGTGCGGCTTGCGCAAACTGCGGGCATTGACGTGCCCGCAAGGACCGTGCCCGCAGGCGAGCAGCTACCATGCCGGCATGAGTGCAAAGATCCTGTTCGGCTTTCATGCCGTCACCGTGCGCCTGAAGACGGCGCCCCAGTCCATCGTGGAGATCCATGTGGACGCCACCCGGCGCGACCAGCGCATGCGCCAGTTCGTCACCCGGGCCCAGGAGGCCGGCGCCCGCCTGATCGACAGCGACGACGATCGCCTCCAGAAGCTGGCGGGCACTCACCGCCACCAGGGCGTGGTGGCCAAGGTGCAGCCGGTGGCCCAGGTGAAGTCGCTGGACGATCTGCTCGACGCCGTGAGCGACCCGCCGCTGCTGCTCGTGCTCGACGGCATCACCGACCCGCACAACCTGGGCGCCTGCCTGCGGGTGGCCGACGGGGCCGGTGCGCATGCCGTGATCGCACCGAAGGACCATGCTGCCGGCATCAACGCCACGGTCGCCAAGGTGGCCAGCGGCGCGGCCGAAACCATGCCGTACTTCATGGTCACCAACCTGGCGCGTACCCTCAACGAGCTGAAGGAGCGCAACATCTGGATCGTCGGCACGTCCGACGACGCCCCGCGCACGCTGTATGAGGCCGACCTCAAGGGGCCGGTGGCGCTGGTGCT
>CBFGPV010000248.1:0-5318 GCA_965650765.1 uncultured Burkholderiales bacterium
TCAGGGCCGGGCGCGGCGCGCCTCGGCCCGGCGCTGCGCCACATGCAGCAGGCCGTCGAAGATCAGGGTTTCGACCAGTTCGAACGGAATGCTCAGGTAGGGCGCCATCTTCCAGCCCGCCCCGCCAGTGACCAGGCACAAAGGCTCGACACCGCAGCGCTGCACGATGTTGCGGTGCATCCGCTCGATCGCACCGGCGATGGCGAAGGTGCCCCCGCTGGTCAGGGCATCGCTCGTGTTGGTCGGGAAGTCGGTCACTTCACCGGTCGGCACACGCAGTCCGGCCGTGCCGCTTTCGAGGGCACGCAGCATGATGCCGTGCCCTGGCAGGATGAATCCGCCCAGAAAGCGGCCGTCGGCATCGAGCGCGTCCACGGTGACGGCCGTGCCGACCATGACCACCAGCGCCGGAATGTGCTGCCCGCGGCTAAGCAGCCGCCAACGAGCGCCGATGACGGCGATCCAGCGGTCGGCACCGAGCCGGGACGGGTGATCGTAGCCGTTGACGACGTCGTCCTCGCGTGCACTGGACACCACCCACACGGGCGCGAAGTCCCACAGTTCACCGATCTGCTCTTCGACGCGGCGCCGCACGGCGTCGCTCGCCACCGAACAGCCGATCATCGACGTCGGTGCCGGCAAGGTGGCCCAGTCGCCCTCGCTGAGACTGTCGATGTTCTCGATGAACACCGCGCCGTGCGACAGCAGGCGCGCCCCAGGGTGGGCCGTTTCGTAGACCGCCCACTTCAGGCGCGTGTTGCCGATGTCGATCGCCAGGATGCTCATGGGCTGGCATTATCGACGCCATCCATCCCCGCCGCCTGGGCAACAACCCGGCCTGTGTGGCGGCCTCGCCCGTGACCTCGCACTGGAGCCGCCCATGCCCCCGCTTCCCCCCGCCTCCCTGCGTTCGCTGCTCTCCACCGACCGCCGGCTGGCGGACTGGATCTTCGATGGCACCGGCAGCGTGCCTGGTCTGAACCAGCTGAACCCGCGTGCCAAGCCGATGGCTGGCGAAGACAAGTCGGCCGACAAGCAGGTCGTCGAACGCCTGGCGGTCGAGCTGGACGAGTTGCAGGACATCTTTCTGGCCGACGCTCGCTTCAAGCTGCTGGTGGTGCTGCAGGGCATGGACACCAGTGGCAAGGACGGGACGATCCGCGGTGTGTTTGGTCGCATGAGCCCGCTGGGCGTGCATTCGTATTCCTTCAAGGCGCCGACCGCCATCGAGGCCAGTTATGACTATCTCTGGCGCATTCATCAGCGTGTACCGCGCCGCGGCGAGATCGTGATCTTCAACCGCAGCCACTACGAGGACGTGCTTGTCCCCCAGGTGAAGGGCTGGATCGACGCCGAGGAGGTGGCACGCCGGCATGCGCACATCCGAGACTTCGAGCGCATGCTGGCCGAGACCGGTACGGTGATCCTGAAATGCCTGTTGCACATCTCCAAGGATGAGCAGCGTGAACGCCTTCAAGCCCGCCTGGACGACCCCGAAAAGAACTGGAAGTTCGACCCCGCCGATCTGGAAGCGCGCAAGCAGTGGTCCACGTATCAGAAGGCCTATGAGGGTGTGCTGTCCGCGACCTCCACGCCCTGGGCACCCTGGATCGTGGTGCCGTCCGACTCGAAGACCCACCGCAACCTGATGATCGCCACGCTGGTGCGCGACACGCTGGCCGGGCTCGGGCTGCGCCACCCGGTGGTCGAGTTCGATCCGGCGTCGATCCGGATCACCTGACGAAGGCGCCGCGGCCGAAGGGAGAACCTAGGGAAAACCAGAGGCCGCCGCCTGTCGTCAGCCAGACGGAACACTTCGATGGCATGATTGACGTTGACGTAAACGTCAACTTCTCAGGATCGGGAACTGTGCGCAGCCAGTGCACGCTCCCCTCAACCGGTGCCCCACCATGACCGACCTGTCTGCCGAGTTCAAGGCCCTCTCCGAATATCGTCCCACCCACAAGGTCCGCTTCGTCACGGCCGCATCGCTGTTCGACGGCCACGACGCGTCGATCAACATCATGCGGCGCATCCTGCAGGGCATGGGGGCCGAGGTGATCCACCTCGGGCACAACCGTTCGGTCGATGAGGTGGTGACTGCTGCCCTGCAGGAGGATGCCCACGGCATCGCGATCAGCTCCTACCAGGGCGGGCATGTCGAATACTTCAAGTACATGGTCGATCTGCTCAAGGCGCGCGGCGGCGAGCACATCCAGGTCTTTGGTGGCGGCGGCGGCGTGATCGTGCCCGCCGAGATCCGCGAACTGCAGGGCTACGGCGTCAGCCGGATCTACAGCCCCGAGGACGGGCAGCGCATGGGCCTGCAGGGCATGATCGGCGAGATGGTGATGCGTAGCGATCGCGACCTGAGCGCGCATGCCCCGACCGATCTGACACTCATCCAGGGCCACGCCGAGATGGCCTGGCGCGCCCTGGCCCAGCTCATCACCGGCCTGGAGGCTGGCGCCACGCCCGAGCCGGTGCGGCAGGCGCTGCGCGAACAGGCGGCAGCGCGCAATGTGCCGGTGGTCGGCATCACCGGCACGGGCGGCGCCGGCAAGTCCAGCCTGACCGACGAGCTGATCCGCCGTGTGCGTCTGGATCAGGATGACCGGCTGCGCATCGCGGTGATCAGCATCGACCCGTCCCGCCGCAAGAGCGGTGGTGCCCTGCTGGGTGACCGCATCCGCATGAACGCCATCCATCCCTGGAGCCAGGGCGCGCGCGTTTACATGCGTTCGCTGGCGACGCGGGATTTCGGCTCAGAGATCAGCCAGGCCCTGCCGGATGTGGTGGCGGCCTGCAAAGTGGCCGGCTTTGACCTCGTGATCGTGGAGACCTCGGGCATCGGCCAGGGCGACGCGGCGATCGTGCCACTGGTTGACGTGCCGATCTATGTGATGACGCCAGAGTTCGGCGCCGCCAGTCAGCTCGAGAAGATCGACATGCTGGACTTTGCCGAATTCGTGGCGATCAACAAGTTCGATCGCAAGGGATCGCTCGACGCGCTGCGCGATGTCGCCAAACAGGTGCAGCGCAACCGGGAGGCCTTCACCACCCGGCCCGAGGAGATGCCGGTCTTCGGCACCATGGCCAGCCGCTTCAACGACGACGGCGTGACCGCGCTTTACCAGGCGCTGCGCGCGCGCCTGGCGGCGCTGGGTCTGCCGCTGCAGGAAGGTCGGCTGCCCCGTGTGGAGACCCGGCACAGCACCCACCAGACGCCGATCGTGCCGGGCGCCCGGGTACGCTACCTGGCCGAGATCGCCGATACCGTGCGAGGCTACAAGCAGCTGGCGCGCAAGCAGTCACACCTCGCGCGCGAGATCCAGCAGCTCAGGGCGTCGGGGCGCATGCTGAAGGAGGCGAATCCGGACAAGCACAAGGCGGTCGAGGCCGTGGAAGAGCTGGCCCTGCAGCGCGAGACCCAGTTGCTGCCGGCGGCCCGCAAGCTGCTGGCGCAGTGGCCGGATCTTCAGGCTGCCTATGCCGGCGACGAGTATGTCGTGAAGATCCGCGACAAGGAGATTCGCACGTCGCTGGTGCACCGCACGCTCAGCGGCAGCAAGGTGCGCAAGGTATCGCTGCCGCAGTACGAGTGCCACGGTGAGATCCTCAAGTGGCTGATGCTCGACAACGTGCCGGGCTCCTATCCCTACACGGCCGGCACCTTTGCGTTCAAGCGGGAGGGTGAAGACCCGACCCGCATGTTCGCCGGGGAAGGCGACCCCTTCCGCACCAATCGACGCTTCAAGCTGCTCAGCGAAGGCATGCCTGCGAAACGCCTGAGCACGGCCTTCGACAGTGTGACCTTGTATGGCCACGATCCGGATCTGCGTCCGGACATCTACGGCAAGGTGGGCAATTCAGGCGTCAGCATCGCCACGCTGGACGACATGAAGGTCCTGTACGGCGGCTTCGACCTGTGCAATCCGAGCACCTCGGTCAGCATGACGATCAATGGCCCGGCGCCCACGATCCTGGCGATGTTCATGAATACCGCCATTGACCAGCAGCTGGACAAGTTCCGGGCCGACAATGGCCGCGAACCCACCGACGACGAGTGCCAGAAGATCAGGGCCTGGGTGCTGCAGAACGTGCGTGGCACCGTGCAGGCGGACATCCTGAAGGAAGACCAGGGCCAGAACACCTGCATCTTCAGTACCGAGTTCAGCCTGAAGGTCATGGGCGACATCGCAGAGTACTTCGTGCACCATCAAGTGCGCAATTTCTACTCGGTGTCGATCTCGGGCTATCACATCGCCGAGGCGGGTGCCAATCCGATCAGCCAGCTCGCATTCACGCTGAGCAATGGCTTCACCTTCGTCGAGGCCTATCTGGCTCGCGGCATGCACATCGACGATTTTGCGCCCAACCTCAGCTTCTTCTTCAGCAACGGCATGGATCCGGAGTACACGGTGCTGGGCCGCGTGGCCCGCAGGATCTGGGCGGTGGCGATGAAGGAGCGGTATGGCGCAAACGAGCGCAGCCAGAAGCTGAAGTACCACGTCCAGACGTCCGGCCGCAGCCTGCACGCGCAGGAGATCGCCTTCAATGACATCCGCACCACCCTGCAGGCGCTGATCGCCATCTACGACAACTGCAACAGCCTGCACACCAATGCCTACGACGAGGCGATCACCACGCCGACCGAGGAAAGCGTTCGGCGTGCGATGGCGATTCAGTTGATCATCAATCGGGAATGGGGCCTGGCGAAAAACGAGAACCCCAACCAAGGCGCGTTCATCATCGAGGAACTGACCGAGCTGGTCGAGGAGGCCGTGCTCTCGGAGTTCGAGAAGATCGCTGAGCGGGGGGGTGTGCTTGGCGCGATGGAGACCGGCTATCAGCGCGGCAAGATCCAGGAAGAGAGCATGCACTACGAGATGCTCAAGCACACCGGCGAGTATCCGATCATCGGCGTGAATACCTTCCGCAACCCCAGTGGCGACACCATCCCCGAAACGCTTGAACTGGCACGCTCGACGGAGGAGGAGAAACAGTCGCAGTTGCAGCGCCTGCAGGACTTCCATCAGCGTCACCAGTCAGAAGCACCGGCCGCGCTCCAGAGGCTGCGCAATGCAGTGATCGAGAACCGCAATGTATTTGAAGTGCTGATGGACGCGGTGCGCGTGTGCTCACTGGGTCAGATCACCTCGACCTTGTTCGAGGTGGGTGGCCAGTACCGCCGGAACATGTGAAGGCTGCGGGCTCGCCGGGACGGGCTGGCAGCCTTTCCCGGCGAGCCAATCAGCGCATTGGCTCAAGTGGATATCGGGATGAACCTGCAGCATCCCGCACGCCTGCCGGCAGAA
>CBFGPV010000249.1:0-5277 GCA_965650765.1 uncultured Burkholderiales bacterium
GCAGGCGCGACGGCGCATTGCATGATTCGCCCTGGTTGAAGTACATGCAGCCGGCGGCGGTGGCTGCCGCGCGGTCGAGTTCGTCGAAGTCCGGGAACACCACAAACGCCGACTTGCCGCCGAGCTCGTTGTAGACCCGCTTCAGGTTGGAGCGGCCGGCGTACTCCAGCATGCGCCGACCGACCCGCGTGGAGCCGGTGAAGCCGATCGCATCGACATCGGGGTGCAGGGCCAGCGCCTCGCCCGCCTCGTGGCCGTAGCCCGGCACGACGTTGAACACACCGGGCGGCAGCCCCGCCTGCACGGCCAGTTCGGCCAGGCGCAGCGCGGTCAGCGGCGACTTCTCGGACGGCTTGAGCACCACGCAGTTGCCGGCGGCCAGGGCAGGGCCGAGCTTCCATGACGCCATGATCATCGGGTAGTTCCAGGGCACGATCGCTCCGATCACGCCCATGGGCTCGCGGGTGATCATCGCCAGCGCGTCGGGCCCGGTGGGTGCGATCTCGTCATAGAGCTTGTCGACCGCTTCGCCGTACCAGTTGATGCAGCGCGCCGCGGCCGGCACGTCCACGCTCTGGCTGTAGCGGATGGGCTTGCCCATGTCCAGCGTCTCCAGCAGCGCGAGTTCCTCGCGCGCGGCCAGGATGGCCTGGGCAAATGCCTGCAGCACCTTCTTGCGCGCCGCGGGTGGCTGGCGCGACCAGCGGCCGTCGTCAAACGCGACGCGTGCGCTGGTGACCGCGCGGTCGATGTCGGCCGCCTGACCCCGGCCCACGGCGGCCAGCGGCCGGCCATCGATCGGGGAGTGCTTGTCGAAGGTCTGGCCATCGGCTGTGGCCAGCCGCTGGCCGTCGATCACCATGCGGCCATCCGCACGCAGCTCGGCGGCACGCTGGTGCCAGGTGGGGCGGGTCATCGCTTGTCTCCACAGGGGGGGGCGGCGCCGGCGGGCCGGGCGCCGCCACCGGGTCAGAAGCTCACCAGCACCGAGGCGCCGATCAGGTGGTTGGCCTTCTTGTACGAACCGCTGCTCACGTCGAGGAACACCGGCAGGTTGGCACGATCGAGCCGGTACTCGGCCTTGAGGGTGGTGTTCAGGTTGAGCAGATAGCTCATGCCCAGCGTGAGCGCATAGCGGTTGGCGCCCTTTTCGGGGTCGCCCATCGGATCGGGCCCGATGCCGTTGCGGTCGTCGGCGCTGGTGTAGCCCAGCAGGCCCCCGCCGTTCTTCTTGTTGTTGAGGTAGTCGAAGCGGGCGGTGCCTTCCAGGCGTGGCGTGAACTTGTAGGCGGCGAGTGCCGACAGGCCCCACCAGCGCGAGCTGCGCAGCGCGCCGGTGTCGGGGTCGGGCGTGATCGACGCGCGGCGCTGGGTGCCCAGGCTCAACTGGCCCTGCACGGTCCAGTCGCCGCGGATGAAGTAGGCGTCGAACTCGAACAGGTGGACGGTGGAGTCCTTCTGTGCGATGACTTCACCGGTGGCGCCGTCGATCTCGTTCTCGGAGAAGTTCGCGGCCTTGCCGTGCACGCCGGCAAAACCGAAGCCCTGGAACTCGCCGCGCGAATAGTCGACCCGGTAGGTGAACACCGGCGACTTGTTGCCCGAGGTGCGGCGTGAGGCGTTCATGTTGGCCAGCATCGCCTTGTAGATCCACTTGCCCCGCGTGATCTCCATGCCGGCGCCGGTGTAGGCGGTGGGCAGCGTGAAGTCGAACAGCAGGTTGTGGGTGATCAGCTTGTTCAGTGTGGGCTGCAGGTATTCGTAGCCTGACCAGTCGGGGATCTGGCCGGCGATGACGCGGGTCTGCAGGTCGCCCATCGGGATCGACACAGACGCCTCGTGGATGATCGACGTGCCGTCGAACACCGCGCCCACGCCGCGGTTCGGGGCCAGCGTCAGTCGCCAGCGGGTGTTGCTGTCGGTTTCCTTGATGAAGTCGACCACGGCCGCCCCGAAATAGGAGTTGTCGTAGTTGTAGCCGTCGTCGTCGACACGGTTGAGGAACTGGAAGCCGGCCCGGTCCTGCAGCTTGTTGTAGATGAAGGTCGGGTCCATGTAGCCGCTGATCGTCAGGCCCTTGAAGCCGGCGTCGTCGCGGCTGTCCTCGAGGGCCTCGGTCTTGACGGCGATGCGGTTGAACTCCTGCTGCTGCTCGGGGGTCATGCCGCCCTGGGGTGCGGCCGCCGCCTTGGCCTCGCTGTCCTGCAGGCGCTTCTCGAGCTCGTTGACCTTGGCCTTCAGTGCACGAAGCTCGTTGAGCAGTTCGGCATTGCTCTGCGCCAGGGCCGGCACAGGAAAGACCGCGGCCAGGGCCACGGCGAGGGCGGTGTGCTTCCAGGGTGTCATGGGTGGTTTCTCCTCAGGCAAGGTCGGGTCGGGTGTTGGGGGCGTGCGGCGCGCGGCTCATCCGGTGGCACGCTGCGCGGCAGACATTTCTTTGAGCCGTTCTCGTTCGGCGCGGGCGATCAGGTAGCTGGTGACCACCACACCGATGGACACCAGCACGATGATCACGGTGGCCACGGCGTTCACGCTCGGGTTGAGCCCCAGGCGGGCCCGCGAGAAGATCACCAGCGGCATCGTGGTGGCGCCCGGTCCGGACAGGAAGGCCGACAGCACGACGTCGTCCAGCGACAGCGTGAAGGTCAGCAGCCAGGCCGACATCAGCGACTGCAGGATCATCGGCAGCGTCACAAGCACGAACACCTGGCCCGGGCGTGCGCCCAGGTCCATGGCAGCCTCTTCGAGCTGGGGGTTCAGGTCCTGAAGGCGGGCCTGCACGACCACGGTCGCGTAGGCCATGCCCAGCAGCACGTGACCGAGCCAGATGGTCAGCATGCCGCGTTCGGGGAACCCGGTCAGCCGCTGCAGCGACACCAGCATCAGCAGCAGCGACAGGCCCACGATCACCTCGGGCATCACCAGCGGCGCGCTGACCATGCCGGAGAAGATCGTGCGGCCGGTGAAGCGCCGGTACTTGACCAGCGCAAAGGCCGCCAGCGTGCCCAGCACCACCGAGGCGCAGGCGGTGAAAAAGGCGATCTTCAGCGACAGCCACAGGCCGGCGAGCATCTCGCGGTCCTGGGTGAGGGCGGCATACCACTTGAGCGTGAAGCCGCCCCACACGCTGGGCAGCGGCGAGTCGTTGAACGAGTACACCACCAGCGTCACGATCGGCAGGTACAGGAAGGCATAGCCCAGGAACAGCCAGGTGCGGGCCACGCTGCGCCCGGCACGCGGGCCGAAGATCGCGCGGCTCATCGGCTGCCCTCCTGTGCCTGGGCCTGATAGCGGCTGAAGATGGCCAGCGGCACGATGATCAGCAGGATCATCACCACGGCCACGCTCGACGCCATCGGCCAGTCGTTGTTGCTGAAGAACTCGTCCCACAGCACCCGCCCGATCATCAGCGTCTGCGGCCCGCCCAGCAGTTCGGGGATGACGAACTCACCGACGCACGGAATGAACACCAGCATGCTGCCCGCGATGATGCCGGCCTTGGACAGCGGCACGGTGACCTTCCAGAAGGCCACCCAGGGCGTGGCGCCAAGGTCGGTGGCGGCCTCGAGCAGCCGCACGTCCATCTTGGCCAGGTTGCCGTACAGCGGCAGGATCATGAAGGGCAGGTAGGTGTAGACCATGCCCACCACCAGCGAAAACGGCGTGTTCAGCAGCTTGCCCGGCGTGGCGATCAGGCCGCCGGCGGCCAGCACCTGGTCCAGGCCGACGGCGATCATGGCCTCGGCCACCCAGCCCTGTTCGCCGAGCAGGCCTTTCCACGCATACACGCGCAGCAGGAAGGAGGTCCAGAACGGCAGCATCACCAGCATCAGCAGGGCCGGCTGCAGCGAACTGCGCGCACGCGCCATGAAGTAGGCGAAGGGGTAGCCGATCAGCAGGCACAGCACCGTGGTGACCGCGGCGTACTTCACGCTGTTCAGGTAGGTGCGGAAGTACAGGTCGTCCTGCGTGATGAACAGGTAGTTGCCGAGCTTGATCGTGACCTGCAGCACCCCCTCCTGCAGCGTGACGAGGTCCTTGATGACCACGGTTTCCATCTCGGCCACGCTGATGCGCAGCACGATCAGGAAGGGCAGCAGGAAAAACACCAGCAGCCACACATACGGGATGCCGATCACGGCGGTGCGACCGCGCCACCAGGGCGAGGCGGTGCGGCGGGGGCGGGTGGGCGTTGAGGAATCCATGGGGCGAGCCTGTGGTCCGGGGCCTACTGGGTGAGCACGACCTGGGCCGAATCGGACCAGTGCGCCCAGGCTTCGTCGTCCCAGGTGAGCACGTCCTCGGGGTGCCGCTCGATGTTGCTCTGACTGACCTTCAGCACCTGTCCGCCGGGCAGCTGCAGGTGGTAGACGGTGTAGCTGCCGAAATAGGAGAGGTCACGCACCTTCCCGCGGGCCTTGTTGTAGGTGCCGGTCGGCTCCTGGCGGGTGAGCCGGATCTTCTCGGGGCGAAGCGCCACGGTCACCGGCATGCCCTCGGTTCCGGTGATGCCATGGCCGACGTAGTGGGTCATGTCCTGGCATTCGATCACCACGTGGTCGGGGTGGTCCTGTGCGAGTGTGCCGTCGACCAGATTCACATTGCCGATGAAGTCGGCGACGAAGCGGGTGGCCGGGGTCTCGTAGATGTCGCCCGGTGCGCCCACCTGCAGCAGGCGGCCTTCGCTCATCACCGCGATGCGCGAGGCCATGGTCATGGCTTCTTCCTGGTCGTGGGTGACCATCACGCAGGTGACCCCGACCTCTTCGATGATGTTGACCAGTTCGATCTGGGTCTGCTCGCGCAGCTTCTTGTCCAGCGCCCCCAACGGTTCGTCGAGCAGCAGCAGCTGCGGGCGCTTGGCCAGGCTGCGCGCCAGCGCCACACGCTGCTGCTGGCCGCCGGAGAGCTGATGGGGCTTGCGCCGGGCGAACTTGCCGAGCTGAACGAGCTTGAGCATGGCCTCGACCCGCTCTTCGATCGCCGCGCGCGGCAGGCCGTCGCGACGCAGGCCGAAGGCGATGTTGTCCCAGACGGTGAGGTGGGGGAACAGCGCGTACGACTGGAACATCATGTTGATGGGCCGTTCGTACGGGGGCAGGTCACCGAGATCGCGGCCATCGAGCACGATGCGCCCCGAAGTGGGCGTCTCGAACCCGGCCAGCATGCGCAGCAGCGTGGTCTTGCCGCACCCGGACGATCCGAGCAGCGCAAAGATCTCGCCCTTGGCGATGTCGATGCTGACGTTGTTGACCGCCTTGACGCCGTTGAAGTCCT
>CBFGPV010000250.1:0-5271 GCA_965650765.1 uncultured Burkholderiales bacterium
TCTCGCGTTCGAATTCCATCACCCAGTTGACCTCCCAGGTGCGCCCGCCGTCGGCCGAGAAGGCCTGCTCCCAGCGTGCCGCGTCCGGGCCCAGGCGCTGCCAACGGAACTGCACGCGGATCGGCTGACCGTCAAGCTGGTCGTCTCCCTCGAACAGACCCTCGTGGCCTTGGAACCGCCCGACCACCGGTGGCAGAAGCTGACCGCTGCCGGCGTCGATGCCGCCACCGTCATTCGTGACCCAGTGGATGCTCCAGAGCTGGGTGAGCGGGTTGAAGATGCGCAGCGACAGTCCCACCCAGCCTGGGCGCCAGGTCTCTGCGCTCAGGGCATCGACATTGCCCACACCGCCGGGCAGCGGCTGCACGGTGCTCGAGGCGGTGAAGGTCTCCCAGTCGGTGCAGCCCTGCAGCCGCTGCCGCAGGCGGCGCTGCCGGCTGGTCCAGGTGCCGATCAGGAAGTCGAAGTCATGGGCGGCGCCCGGTCGGCTGGGATGCGGGGCGGATGGCAGGGCAGTCATGGGCAGGCTCCGGGTGCAAGGATCGATGCAGGCCATCGTGTCACGCATAAGATGACACCGTCTGTCATGATTCACCGGCCCCCATGAAAGCCAGTCGACTGCTGTCCATCCTGATGCTGCTGCAGACGCATGAGCGCATGACGGCTTCGGCCCTGGCATCGGCGCTGGAAGTGTCCGAGCGGACGATCCTGCGCGATGTCGATCAGCTCTCGGCGGCCGGTGTGCCGCTGTGGGCCGAGCGCGGACGTGAAGGCGGATTCCGGCTGCGGCCCGGCTGGAGCACGCAGCTCACCGGCATGACCGAACCCGAGGCCCATGCGCTCTTGCTGGCGGGCCTGCCCGGCGCGGCAACCGACCTGGGTTTGGGGGGCGCGGCCGTGTCGGCGCGGCTGAAGCTGGTGGCCAGCCTGCCGGCTCCGCTGCGCGAACAGGCGGCGCGGGTGGCCGACCGGCTGCACATCGACCCCCTGGACTGGTACCGCGCGCCCGAGACGCCGGCCCGGCTGGCCGAGGTGGCGCAGGCGGTATGGGAAGGCCGGCGCATCCACGTGCGGTACGCCAGCTGGCAGCGCACCACCTGGCGTGAGCTCGAACCGCTGGGACTGGTCCTGAAGGCCGGGGTCTGGTACATCGCCGCGCGCCAGGCGGGCGAGCGCGAGGTGCGAACCTATCGTCTGGCCAGTGTGCTGGAGCTGATGCCCGGGCGGGCGACGTTCCGGCGGCCCGCCGGGTTCGAGCTGGCCCGCTACTGGGCCGAGGCGTCAGCGCGTTTCGAGGCCGAATTGCGACCGCTCCAGGCTCAGGTCTGGGTCTCGGCACGCGCGCGGGGCTGGCTGGTGCATGCGCGCAGCCCCTTCGAGGAACTGCCGGTCCCGGCGGGCGGGCGTGCCGGATGGCATCTGGTTCGGCTCGCGGTCGAATCTGTCGAGCATGGCGCCCGTCAGGTCCTGGGCCTGGGTGGCGAAGCCGAGGTGGTCGAGCCGGCCGCCCTGCGTGAAAGGGTGGCAGCCCTGGCCGGGCAGATCCAGCGTGCTCACCGCACCCGCCGACGGCGGGCGAGTGCAGCGTGAGCGCCGGCCGGCTCAGGCGGGCTTGTTCTTCAGCTTGCCCTTGGGCATCACCGAGGTGGTGGGTGCCACCGGGCGGGTCGAGACCGACGAGGACTCCTTGGGCGGGCTCTTGTCCTGTTTGGGTTTCTTGCTCATCTTGTCACTGCGCTGGACGCCTTTGGGCATGGGGATCTCCTGGTTGCGAACGGGTCACTGCATCGAATGCAGGCCCACCTTGTTGCCTTCGGTGTCGACAAAGTGGGCAAAAAATCCGAAACCGTTGCCGATCTCGGTCTTGGGAATGGCAATGCGGCCCCCGGCGGGCTCGACGCGGGCCAGCATCGGGGCGAGGTCGTCGCCGCCGTTGAGGTAGACCAGCGTGCCCTGCTGGGAGGGGGTGGTGCTCTCGTCATGCACGATGGCGCCGCCCACGCCATTCGGGTCGGACGACAGGAAGCCCATCGTGGAGGGGCCCATGGTCATCGTCTCGATCGGGCGGCCGAGCACGGCCTCGTAAAACGCCTTGGCGCGTGCAAAGTCGCTCACGGGAATCTCGAACCAGTTCACGGCATGGGTGATCGTGGTCATCGTTTGCTCCGGTTGGGGGTGGCGCAGAAACGGGGCGGAAGGCCCGGCAGCGGGCCCGTGTGCATTCTCACCGAGTTGGGCCGGCCGTGGATGACGAAACGTGCGCTCACTGGAACAGGCCGCCTGAGCCGAAATCGGCCGCCTGCACCACCAGCTCGCGCAGGCTGCGCACCAGCGCGCGGTGGTCGTCGCGCCGCCACTGGCAGGTGTAGGCCAGCGCAGCCACTTCCGGCTGGGAGCGAAGGCTGCGCAGCAGGCCGCGGCGTGACAGCGCGCGCGCCCAGCCCTGGGGCAGCAGCCCCACCCCCACGCCCTCGACCAGCATGCCGGCGACGGCGCCCCAGTGGTTGCAGTGCAGGCGCTGGCGCGGCTGCACGTCGTGCGCGGCCAGCCAGTCTTCGAGGATGCGGGTGGTGCCGGCACCGGGGGGCAGGGTCACGAGCGTGGACTGGCCAAGCAGCGCCGGACCGAACGACCTGGCGCGGCCGACCAGCGCCGGTTGTGCGCACCAGACAAACCGTGCCTCGGCCACGGCCTGGGAGGCGATGGCACTGCGCGACGACCGCCCGGCCACCACCGCGAGGTCGAGTTCGCCGGCCTCGATGCGCCGCTCCAGCACCTCGCCGATGTCGACGTGAGGCTCCAGCTGCAAGGCCGGGTGGTCGGCCTGCACACGGCGCACCAGCCGCGGCAGCCAGGTCAGTGCCGACAGCTCGCCCACCCCCAGCCGGCAGGTGCCGTGCAGGCCGGTGTGCTGGCCGAGGTCGTGCCGCAGGGCATCGGCGGCCTGGAGCAGGTCGCGCGCACGCGGCACCAGGCGGCGACCGGTGTCGGTCAGCGTGGCCCGGTGGCCGCTGCGGTCGAACAGCCGCTCGCCGAGCGACAGCTCCAGCTCGGCAATGCGCTTGGACAGCGACGACATCGACAGGTGCACACGCTGCGCCGCCACCGCAAAACTGGCGCAGGTGGCCGCCCAGTAGAAGGCTTCAAGTTGCTTCAGGGTCATGGGGCAGGCGGCGTCCGGGGTGGATGGCCGTTCCGGCATGGTGCCTCAACAGTTTCAAAAAAGCGAATCAGATCGTGTCGATCAATTCGCTTTCTTCTGAACGCGACAGGCCCGATAACCGAGCCCCACGCATTCACCACCGGGAGCCACCGCTTGAACACCTCCGCCACTCATAACGCGCCCGCCAGCTCGTTCGCCCGCAGCGGCAGCTACCTGAACCCGGGGGCCATCCGCCTGCCGCGGCGCCTGCGCGGCATCCTCTCGCTCGACGACTTCGAGGCGGCGGCACGCCGGCAGCTGCCGCGGCCGATCTTCGGCTATGTGGCCGGGGCAGCCGAGGACAACCGTTCGCTGCGTGCCAACCGTTCGGCCTTCGAGGCCCTGGCGTTCCGCCCGCGCGTGCTGGTCGACGTCTCGCAGCGGCGGCAGGACATCACGCTGTTCGGCGAGTCCTACCGCTCGCCTTTCGGCATCGCCCCCATGGGCCTGAATGCGCTGTCGGCGTGGCGGGGTGACGTGGCCCAGGCGCGTGCGGCACATGAGGCGGGTGTGCCCTTTGTCGTCAGCGGGTCGGCGCTCACCCGGCTCGAGGAACTGATCGTGCACGCGCCGCGGGCGTGGTTCCAGGCCTATCTGCCCGGCGACCTGCCGCGCATCGACGCCCTGCTCGACCGGGTCGCCGCCGCGGGCTATCGCACGCTGGTCATCACGGTCGACCTGCCGGTGGCTGGCAACCGCGAGAACAACGTGCGCAGCGGCTTCTCGACCCCGCTGCGGCCGTCGCTGCGGCTGGCCTGGGACGGCCTGACCCGCCCGCGCTGGCTGATCGGCACGCTGGCGCGCACCCTGCTCACGCAGGGCATGCCGCACTTCGAGAACTCGTTTGCCGAGCGGGGCGCACCCATCCTGTCGTCGCGGGTCGTGCGCGACTTCGCGGCGCGCGACCACCTGGGCTGGCAGCACGTCGACCACATCCGGCGCCGCTGGCCCGGCACACTGGTGCTCAAGGGCATCCTGAGTGCACACGATACGCGCCAGGCGCTGGCCCGGGGGGTGGACGGCATCGTCGTGTCCAATCACGGCGGGCGCCAGCTCGACGGCGCCGTGGCGCCGTTGCAGGTGCTGCCCGAGATCGCCGCGGCCGCAGGCTCGATGGTCGTGATGCTCGATGGCGGCATACGCCGCGGCAGCGACGTGATCAAGGCGCTGGCGCTCGGGGCCCGCTGCGTGTGGGTCGGCCGGCCCATGCAGTACGCCGCCGCCGTGGCGGCACAGGCCGGTGTGGCGCATGCCCTTGGCCTGCTGCATGACGAAGTCGATCGCAACCTGGCGATGCTGGGCCTGACGCACTGCGGGGCCGTGTCGCCCGACTGCCTGGTGCCGGCCTGGGGCGCGCCCGTCGGGCATGTCACCAGATGAAAGCCTGACGGCATTTGTTCACGGTCATGTCATCTGCGGCAACGAGACTTCGCGACTCGTCAGGCGCCCCGATCCGCGGCGTCTCCGTCGTAGCACACAGGAGCATCCATGGCCGGCCCCACCGACATCCGCATCACGCCCATCACCCCGGGCGTCCGAGAAAACACCAGCCTGCTGAACTGGCTGCCCACAGCCCTGGTGACCGTGGTCGACCGTGACGGCGGGCGCAACGTGGTGGGGCTGGAAGGGCGCGATGCCGCACTGTTCAACCTGGAGCGTGTGTTCGGTTCGTACTACACGCTGCAGCTCAAGCCGGGGGTCAGGCTGGACTTCGAGACCACGGCCAGCCTGGAGCTGCGCGTGGTCGCACGCGATGTGACGGCGGCCTCGGGCATCAGCGCGGAACACGTCGTGCGGGTGATCGACGTGAACGAAGCGCCGGTGATCACCAGCTTCGACGGTGCGGCGCGAGCCCAGATCGAGGTGCCGGTGGGCACGCTGCAGGTGGCCGACCTCGATGCCGAGGACGTCGACGCCGGCGCACGCCTGAGCTACAGCCTGTCCGGCCCGGACCGTCGCCATTTCACGATCGACGCCCAGACCGGCGAACTGCAGTTCCGCGCCGCCCCCACCGAGGCCGCGCGCAGCTATGAGATCACCGTCACGGTGCGCGACCAGCAGGGCCTGCG
>CBFGPV010000251.1:0-5268 GCA_965650765.1 uncultured Burkholderiales bacterium
AGCCATTCGGCGCCCGGCTCCTCGTTGTTGTATTCGACGCTGCCGCCGGGCTGCAGGATCTCGTAGGGGCTCATCGTCGCGTCGCCCACGAAGATCAGCTTGTAGTCCTTGTTGTACTTGCGCAGGATGTCCCAGGTCGGGAACTTCTCGCTGTAGCGCCGACGGTTGTTCTTCCACATGAAGTCATAGACGCAGTTGTGGAAGTAGTAGAACTCGAGGTGCTTGAACTCCGCCTTCGCGGCGCTGAACAACTCTTCGACACGGTGGATGTGTTCGTCCATCGTGCCGCCCACGTCCATCAGCAGCAGCACCTTCACGTTGTTGTGGCGCTCGGGCACCATCTTGATGTCCAGCCAGCCGGCATTGGCGGCGGTGGAGCGGATGGTGTCGTCCAGGTCGAGCTCTTCGGCCGAGCCCTCGCGGGCAAACCGTCGCAGGCGGCGCAACGCGACCTTGATGTTGCGCGTGCCCAGCTCGAGCGAGTCGTCGTAGTCCTTGTACTGGCGCTGGTCCCAGACCTTGATCGCGCTCTTGTTGCGGCCCTTCTCCTGCCCGACGCGGATGCCCTGCGGGTTGTAGCCGTAGGCGCCGAACGGTGAGGTGCCGCCGGTCCCGATGAACCGGTTGCCGCCTTCATGGCGTTCCTTCTGCTGCTCGAACAGGTCTTTCAGGCGTTTCATCAGCTCGTCCCAGCCGAGCTTTTCGATGCGGGCCTTCTCCTCGGGGCTCAGCTCGAGTTCCAGGCGCTTTTGCAGCCATTCGAGCGGAATGTCCTTCGTGAAGTCGGTCAGCAGTTCAACGCCCTTGAAGTAGGCCGCAAACGCCCGGTCGAACTTGTCGAACTGGGCCTCGTCCTTGACCAGGGCGGTGCGAGCGAGGTAGTAGAAGCGGTCCACCGTGGGGCCGCCCTCGTCGTCGATCACGCCGGACTTGATGGCCTCCAGCAGCACCAGATATTCCTTGATGGATACCGGCAGCTTGGCGGAGCGCAGGGTGAAGAAGAAATCGATCAGCATGGCTGCAGCGGGGGCAGGAGGTTGGGGCTATTGTGACCTGTGCCCGACAGGCCTGCCAGAGCGCATAATTTTTGGTCACACAAACAGCAGGGGCCCCGGTACACCCCCTGCGAAGGACAGGCATTGAGCAAAGCATTCACGCGTGAGTCTGACGCCGCCGGCACCGACGAGGACGACGACCTCGCCCTGCCCGCGCTGCCGCAGGGCAGCAAGAACTATCTCACCCCGCAGGGCTATCGCCGCCTGCGCGACGAACTGATGCACCTGATGGACGACGAGCGGCCCAAGGTGGTCGAGGTGGTGTCGTGGGCGGCCAAGAACGGTGACCGATCCGAGAACGGCGACTACCTCTACGGCAAGAAGCGCCTGCGCGAGATCGACCGCCGCATCCGCTTCCTGACCAAGCGGCTGGACATCGCCGAGGTGGCCGACCCCAGTGTTCACCACGGCAACGATCAGGTCTTTTTCGGGGCGACCGTCACCTATGCGAATGCCCGAGGCGAGGAGCGCACCATCACGATCAAGGGCATCGACGAGGTCGATCCGCTGCAAGGTGAGGTGAGCTGGGTGTCGCCGATCGCGCGCGCCTTGCTGAAGTCGCGCGAGGGCGACGAGGTGCAGCTGATGACGCCGGGTGGCCTGGAGCGCCTCGAGATCCTGGCGGTGCAGTACCCGAAGCCCTGAGGGCGCAGCCGCCGGCCCGGCGGGCCAGGGCCACCTGGCCTACTGGGGCTTGACGCGGGCCACCTTCAGCACGGTCGGCGAGCGTTTGAGCGTGCGCAGCACGTCGGCCAGGTGCACCCGGTCGCGCACGGCCAGCAAGAGTTTCAGTTCGGTGGTCGACTGGCCCGGGTCATGGCCCATGTCGATGTGCGAGATGTCCGCCTCGGCCTCGCTGACGGCCTGCGCCACCTTGGCCAGCACGCCCTTGCTGTTGAGCACCAGCACCGTGACGGCGGTGTCGAACATGCGTTGCGGTTCCTCGGCCCATTCGACGGCAATCCAGCGTTCGCTGTCGCGCTGGAACAGGCGCTTGCCCACCAGGCATTCCGAGGTGTGCACCACCAGGCCCTCGCCGCGGCCCAGGTAGCCCACGATGGAGTCGCCCGGGATGGGGCGGCAGCAGGTGGCCATCTGTACCGTCACGCCTTCGCTGCCGTCGATCGTCACGATGGCCTGCGAGGGGGCGGAGTCGTCGGTGAGGTAACGGCTCATCGACAGCGTCAGCGCATCGGGCCGTGTACCGGCCTCGGCCATCATCTTGGCCAGCCGCTTGGCCACGATGATCGCGATCTTCTTGCCCAGGCCGATGTCCACCAGCAACTCGCGGCGCGTGCGGTTGCCGCTCCAGCGGATCAGGGCCTGCCAGATCGGGGCGTCCGGCCCGTTGGCTTCGTCACCCACCGGCAGTTGCAGGCCTTCGGCGCGCATCGCCTGGTTCAGGAGCTTTTCGCCCAGTTCGAGCGACTCCTCCTGCTTCATGTTCTTGAGGTAGTGCCGGATCTTCGAGCGGGCCCGGCCGGTGCGCACGAAGTTGAGCCAGGCCGGATTCGGCCGCGAGACGGGCGCCGTGGTGATCTCGACCACGTCGCCACTGCGCAGCTCGGTGCGCAGTGCCACCTGCTCGCCATTGACCTTGGCCGCCACCGTGTGGTCGCCAACGTCGGAGTGGATCGCATAGGCGAAGTCCACCGGCGTGGCCCCGCGCGGCAACGCCAGGATCTTGGACTTGGGCGTGAACACGTAGACCGCATCCGGGAAGAGGTCGACCTTCACATGCTCCAGGAACTCGGCCGCGTCGCGTGTCTCGTCCTGGATGTCGATCAGCGACTGCAGCGAGACCGTGCTCAGGCGCTGCGCCTCGGTCACGCCAGCGAGCTCGCTGGCCTTGTACATCCAGTGTGCGGCAATGCCTTTTTCGGCCACCATGTGCATCGGCTCGGTGCGCACCTGGAACTCCACCGAGGTGCCCAGCGGGCTCACCAGCGTGGTGTGCAGCGACTGGTAGCCATTGGCCTTGGGGATCGCGATGTAGTCCTTGAAGCGCCCGGGCAGCGGCTTGTAGAGCTGGTGCAGCACACCGAGCGCCAGGTAGCAGTCGGGCAGGGTGTTCACCACCACCCGGAAGCCGAAGATGTCGCTCACCTGCGCAAAGCTCAGGTGCTTCTCGCGCATCTTGCGGTAGATGGAATAGAGCGTCTTCTCGCGCCCGTAGATCTGCACGTTCATGCCCGCATCGCCGAAGGCCTTCTCGACGTCGGCCTGGATGCGGTTGACGAGGTCGCGCCGATGCCCGCGCGCGCGCTGCACCGCCTTGTCGAGCGCGGCAAAGCGCCACGGCAGCAGATGCTGGAAGCACAGGTCCTGGAACTCCCGGTAGGCCTGGTTCAGGCCCAGCCGGTGCGCGATGGGCGCGTAGATGTCGAGGGTCTCGCGTGCGATGCGCCCGCGTTTGTTGACCGGCATCGCATCCATCGTGCGCATGTTGTGCAGCCGGTCGGCCAGCTTGATCAGCACCACGCGCACGTCGCGCGCCATGGCCAGCAACATCTTGCGGAAGGACTCGGCCTGCGACTCCTCGCGGGTCGAAAACTGGAGCTTGTCCAGCTTGGTCAGCCCGTCGACCAGTTCAGCCGTCTGGGCACCGAACTTCTCGATCAGCTCGACCTTCGTGGCGCCGCTGTCCTCCATCACGTCGTGCATCAGCGCCGCCATGATGGCCTGGGCGTCGAGCTTCCAGTCGGCACACAGGCCGGCCACGGCGATGGGATGGGTGATGTAGGGCTCGCCACTGGCCCGGAACTGGCCCAGGTGGGCCTCGTCGGCGTATTTGTACGCTTCTCGCACGCGCTTGATGTCGTTCGCGTCGAGATAGTCGAGCCGGTGCGTCAGGGCGGCAAAGGACGCCGCGGCCGCACCGACCTGGGCAACTCGGTCGGGCGCGGCGGGCGGCAGGGGCTTGCTGGCAGTGGCGGTACGGGCAACCATGCACCGAATTTAGCGCGGATTGCGCCTTGTCGCCCCGAGCCCGGAAACAACAACGCCCGACACAAGGTTCGGGCGTTGATTCAGGCCAGCAGGGCGGCGAAAGGCGGGCGGTGTGTCAGGTCGGTACCTTGCGCAGCATCTCGATGCCGACTTCACCGGCGGCGATCTCGCGCAGCGCGGTCACGCCGGGCTTGTTCTTGGACTCGATGCGAGCGGCGTGGCCCTGGCTCAGCATGCGCGCGCGGTAGGTGGCAGCCAGCACCAGCTGAAAGCGGTTGGGGATCTTGTGCAGGCAGTCTTCAACGGTGATGCGGGCCATGTGAACTCCGGTTGCGACCCCCGTACGCATTGCCAGGCAAGGCATCCGGGGTGTCAGGACAGATCAGGACAGGTTGAGGGCGTCGAAGACGGCCTTCTTGCTTCGACGCTGGGCAGCGTACTTCAGCCGCTGCGCGTGGACGATCGCCTTCAGGTCGAAAAGCGCCGTCTCGAACAGGGCGTTGATTATAACGAAGTCGAAGTGCCGGGCCTGGGCCACCTCGATGCGCGCGTTTTCCATGCGCTTGGCGATCACCTCGGGCCGGTCCTCGCCGCGCCGGTTCAGCCGCTGCAGGAGTTCTTCCCAGCTTGGCGGCAGGATGAAGATCAGGATGGCGTTCGGGAACAGCTGCTTGATCTGCAAGGCGCCCTGCCAGTCGATCTCCAGCACGACATCCGAGCCCTGGGCCACCTTGGCCTCCACCGCAGCCCGCGAGGTGCCATACAGGTTGCCGTGCACCTCGGCCCATTCGAAAAACTCACCCCGCGCGATCATCGAGCGGAAGGTGGGCTCGTCGGTGAACCAGTACTCGCGCCCGTCCTGCTCCTGCCCGCGCGGTGCCCGCGTGGTGTGCGAGATCGACACGGCCAGGTGCGAGTCGAGTTCCAGCAGCGCCTTGACCAGGCTGGACTTGCCAGCCCCGCTGGGGGCGGCGACGACGAACAGGTTGCCTGGGTATTCCATGGGTGTGTGGCTGGAAGGGTCGACGGGGAGGCTGGGGGTGGCGGGCCAGGGATGCTGCCGGCGCAAGCCGGTGCGGGTCATGGCGCCGGTGGCCCCGATGCCCGCCTGCAGGCCGGGTCACTCGATATTCTGCACCTGCTCGCGCATCTGCTCGATCAGCACCTTCATTTCCACCGAGATCTGGGTCAGCTCCAGGGCCGAGGCCTTGGAGCCCAGGGTGTTGGCTTCGCGGTGCAGTTCCTGGATCAGGAAGTCCAGCCG
>CBFGPV010000252.1:0-5260 GCA_965650765.1 uncultured Burkholderiales bacterium
ATCCCCCAGGCTCGCCACGCAAGGGGCGATACGCGGCGCCGCACACCACCGCGGCCGCCCGATGAACATGGATTGGCCGCGCTGCAAAGGCAATGCCCGGCCCTTCGCTGGAGCGGGGCTGCGACCGTCGTGGCCCTTGGCCCCTCGGCTCAAACGTTCGGCCTCAGGCCGCAGGCGGGGCGGTGTCGATGAAACTCTGGCGCTGTGCGAGCTTGTCGTGCAGCCGCGCAAGATTGGGGTAGTCGCGCCGCCAGTCGATGTGGGCGAACCGGAAGTCGAGGTAACCCAGGGCACACCCCACGGCGATGTCGGCCAGCGTCAGGTGGATGCCGGTGCACCACGGCCGCTCGCCCAGCCCCAGGCTCATCGCCTTGAGCGCGGCATGGACCTTGTTCATCTGGCGCTCGATCCAGGCCGCCGAACGCTCGCTCTCGCTGCGCCCGGCCCAGGTCTGCTCCAGGCGCGCGGCGATGCAGGCATCGATCAGGCCGTCGGCCAGGGCCTCCCAGGTGCGCACCTCGACCCGCTCGCGCCCCGAGGCGGGAATCAGCTTGCCCACCGGTGAGAGGGTGTCGACATACTCGACGATCACGCGCGAGTCGAACACCGCCTCGCCCCCTTCCATCACCAGGCAGGGCACCTTGCCCAGCGGGTTGGCGTTGGTGATCGCGCTGCCCGGGGCCCAGACGTCCTCCAGTTCCAGCTTGTAGTCGAGCTTTTTCTCAGCCATCACGATGCGCACTTTGCGCACATAGGGGCTGGCAAGCGATCCGATCAGTTTCATGGGCTGAAGCAGCAGGTGTGGTCTGCGGATTCTAGTGTCGCGCGTCGGGAATACGACAGCGCCCCCCCGGCTGGGTGGCCCCCCCGGAATCCGGGCCTGGCGCACGATCGTGCGCTGCACAAATGGCGGTACATTCCGTCGGGGTCTGCCGCCGGAGGGCCGGCGGCACAGGGAGTCCCGTCTCGACCGATACACCATGAACAGTCAATCTCCGGTCCCATCTGCTGCCGTGGGCAGCGGCACCGTGGGCGGCGGCCTCGGCACGCCGTCCGGCACTGCGCCGCCCAGCCAGCCCCCCGTGGGCGCCATGCTCGTCGACAGTGGCGGCCTCACCGGTGTGGTGAGCTCGATCTCGGCCGACCCACCGGGCAACAGTGCCTTCTCGAAAGTGCTGCCGCCACGGCAGGCCCACCATGTGCCGCTCGAATTCACCGGCGCAGGTGGCGAATACTTCCGCATCTGGATCGTCAACCTGCTGCTGGTGTTCGTGACGCTGGGCATCTACCTGCCATGGGCCAAGGTGCGCAAGCTGCGCTACTTCTACAACAACACCCAGATAGGCGGCCACGCGCTGGACTTCCACGGCGAGCCCCGCAAGATGCTGCGCGGCACGGCGCTCGCCGGCGGCCTGTTCATGGTCTACAGCTTCGCGACCCAGTTCTCGCCGGTGGCCGGGCTGGTCGCCATCCTCGCGCTGGTCGCGCTGTGGCCGGTGCTGCTGCGCTCGGCACTCCAGTTCCGGCTGGGCCACACCAGCTGGCGCGGACTGCGCTTCAGCTTCACAGGGGACACCGCCGGTGCCTACAAGGCGGTGGTCGTGCCCATGCTGCTGCTCGCGGTGCCGCTGGCCTTGGTCAGCATGATCGAAGAGCAACCCGAAGCGGCCGAGCTGGTCGACTCGGCCGTGCTCGGCTGGGCCCTCCTGGCCTGCCTCGGGGCCGGCATGCTCACCCTGCCCTACTACCTGTGGCGGCTGAAGAAGTACCAGCACGATCACTTCCGGCTCGGCCAGCTGCAGACCGAGCTGCGACTGGGCCCCTGGCCGGTGTATGGCGTGTGCCTGCGCACCATCGGCGTGGTCGTGGCGCCGGTGCTGCTGATCGGCGCCGGGATCGCCTTGAGCGCGGGACTGAGCGCGATGGGCGTCGAAGTGATGTCGGCCGTGTTTGCGCTGTTCGCGCTGCTGTTCGTGCTGTCGATGCTCTACATGAACCTGCTGGTCGGCCCGTACCTCACGGTGCGCATGCAGAACCTCATCTGGACCAAGACCGGCAACCGCTACCTGCGCTTTCGCAGCGAGCTCAAGCTCGCCTCCTATTTCGGCTTGCAGGTGAAGAACTGGCTGCTGCTGATGCTCACGCTGGGCCTGTACTGGCCGTGGGCCGCCGTGGCCAACCGGCGCATGCGGCTGGAGGCCGTCACATTGGTGAGCCGGGTCGATCTGGACGAGCTGATCATGGCGCTGCGCCCGCGCACCGGCGATGCCGCGGCCGACATGGGCGACGAACTGCTGGGCTTCGACATCGGGTTGTGACGGCGATGCAGGACGCCCAGATCGAGCTCGATTATTTCGACGGCCGCAGCGCACGGGCCCACCGGGTGGCCGCGCACGTCAGCGGCGCCACGCTGTACCTGCGCGGCAGCGGCATCGTGCGCTCGGTGCCGGTGGCCGAGGTGCAGTGGCCCCAGCGCACGCAGCGCGGCGCACGGGTCGCGCACCTGGCCGATGGTGCGTCGCTGCATGCAGCCGATGCCGCCGCCTTCGATGCCTGGGCGCGCGCCAGCGCCCTGCCCGAATCCATCGTGACCCGGGCCGAACAGAGCTGGCGATGGGTCGGGGGCGCCGTCGCGGTGCTGGTGGCCCTGTGCGTGGCCATGTACCTGTGGGGCCTGCCGCTGGTCACCCGCGGGGTGCTGAGTTTCGTGCCGCACAGCGTGGACACTGCCCTGGGCGAGGCCGCATTCGACTCCTTCCGCACCGAGATGCTGCGGCCCAGCGCGCTGCCGCAGGCCGAGCAGGATCGGCTGCGCGCGGCCTTCGACGCCGCGTTGAAACGAGCCTATCCCGACGGCAACGTCCCGCCGCACCGTGTGCACTTCCACAAGAGCGAGATCGGCCCCAATGCCTTTGCGCTGCCCGGTGGCACCATCGTGATGACCGACGAGCTGGTGAAGCTGGTCGACGGCAACGCCGACGTCATCACAGGTGTGCTGGCGCATGAGCTGGGCCATGTCGAGCACCGCCATGGCATGCGCATGCTGGTGCAGACGACCCTGCTCGGTGTGGCGGCCAGCGTGGCCTTCGGCGACTTCAGCAGCCTGCTGGCCGTGGCACCGGTGGTGCTGGGCCAGGCGGCCTATTCGCGCGATGCCGAGCGCGAGGCCGACCAGGCGGCCATCCGCATCCTGAAAGCGGCGGGCATCCCGCCGCGGGTGATGGTGACCTTCTTCGAGCGGCTGTCCACGCTCGACGAAAGCCGCGAGCGATCGACGCTTGGCATCGCCCTGGCCAGCCACCCGGCCGATGCCGAGCGCATCCGGGTGTTCGAGGAGGCGTCCCGCTGATGCGGCGGTTGCAGCGCCGATGAGGATCGCACTGCTCAACCCGCCGCACACGGCCATCGGCAGCCGCGTGCCGCGCGAGCATCTGCCACCGCTGGGCCTGCTGTGTGTGGGCGGTCCGCTGCTCGACGACGGCTTCGAGGTGCAGCTCATCGACGCCGATCTGCACGACTGGCGCCTGGCGCAGGCGCTGGCCGCGCTGCAGTCCGGCAGCTTCGACGTGGTGATGATCGGGCACTCGGGGTCGAGCTCGGTGCATGCCACGGTCGTCGAATGGGCTGCCGCGCTGAAACGGGCGCTGCCCGGTATCACGATCGTCTATGGCGGGGTGCACCCCACCTACCACTGGCAGGAGATCCTGCAGGCGCATCCGGCGATCGACATCATCGTGCGCGGCGAGGGCGAGGCCACCGGCCTGGCGCTGATGCAGGCGCTGCGGGACGGCCGCCCCCTGGCACAGGTGCCCGGGCTGGCCTGGCGCGACCAGGGCATGGTGCAGTCCAGCCGCGCAGCCGACCTGATCCGCGATCTCGACGCCTGGCGCATCGGCTGGGAGCTGATCGACCACCGTGACTACTCGTACTGGGGCGGCAAGCGCGCGGTGGTCGTGCAGTTCGCGCGAGGCTGCCCCTACCTGTGCAACTACTGCGGCCAGCGCGGCTTCTGGACCCAGTGGCGCCACCGTGACCCGGTGAAGCTGGCCCGCGAGCTGGCACGGCTGCACCGTGAACACGGGGTCGAGCTGATCAACTTTGCCGACGAGCTGCCGACCGGGTCGCGCAAGGCCTGGAAGGCCTTTCTCGAGGCCCTGATCGCCGAGGACGTGCCGCTGCTGCTGGTGGGGTCGACCCGCGCCGGCGACATCGTGCGCGATGAAGACATCCTGCACCTGTACAAGCGTGCCGGTGTGATCCGCTTCCTGCTGGGAATCGAAAGCTATGACGAGCCCACGCTGGCGGCCATCCGCAAGGGGGGCAAGGTATCGGAGGACCAGCGTGCCATCCAGCTGCTGCGCCAGCATGGCATCCTGTCGATGGCCACCTATGTGCTGGGGTTCTCGGAAGAACGCGACCGGGACTACTGGCGTTCGTGGCGGCACCTGCTGCGCTACGACCCCGACCAGGTGCAGCTGCTGTATGCCACGCCGCACCGCTGGACCCCGTTCTACGACAGCGTCGAGACCCGGCGCGTGATCCAATCCGACACCCGCCGCTGGGACTACAAGCACCAGGTGCTGGAGAACCCGCACATCCCGACCTGGCGCGTCTTCCTGTGGTTCAAGACGATCGAGGCGATGGTGCAGCTGCGCCCGCGGGTGCTGCGGCGCATGTGGTTCCATCCGGACCCCGAATACCGGCATGCGATGCGCTGGTACACCCGCATGGGCCGGCGGGTCTGGTTGCGTGAGATCGCCGAATTCCTGTTCAACACGAGGCTGCTGCGCCAGCGCCCGACGCTGCGCGAATTCCTCGGGCCCTCGCTGGCCAGCCAGGAGTACGCGCTGAACCGTCGCCGGCCGGGCACGCCTGCCCCCGTGCAGGTGCTGCCGGCCCCGGACCGCACCAGGCCTTAAAATCGCGGGCTTCCCTCCCTCCTGCTCAGCCCGATCCGGGCTCGACCGCGCCATGGACCATTCGCCCCTCACCGCCCTGTCTCCCCTCGACGGCCGCTATGCCGGCAAGCTGGCTGCCCTGCGCCCGCTGCTGTCCGAATTCGGCCTGATGCACCGCCGCGTGCAGGTCGAGGTCGAATGGTTCATCGCCCTGTCCGATGCCGGCCTGGCTGAGTTCAAGCCGTTGTCCGAGGGGGCCCGCGCCCATCTGCGTGCGCTGGTCTCGGGCTTCTCGAACGCCGACGCCCAGGCCATCAAGGACATCGAGAAGACCACCAACCACGACGTCAAGGCGGTCGAGT
>CBFGPV010000253.1:0-5250 GCA_965650765.1 uncultured Burkholderiales bacterium
TCCGCCCTCGTCCAAGGTGGTTCCGATCGCCACCGCCGGCCACGCACCCGCCACGGCCCCGGTGGCCGACCGCTTCTTGCGGCCCGGCACGCTGAGCCTGGGGGCACCACCGCCCCTGGCGCTGTATGTGCACCTGCCCTGGTGCCTGCGCAAATGCCCCTACTGTGACTTCAATTCACACGAGGGACGCGGCGAACTGCCGCAGGCGCGCTACCTCGATGCGCTGCGTGCCGACCTCGAGGCCGCGCTGCCTTTGGTCTGGGGCCGGCGTGTGCACAGCATCTTCATCGGCGGTGGCACGCCCAGCCTGTTTGCACCGGAATCGATCGACCGACTGCTGGCCGACGTGCGTGCCCTGCTGCCGCTGGAGCCGGGCTGCGAGGTGACGCTGGAGGCCAACCCCGGCACCTTCGAGCGCGACCGCTTCCGCGGCTTCCGCTCGGCGGGGGTGACCCGCCTGTCGGTGGGGGTGCAGAGTTTCGACAACACCAAGCTCCAGGCCCTGGGCCGGGTGCATGACGCCGCCCAGGCCAGTGCGGCGCTGGACGAGGCCGCCCAGTGTTTCGACACCTTCAACATCGACCTGATGTATGCGCTGCCCGGCCAGACGCTGGCCGAATGCGAGGCCGACCTGCGGCGTGCCCTGAGCTGGCAGCCGCCCCATCTGTCGGTCTATCACCTGACGATCGAGCCCAACACCTGGTTTGCCTCACATCCGCCGCCGCTGCCCGACGACGACACGGCCTTCGAGATGCTCGACCTCATCACCGAGACCACCCAGGCCGACGGCATGCAGCGCTACGAGGTGTCGGCCTACGCACGGCCCGGGCATGCCTGCGAGCACAACCTGAACTACTGGCGCTTCGGTGACTACCTCGGCATCGGCGCGGGTGCGCACAGCAAGCTGAGCTTTCCTCACCGTGTGGTGCGCCAGACCCGCTGGCGCGAGCCGGCCCGTTACATGCAGGAGGCGCTGGCGGGGCAGGCGGTGTCGCAGGACCAGGAGGTGGCACGTGCCGAGCTGCCGTTCGAGTTCATGCTCAATGCGCTGAGGCTGCGCGAGGGCTTCGACCTGGCCTGGTTCACCGAGCGTACCGGGCTGCCGATCTCGGCCATCAGCGCCGGTCTCGACGAAGCCGAGCGCCGCGGGCTGCTCGCCCGGGACTGGCAGCGCGCCTGGCCCACAGCCCGAGGTTTCGACTTCCTCAGCGACCTGCAGAGCCTGTTTCTGCGGGATGACCCCAACGCGGGTTGACCCTGACAGCGCCTTCGCGGGGCTTTTCATCCGGCGATGTGCGTGGCAGCATGTTCTTCAATCGTCTGCACCCGTGAACCGACCGCCCATGTCTGCATCCGATGAACCTCCTTCGGCCTCTGCTGGCGCGCCTGCCGATGGCTTGCGCGTGCTGGTGGCTGAGGACGACCGGGTGCAGCAACTGCTGATCTCGACCCATCTCGAAGCCTGTGGATGCCAGGTCGACGTGGCCGAGGACGGCCAGGAGGCGCTGGCGCTGTGGCGTGAGCACCACCATGTGCTGGTGATCACCGACTGTCGCATGCCCCGCATGAATGGCTACGACCTCGCCCGCGCGCTGCGGGCCGAGCCGGGCGGGCAGGCCGTCGTGCTGGTGGGCACCAGTGCCGATGTCGATGACGCACCGCTGGCCCGCGCCAGCGGCATGGAACGCCTGATACAGAAACCGCTGTCGGCCGTGGACGTGGCGCGCCTGTGCGCCCAGGTCGTGCGCTGACGGGCACGCACCCGACGCCTCTGCGGGCACCTGCAGCGCCCACACGCCCGGATCCGGCCCCCTTCGCGGGCGCGGATCGGGAGGGCACCTGACGAACTTCAGACGCGGTTCAGGCTCATGCCGGCCGTGCTGCGCAGGCGATCGATGAGCTGCGGCGCGATCTGGGTGAGCGGCAGCACTTCATGGGCGGCACCGGCCTGGATGGCCTCGCGGGGCATGCCGAAGACCACACAGCTGGCTTCGTCCTGGACGTAGTTGTAGCTGCCGGCGTCGCGCATTTCCTTCATGGCGCGTGCGCCATCGGCACCCATGCCGGTGAGCATGATGCCCAGGGCGTTGGGGCCCACCACGCGCGCGGCGGACTTGAACAGCACCTCCACCGACGGCTTGTGGCGGTTCACCGGTTCGCCGTCCTGCACCCGGGCAATGTAGTTCGCGCCACTGCGTTCCACGCTCAGGTGGTGGCCCCCGGGAGCGATGTAGGCATGGCCGGGCAGCACCCGCTCGCCGTCCTGGGCTTCCTTCACCGCGATCTTGCACAGGCCGTTGAGGCGTGTCGCATAGCTTTTCGTGAATCCCGCCGGCATGTGCTGGGTGATCATCACGGCCGGGGAGTCGGCCGGCAGATTCACCAGCAGTTCCCGGGTGGCCTCGGTGCCACCGGTGGACGCCCCGATGAAGATGATCTTTTCGGTCGACAGCCGGCCGATCGAGCTGATGGGTGCGGCCGGGCGGGCCTCACCCGGGCTGGCGGGGCTGGGCGCGGGCTGGCTCAGCTTGCGCACATGGGCCTTGGCGGCCACACGGATCTTTTCGGTGATCTCCTGCGCGAGTTGCTGCAGTCCGTCGGACACGCCGATCTTGGGCTTGGCGACAAAGTCCACCGCCCCCAGTTCCAGCGCACGCAGCGTGACATCGGCGCCGCGCTCGGTCAGCGTGGACACCATCAGCACCGGCATCGGGCGCAGGCGCATCAGCTTGGACAGGAAGTCGATGCCGTCCATGCGGGGCATTTCCACGTCCAGCGTGATCACGTCGGGGTTCAGGTTGCGGATCATCTCGCGAGCCACGTAAGGGTCGCTGGCCGCACCAACGCACTCCATGTCGGGCTGGCGGTTGATGATCTCGGTGAGCAGGCTGCGTACCAGGGCGGAATCGTCCACCACCACGGCTCGGATCTTTGCCATGTTGTTGCCTCAGAACAGGTCGATGGAGCCGGCACCGCTGGCAGGCGGCACGACACGCTGGCTGGCGGCGCGGTCCTGGGCGACCAGGGCCTCGGTGTTGGCGGCGGCCAGGCGCTTGACCATCGCCTTGCCACTGGCCGGGAAAAAGCAGACCTTGCGCGGGTAGACGTCCAGCACGTCCTTCGAGACGATGGGAATGCGCTCGGTCTTGAGGTAGTCCATCACGAAGTCGGTGTTGCGCTGGCCGACGTTGAGCGTGTTCATGCCGCTGATGACCTGGCCACCCCCGAAGATCTTGGCTTCCAGCGTCGAGCGGCTCGCGCCTTTTTTCATCAGCTCGTTGATCAGCAGTTCCATCGCGAACGAGCCGTAGCGCCCGCTGTCCTGCGCGCCACCGCCTTCGGGCAGCATGAAGTGGTTCATGCCGCCCACCCGTGCGTTGCGGTCCCACAGGCAGGCCGCGATGCACGAACCCAGCGTGGTCATCACCAGGATGTCTTCCTCGTGCACGAAGTATTCGCCCGGCAGCACCTTGACCGCGTCGTTCTTGAAATGGGCGTCATAGAAGAAGAACGAGGCTTCACCCGGTTTGCGCGGCTGGGCCTTCAGTCGCTCCAGGCGGGAGGCGGTCGGTGCACCGGCCGTGCCGCTGAAGCTTTTGAGGAGGGGGCTGGCAGTCATGTCGGTATTTCGTCCGTATCGAGGGCTGACTGTAGGCATCTGCCACGCCGGTGGGGCCGTGGGCGCGCTGCAGGCAAGGGCAGGGTTCATACGCGCTGATAGACGGTCTTGCCTCGCAGGTGGAACAGGTCGCGCGAGTCGGTGAAGTTCTCCGAATGGCCGACGAACAACACGCTGCCCGGGCGCATCACGCCGTGCATGCGCTCCAGCACACGGCGCTGGGTCGGGGCGTCGAAGTAGATCATCACGTTGCGACAGAACACGATGTCGAACGGATCACCCATCGACCAGCTGCTGCTCATCAGGTTGAAGGTGCGGAATTCGATCAGCCGCGCCAGCTCGGGCTTGACGCGGATGTAGCCGGCGTTCGGTCCGGTGCCGCGCATGAAGTGGCGCTTGAGCCGCTCGGGGGACAGGCCGCGCGAGTCGTCGGCATAGACGCCGCGGCTGGCCGTGGCGAGCACCTTGGTGTCGATGTCGCTGGCCATGATCTTGACCGGGGCGGTGGCGCCGAGCGTCTCGGCCACCGTCATCGCGATCGAGTAGGGCTCCTCGCCGGTGGAGGCCGCGTTGCACCAGATGCGCAAGGGGCGCTGTGCCCCCAGCTTGCGCAGTTCGTCGGACAACATCGAGAAGTGGTGCTCCTCGCGGAAGAACGACGTCAGATTGGTGGTCAGGCAGTTGACGAACTCCTGCCATTCCGCCTCGGCCTGGGGCCCCACCGCCTGCTCCAGCCACTGCAGGTACGACGCGAAGCTGCGGTGGGTCGTCTCGCGCAGCCGTCGCGACAGGCGGCTGTAGACCATGGCCTGCTTGCCGGCGTGCAGGCTGATGCCCGCGCGCTGGTAGATCAGCTGGCGGACGCGCTCGAAGTCGGTCCGGTCGAAGCTGAACTCCCGGTTCTGATCCGCAGTGGCATCGTTCACAGGTGGCATTGCGAGGCTCATGGTCGGACGAAGGTGCGCAGGCGGCGGTGAAAGGCGGCGAAGCGATCGGGTTCAGGTTCAGGCCAGTGCCGGGCTGCCGTGGCGGGCATGGCCGCCCAGCTTGAAGGCGCTCACCAGCTCGGCCAGGCGATAGGCCTGCTCCTTGAGCGACTCGGCCGCGGCGGCGGACTCCTCGACGAGTGCAGCGTTCTGCTGGGTCATCTGGTCGAGCTGCGTCACGGCCTGGTTGACCTGGCCGATGCCGTCGTTCTGTTCCGCGGCGGCCGCGGTGATCTCGCCGATGATGTCGGTCACGCGGCGCACGCTGCCGACGATCTCTTCCATCGTCGCGCCGGCGGTCTGCACGAGCTTGGTGCCGCCCTCGACCTTCTCGACCGATGCGCCGATCAGGCTCTTGATCTCGCGGGCCGCCTGGGCGGAGCGCTGGGCGAGGTTGCGCACCTCACCGGCCACCACCGCAAAGCCACGGCCCTGTTCACCGGCACGGGCGGCTTCGACGGCGGCATTCAGCGCCAGGATGTTGGTCTGGAAGGCGATGCCGTCGATCACGCCGATGATGTCGGAGATCTTCTTCGAGGAGGTGTTGATGTCCTCCATCGTGCTGACGACCTGGGCCACGACTTCACCGCCGCGGGCGGCCACTTCGGACGCCGACGAGGCGAGCTGGTTGGCCTGGCGGGCCGA
>CBFGPV010000254.1:0-5098 GCA_965650765.1 uncultured Burkholderiales bacterium
CGGGCCGGGGTCGGCCGGCACCATGATCACCGGCAGCGGGAAGGCAAGCACCTGCTCGCGCTGCTGCCACCACTCGCGCCCCTTGCGTCCGACCAGCACCTGTTCGATGTCGAACAGGCTGCGACGCAGCGGACGCGTGAGGCGCCAGGTCATGCACACCCGTGCTTCGTCCGGCTCGATCAGGATGGTGTCGAGCACCGCGCGATGGTCCTCGGGCTCACCCCGCACCGGTGTCACATGCACCGGCGCCTCGAAGTGCGGCAGCGTGAACTGGCAGAGCCCTTCGGGCGTGAGGTTGTGCAGCGTGATGGGCACCTCACCCTGGGGCAGGTCGATCCACTGATCAGACGGCGCCGCCTGGTGATAGCGCTCGTCAAAGTCCGGCGGGAGAAAGGGGAAGTGCTCCTCGCGCCAGGCGTTGTCATAGGTGCCGGCGTACTGGGCACGCGGCTCCCAGCTTCGCCCCAGTGGACCGAAGGCCATCGGCAGGTAGGGGCCGTCGGTTGCGGTGATGCTGCGCCCGACCTGCTCGGTACGTGGCAGCGGCTGCCCGTCGACCCATTCGTGACGCAGATGGCGGTGAAAGCCGCAGCCGGCCGGATTGCGCATGAAGGCGGCATGCTCGGCGGCATCCGGATGGCGCAGGTCCACCCCACCGAAGGCGACGTCGTAGCCGATCGGCTGGGTGATGAAGGGCAGTGGCGGCGTGGAGCGCAGCTGCGTCACGCCGCAGTCCCAGCGCCGCTCGCCCACCACGCGGAAGGTCTTGCTCAGGCTGCCGGCCTGCAGCCCCACGGTGACCTGCGTGGCTGGTCGCCCGCCCGGTGCATGCGCGCTGCCGTGCAGCAGCACGTCGCAGTAGGGCTTGCGCGGCGCAAAGTCGGACTCGAGCAGCGGGGCCGACAGGCCCGGTTCACCGCGGAAGGTGTCGGCCATGACCAGGGGCTGCTGCTCGTCCTGCAGCGTCACCGCCTCTCCCGCCCGCGGCAGGTGAAAGCTGCCCTTGATCACCACCACCAGCAGCTCGCGCCCGCTGGGCTCCACGCCCAGCGTGAAGCCGGCCTGCATGCGGGTGGCGTTGATGAATTCCATGGTGGCGAGGCCTCCCTGGCAGGCGGGTCAGTTGATCTGCACCGAAGCGCCTTTGATGCGCTGCACCCCGGTGGACCGGCTGGAGATGTAGCTGCCTTGGATCAGCACCTTGCCGGCCGCCGTCAGGGTGATGCTGGCCTTGCCGCAACGCAGCACCAGTTGATGGCGGGTGCTCAGCGTGAGTTGTTCGCCATCGGCGTCGACCTCCACCTGCGCCGGCGGGTCGGCGTCGGGCCAGGCCTGCAGTCCCTGCACGACGCCCATGACGATGGGTGCCGTGGGGTTGCCGCGGTCGAAGGCCAGCACGACACGGCAGCCGATGTGCACCGGCCGCAGCGCAACGGTGCTGCAGGCGTCCAGTGCGGCGCTGCCTGGCTGGCCGTCATAGTGCACGAGCGCGGTGATGCCGTCGCCGCGCAAGGCCACCAGCGTGCCGATGCACACGCCACTGGCCATGGGCGCGACGCCGGGGGGCAGCGCACCGGCTTCAGCCGGGGCGACCGGCGGTGCTGCAGGAGGCCCGTCGCCAGGCGCCTCCAGCACGAGGGGATCGTTGCATTCTCGGCTTGCCATGCTGTGCCCCTGCTCAGTTGTTGAGGACCTTGGAACCCTTGACCACCACGTTTTTCGACGCCTTGGCGGTGATCTGGCCCGAGCCCTCGATCGTGATGTCCTTGCCCTTGATGATGATGGTGCCGTCCTTCTTCATCGTGATGCTGGCGCTGCCGGTGGTGATGGTCACCGAGTCGCCTGCATCGATGGTGAGGTTCTTGCCCACCGAGTGGCTGTCGTCCTTGCCGACGTCGGTCGAGCGGCCCTTGCCTATCTTGCGCACCTCGTCGCCAGCAACTTCGGTCGAGTGGTTGGCACCGATCTTCACAGCCTGGTCGGACCCGATCGTGATCTTCTGGGAGGCGGCCACCTCGGTGGTCTGGGAGGCACCGACCTTGAAGGTCTGGTCGGACGCCACCTGCACGTCCTGTGTGGCGCCGACGCTGAGCTTGTCGGTCGCGGCGATCTGGGTCTTGCGGTGCGCGCCGACCGATTCGGTCTGGTTGGCACCGATGTCGTACACCTGGTTGGCATCGACCCTGAGCTTGTCGTTGGCCCCGACCTTTTTCGTGCGGTTCGAGCCGATCTGCACGGTCTCGTCGACGCCGACCTGCTCCTGGCGGTTGTTGCCGATGGTGATGGACTCGTTGTTGTCGACGGTTTCGGTGCGGTCATGCTTGACGTACACCGTCTCGTCGTTGTCGATGGTCTTGGTGCGGTCGTGCCCGACCCAGTGCGTTTCGTCGTTCTCGACCTCGATGTCCTGGTTCTTCTCGGCATGCAGGTAGACCTGCTCGGCGCCCTTGCGGTCCTCGAACCGCAGCTCGTTGGCATTGGCCGCGCTGCCCTTCTTGCTGGAGCGGGTCAGCAGGCCGGTCTGCGTCGCATTGGCCGGCAGCGCCCAGGGGGGCATCTGCTCGGCGTTGTAGACGCGGCCGGTGATGATGGGGCGGTCGGGGTCGCCTTCGAGGAAATCGACGATCACCTCCTGGCCGATGCGCGGCACGGCCATGAAGCCGTAGTTCTTGCCGGCCCAGGCCTGCGACACGCGGATCCAGCAGGAGCTGCCCGCGTCATGCTTGCCATAGCGGTCCCAGTGGAACTGCACTTTGACCCGGCCGTACTTGTCGGTGAAGATCTCTTCACCGTCGGGGCCGACCACCACGGCCGTCTGCGGCCCCTTGACCAGCGACTTCGGTGTGCGCCGCGGCGGGCGGAAGGGCTCCTCCGCGGCGATGGCCTCGAACTCGCAGGTCAGCGAGGCTCCCGACGACAGCACGCTTTGCGGATCGTTCTGCAGCACCTCGATCTCGGTGCGCGTGACCAGGTAGCGGCGGTTCTGGTCGGCCCGGTCAAAACCGGTCAGCTCGAACAGGGCGGCGCACTGCAGGCCGCGCGCGTCGGTGCGTCCGTGGGCGAGGCAATAGCGTGACTGCGTCTCGTCAAGCCGGGCCTGGACGAAGTGTTCGCCGTGCGGCGACGACAGGAAGCCGCCGGGGTAGTCGAACACCTCGTGGTCGGCCTGCCGGTGGGAGCGGGGCGACGAGCGCTGGGTCAGCAGGCTGACACTGGGCTTTTCGAAGTTGTAGTCGGTCAGCGCCACCTTGCCGGTGCGCATCTCCTCGGACACCCGCCAGGTGCGGATCGCCTCGCGGTCGGTGCGTTCGTCGCCGGACACCTCGACAAAGGCGATCTTCTCGTAGTTGGGCACGGCCGCGTGAGCGGTTTCGTCATCGGCCAGCACGAGCGTGTGCTGGCCGGCGGTGTGCTCGAAGAAGTAGTAGATGCCTTCGTGCTCGAGCAGGCGGCTGACGAAGTCGAGGTCGGACTCGCGGTACTGCACGCAGTAGTCCCATCGCTCGTACTGGCCGGTGGTGCGGTCCTCGACCACCGAGATGCTGTGGGTGTGGAAGACCTCCTTGACGATCTCCAGGGTGGTGAGCTCCTGGAAGATGCGGCAGTCGTGCGTCTGCGACAGCACCCACAACCACGGATGCAGCACCGCTTCGAAGCGGTAGAAGCGACCCAGACGCCCGGCCAGCTCGAACCGGGTGACCAGGCCATTGAATGCCCGGCGTGTGCCGCCCAGCACCTCGATCTCGACGCAGCAGGCCTGCCCGATGAGCTGGGTGAAGTCGATGTCAGGGTCTTCTGACAGCAGTTCGAGCTGGTACTCGAAGGGCTGCGACAACTGCTCCCGCGCGCGCAGGGCATGCAGGCGCAGCACCTTGGCGCCCAGGGGCGTCGTGACATCGGCCAGCACGTCCATGGTGACGAGGTCTCCCCGGTCTTGTGCGTGCCACGGCGGCAACCGGGCTGGTCAGCGGCGGAACGCACACCGATGACAATGCGCCAAAGCGCGCCGGCTTGACATCCCTAGTCTGAAGGATGCGCAGCCTGCACAGGCACTGGCCGTGCAGCCGCATCGGCGGCGGCGCGGCCGGGCCAGGTGGCCAGCACGACGCCGCTCAAGGCCAGCGCAAAGGCGGCCGCATGTGCCAACGTGAAGGGTTCGCCAAGGAACACCACACCGACAGTGGCCGCACTCACCGGCAGGAGCACCGAAAACACCCCCGCCGATGCCGCGGGCACCTGCTTGAGCCCGGTCATCCAGAGCCACACCGTCACCATGCTGGCCGCGAGGGAATAGAACACCAGCAGGGTCCAGGAGCCTGCACTGACCGACGCGAAGTCGAAGCTCAGCGCACCCCACACCCCGAACGGCGTGACCAGTGCCCAGCCCCACAGATTCACCAGCGCACTGATGCGCCGGGCCGACACCTGGCCGGTGAGCTTCTTGCCCACGACCACGTAGGTGGCCTCGCACCACACGGCTGCGAGCAGCAGCAGGTTGCCGAGCAGCGCACGCATGGTGGCGCCGGGCTCGTCGCCCTGACCGTTCCAGGACTTGGCGATCGACAGCAGCGCGATCCCCGCGACCGCGCAGACGATGCCCGCCTGCACCCTGCGCGAGATGCGCTCCTTCAGCAGCACCCAGGACAACACCGCCACCGCGGCCGGGATGGCGGCCATGATCACGCCGGCCGCCACGGCCGAGGTCATCGACACGCCGAACAGCATGCACACCGAAAACAGGAAGTTGCCGAAAAACGATTCCCAGAACAGCAGCCACCGGTCGTGACGCGACAGCGGCGCCTCGCCGGGCTGGCGGCGCACCCAGCCGGCCATGGCCACGGCGGCGATGCCAAAGCGCAGCCAGGCCAGCACCATCACCGGGAAGACGGCCACCAGCAGCTTGGACAAGCCCACATAGCTGCCCACGAGCACCATGCTCGAGGCCAGTGCGGCATACGCTGCCAGAGGAGGGCGATGGGACATGGTCGAGTCGGGCGGGGAGTGATCGGGTGGCGCGCAGCGCCGCGCATCATGCCTGAATCTCAAGGAAACGCCGGGCCGCCCCAAGTTTCCTTGACCCCCTCGGGGGGCGGGCTGG
>CBFGPV010000255.1:0-5089 GCA_965650765.1 uncultured Burkholderiales bacterium
AAGCTGCCTTTCGTGCCCGTTGACGGCAACGGCAAGCCGGTCAAGACCTATCGCAACACCGAGGGCCAGTCCTTGCTGTGGCGATGGTTCAAGGGGTTGGGCAATGTCGAATCGGCCACCACCAAGGGGCTGGACGATGCAGGCAACGCGAAGATCCTGCCGCCGGTGGTGGCCCGCATGCCGCAGTGGTCGTCATGGGGTGACGCCACAGGCCTGACCTTCCTGCTGACCGCCACCCTGGTCGAGGGCGGACAGTATGCGGCGCAGGGCCAGTACGGCATGGCTGCAGTGACCCTGGCCAAGCTGGCGGGCGGCATCTGGGCGTTCCGCGGCGTCCAGCAGGACTACCAGGGTGAACTGCATGCCAATTCGGGCCAGGGGGCCTACGTCTATCACTCGCGACTGACGACCTTCTTCAACGCACCGCTCGGCTCGGCACGCTTGCCGACGATGAACTGGCGTGGCAAACCCATCAACACCGAGACCGGCGGGCCGACGCCCGAGGCCGGGACTGCGACGACGGGAGCAAAGACGCCAGCCAGGCAGGGTGAGACGCCCGAGGCCGCCGATACCGGCCGCAAGAACTCCGATGCCGTGATTCGCAAGGGCCTGCCACCCATGGTCAAGCTGTGGGCAGGCGTGGCCATCATGGTCGGCATGGACGAATGGCTGAAGGCCATGAAGGCCGAACAGGCGCGTCAGGGCGCGCAGCCCCTGCAGGGTGCACCGACGCATGGGGTGCCGTCAGGCACGCAGACCGACCCGCTGGACTGGCTGGAGGCGATGCGGCCTGCGCTGGACGACGGGCTGCCCGCGGGCATCGCACCCTTGCCGCCCGTGCCCGAGCGCCTGCCGGTCAACGCGGCCCTCGCACAGTTCCTGAACGTCGGCCCCCGCGGTCAGCCGGCAGTTGCGGGCCTGGGGGCTTCCTTCGGTGCCACGGGCCGTGCGGACCGGGTGCTGGGCGGTTGAGGGCCGTTCACGCGGCGCATGCCTTCGGGCATCTGCCGTGTGAACCTGCCCGGATCAGCCAGCCGGCTGCTGATGCTGCTCGATCACGGCGGCGGCGGTGCGGAAGGCATCGATTGCCGCCGGGAAGCCGCAGTACACGGCCGAGTGGAGCAGCATCTCGCGCAACTCGTCGGGCGTGACGCCGTTGTTCAGCGCACCGCGCAGGTGCCCCTCCAGCTCTTTCTGCTTGCCCAGCGCGATCAGCATGGCCACGGTGATCATGCTGCGGTCGCGCGCTGCCAGGCCGGGGCGGGTCCACACGGTGCCCCAGGCAAATGACGTGACCAGGTGCTGCAGGTCTGTCTGGAAGGCGCCGGCATTGGCGAGTGCGCGCTCGACGTAGGGCGCGCCGAGGGTCTTCGTGCGCATGGCCAGGCCATCTTCGAAGGCCTGGGGCGAAACATTGTGAGCCAGCGTGTCGGGCTTGTCGGGTGCGGTCATCGGTGGTTCCTGCTGGGTGGAGGTTCAGTGTGCCGGCATTGTCGTGCAGCCCGGCCTCCGTCACTTTCAGCGGCCTTCAGCCGCCGCGGGCACCGCCTTGGGCGGTCGCGGCAGCACGCCCGTCACGAGCGAGGTGCCCACCAGGATCACTGCGCTGCCTGCGATCATCGCGAAGGTCACGCCTTCGCCGAGGAAGAACCAGCCCCACAGCACCGCAAAGGCAGGAATCAGGAAGGTCACGGTGATCGCGTTGGCCGGGCCGACCCGTGCGATCAGGCGGAAGTACAGGATGTAGGCGAGGCCCGTGCACACGAATGACAGTGCGCCGGTGGCAAGCCAGGCGCGCAGCGACGGCATGGCCGACGGCCACCACCACAGCGCGGGCAGGGCCAGGAACAGGGCGGCGGCCAGCTGCGTGCCGGCCGCCTGCATCAGCGACGGCACACCGTGCAGGTAGCGTTTGGTGTAGCTGGCGGCGATGCCGTAACACAGCGTGGCCGCCAGGCAGGCCAGCACCGCCCAGCCGGTGTTGTCTGCACCGTCCTTGAAGTTCGCCTTGCCCCAGGCCAGTCCCACGACACCAGCAAAGCCGATGGCCAACCCCAGCACACGGCTGGGAACCAGCCGATCCTTGAGCCACAGCCAGGCCACCAGCGCACCGAACAGCGGTGTGGTCGCATTGAAGATCGACGACAGCCCCGCGGTGATCGACAGGGCGGCAAAGCTGAAGCACAGGAAGGGCAGGCCGCTGGTGAGCACGCCGGCCACGGCCAGATGCCCGGCATGGCTGCGCAGATGCGCGCCGCCGTGGTGCCACAACGCCAGCGGCAGCAGGAAGGCCGCCGCGCCGGCCACGCGCACCGCGCTCAGCGCCACCGGGCCGAACTCGGGCACGGCCATGCGCATGAAGAGGAAGCTCGCGCCCCAGATGGCCGCCAGCAGCAGCAGATCGACAAGATCACGTTGTTTCATGGGTGGGTTCAGGTGAGCAGGGCGCCTTCCAGGCGCAGCAGATGCAGCTTCCGATCGAGCCCGCCGGCATAGCCGGTCAGGCTGCCGTCACGGCCGAGGATGCGGTGGCAGGGTACGATGACCGATACCGGGTTGCGGCCCACGGCCGCGCCGACGGCGCGCACTGCACGAGGCCGGCCCACGCGCGCGGCCAGTGCGCCATAGCTGTGGGTCTGGCCGGCATGGACATCGAGCAGCGCGGCCCACACCGCACACTGGAACGGCGTGCCGTGCAGGTCCAGCGGCACGGTGAACCGGGTGTGGGGGTGGGTCCAGTAGCGCGACACCTCGTCAGCGGCCTGGGCGAGCAGCTCGTCGCCGGGTCGCATCGGGGCGTCGATGGTGCCGGGGTGGTCTTTCTGGCCGTCGAACCACAGGCCGCAAAGGCCCAGGGCCGTTCGTGCCAGCAGCAGCCCGCCCAGGGGACTGTCATGCGTGGCAATGGCCGTCACGCGCGCGGGGGCGGCCCCCAGGTGCAATGCGGCGGGGGTGGGCTGTGACAGCGCAAGCAAGGTCATGTCGGATTCTCCACGGATCGGGCCAGGCTGGCCCACAGGCGCACGACGGCATAGGCCCGCCAGGGGCGCCAGGCCTGCGATCGCTGCAACGCCGCGCGATGGTTGTCGGCCCAGCCGAGGCGAGCCATGGCATTGAGCACGGCCACGTCGTTGGGGGGGAAGGCGTCCGGCCAGGCCAGGGCGCGCATCGCGATGTAATGTGCTGTCCAGGGGCCGATGCCCGGCAGGGCCTGCAGCGCGTCGATGGCCGCCTGTGCCGGTGCGCCGTGGCATAGCGCGGGCAGCAGCTGCCCCCATTCCTTCGCAAGCGCCAGGATGGCCGTGGAGCGCTGGCGCACGATGCCCAGGCGGCCCAGGTCGTCCAGGCTGCAGCGCGCCAGCGCCTCCGGGGACGGGAAGCAGCGGTTCAGCTCCGGCCAGGGGGTGACGACATCGGTGCCAAAGGCCGTGACCAGGCGCACGGCGAGCGTGCGCGCGGCGGCCACCGTCACCTGCTGGCCCAGCACGGCCCGCACGGCCATCTCGAACGGATCGACGGCGCCGGGCAGTCGCGTGCCGGCAAACGGCAGGTCGCTCAAGGCGGCGTCGATCACCTCGGGCACAGCGTCCAGATCGAGCCAGCGGCGCACGGCGCGGATCACGCTGGCACTGGCCACGGCCAGCGAAGGCGAGAGTTCCAGGCTCACGGCCGGTCGGTCCGGCTCGAACCGCACCTGCAGCCAGCCTGACAGCACATCCGACCCGTGCTGCCAGCGCAAGGTGCGGCGCACACCCGCAGGGGCCGTGTCAGGCTGCACCGATTCGATGCCGGGAATCGCCCGCTGAGCCAGGAAGCCGAGCATCGTGGCCGTGTCATAGGGCGGGCGCAGGCCCAGCACCACACGCACCGGCTGCGCTGAAAGGGGCGCCCCCGCGTGCCGTCGCAACTGGCGCGGGTTCATGCGGTAGTGCCGCGCGAAGGCGGTGTTGAAGCTGCGCAGGCTGCCGAATCCGCTGGACAGGGCCACCTGCGTGATGGGCAGCGGGGTGTCGGTCAGCAGCTGCTTGGCCGTCAGCAGGCGACGTGTCTGCAGGTACTGCAGCGGCGTGACACCGTGTTCGGCCAGGAAGATGCGCCGAAGATGGCGGTCGCTGATGCCCAGGGCGCGGGCCAGCTCGTCGATGCCCACCGGCTGGCCGAGGGCTGCGCGGGCGTCCAGCCAGTCGGCCGCCTGCCGTGCCAGCGTGCTGGACGCGTCCATGACCGACCAGGCCGCACCCAGCCCGGGCGCGAGTTCGGGCCGGCACTTCAGGCAGGGGCGGAACTCGCTGGCCTCGGCCAACGCGGCCGTCCTGAAGAACCGGCAGTTCTCGGGCTTGGGCGTGCGCACACGACAGATCGGGCGGCAGTACACGCCGGTGGAGGTCACGCCGACGAACCACTGCCCGTCAAAGCGGGCGTCGCGGGCCTTCAGGGCCAGGTAGGCGGCATCGTCATCGATCATGCGGTTGATTATGGCGAGCAGCGGCGATCGGACTCGCCGTTTCCGGACATGTGCCTGCAGGCCGCGGGCGGAGCCCGGTTGTTGTCGCCGCACCTTGGCGCGGTGCACGCCCGACGCATCATTGTTGACGTCAGGTTTGCGCGTCCGATGAAGATCGTGGTCGGGTGCAAGGACCGCGTGAAGGTGTCCCCGGTCAGTTGCCCCAGGCCTGCGGGCCGGCCGACCCTCCTGGTCATGCAGCGTGCACAACAGCAGCGGTGGCGATCGTCCGCGGAGGGGCTTCGGCCTGTGAAGTTCGTGGACTAACATCGAACAAGCGCGCTGCAGGGGCTCGGTATCGGGCTGGTGTGGCAGGGCGGGCTTTTCAGTCGCAAGTCGGCTTGAGTCTGGCCTGGGCAGATTGCCGGGTCCTGGCAGTTGTCAGTTGTTCCGCGGCGGCTTGTCCAGACGACTGCGCGGGTTGCACGAAGCGCTGTGCTGCGGGACAGAAGGAGCACAAACATGGCCACCAGACGCCGACACCTGATTGCCACCATCGGGCTGGCTGCCCTGGCCTTGCTCTGTTTTGGCGCATGCATCTGGGCGTTGCTCGCAGGTGCCGTGGTGGCGAACTTTCCTGGCAAC
>CBFGPV010000256.1:0-5079 GCA_965650765.1 uncultured Burkholderiales bacterium
AGCTGTCCGATGCCTCGGCCGAGCGGTCTGCCGCCGGTTGCACCATCAAGCTCAATCCCGAGCCGATCAAGGAATACCTCACCAGCAACATCGTGCTGATGAAGAACATGATCGCCGACGGCTACCAGGACAAGCGCACGCTGGAGCGCCGCATCAAGGCCGTCGAGGCCTGGCTGGCCAAGCCGGAGCTGCTCGAGGCCGACAAGGACGCCGAGTACGCCGCCGTCATCGAGATCGACCTGAACGAGCTGAAGGAGCCCGTGCTGTGCTGCCCGAACGACCCGGACGACGCCAAGGTGCTGTCCGACGTGGCGGGCACGAAGATCGACGAAGCCTTCATCGGCTCGTGCATGACCAACATCGGGCATTTCCGTGCGGCAGCCAAGCTGCTGGGCGGCCAGCGCGACATTCCGGTGAAGCTGTGGGTCGCACCGCCCACCAAGATGGACCAGGACGAGCTGATCAAGGAAGGCCACTACGCCAGCTTCGGCACCGCCGGTGCACGCACCGAGATGCCGGGCTGCAGCCTGTGCATGGGCAACCAGGCCCAGGTGCGTGAAGGCGCGACCGTGGTCTCGACCTCGACCCGCAACTTCCCGAACCGCCTGGGCAAGAACACCAACGTGTTCCTGGCATCGGCCGAACTGGCCGCCATCGCGTCCAAGCTGGGCCGCATCCCGACCGTGGCCGAGTACCACGCCGAGATGGGCATCATCAACAAGGACGCCGCCAGCGTGTACCGCTACATGAACTTCGACCAGATCGAGGAATACGCGGACGTCGCCAAGGCCGTCACGGTCTGATACCCCCTGCCCCGCATCGCGTCAGCCCGCCGGAGCCTGCTCCGGCGGGCTTTTTTGCGTGCGAATCGTCTTGACCCAGAGGACCGAGCGGGCATAACGTCACGGTCTGCTGTCTGTCGCCCACGATCCCACGATTCAGCCACTGCACGGAGTTCTCCATGGCCAAAGTCCCCCGACACCCCTTTGCCAAGACCCTCAAGACCTTCAAGACGGCCTCCGGCAAGGAGGGCCAGTTCTACTCGCTGCCCCAGCTCGCGCGCCAGTACCCGAATGTGTCGCGCCTGCCGGTGTCGGTGCGCATCGTGCTGGAGTCGGTGCTGCGCAACTGCGACGGCAAGAAGGTCACGCCCGCCCACGTCGAGCAGCTCGCCAACTGGCAACCCAATGCGGAGCGCACCGACGAGATCCCGTTCGTCGTGGCGCGAGTCGTGCTCCAGGACTTCACCGGCGTGCCGCTGCTGGCCGACCTGGCCGCCATGCGGTCGGTGGCCGCGGGTCTGGGCAAGAACCCCAAGACCATCGAGCCGCTGGTGCCGGTGGACCTGGTCGTCGACCACTCGGTGATGATCGACCACTACGGCACGCGCAAGGCACTCGACCTGAACATGAAGCTCGAATTCCAGCGCAACCGCGAGCGCTACGAGTTCATGAAGTGGGGCATGCAGGCCTTCGACACCTTCGGGGTGGTCCCGCCGGGCTTCGGCATCGTGCACCAGGTGAATCTTGAGTACCTGGCGCGTGGTGTGCACCGCAAGGGCGCCGTCCACTACCCCGACACCCTGGTGGGCACCGACAGTCACACGACGATGATCAACGGCATCGGTGTGGTCGGCTGGGGTGTGGGCGGCATCGAGGCCGAGGCCGGCATGCTGGGGCAGCCGGTGTACTTCCTCACCCCTGACGTCGTGGGCTTCGAGCTGACCGGCGCGCTGCGCGAAGGCGTCACCGCCACCGACCTGGTGCTGACCGTGACCGAAATCCTGCGCCGCGAAAAGGTTGTCGGCAAGTTCGTCGAGTTTTTCGGCCCGGGCACCCGCAGCCTCTCGCTGCCCGACCGCGCCACCATCGCCAACATGGCGCCCGAGTATGGCGCCACCATGGGGTTCTTCCCGGTGGACGAAAAGACGATCGACTACTTCAAGGGCACCGGCCGCACGCGCTCCGAGATCGAGGCCTTCGAGGCCTACTTCAAGGCCCAGAAGCTGTTCGGCGTGCCGCAGGACGGCGAGATCGACTACACCAAGGTGGTCAAGCTCGACCTGGGCACCGTGGCACCCAGCCTGGCCGGCCCCAAGCGCCCGCAGGATCGCATCGAGATCGGCGCAATGGCCAACACCTTCACCGAGCTGTTCAGCAAGCCAGTGGAGGCCAACGGGTTCAACCAGAGCGCCGACAAGCTGGCGCAGACCTTCACCACCAGCGCCGGCCTGGACATCCGCAACGGTGACGTGCTGATTGCGGCGATCACGTCGTGCACCAATACCTCCAATCCCAGCGTGCTGCTGGCTGCCGGCCTGCTGGCCAAGAAGGCGGTGGAGGCAGGACTGAAGGTCAAGCCACACATCAAGACCTCGCTGGCGCCCGGCTCGCGCATCGTCACCGAGTACCTCGAGAAGACCGGGCTCCTGCCCTACCTCGAGAAGCTGGGCTTCGACGTGGCCGCCTACGGCTGCACCACCTGCATCGGCAATGCCGGCGATCTCACGCCCGAAATCAACGAGGTCATCACCCGCAATGACCTGGTCTGCGCGGCCGTGCTGTCGGGCAACCGCAATTTCGAGGCGCGTATCCACCCGAACCTCAAGGCCAACTTCCTCGCCTCCCCGCCACTGGTGGTGGCCTATGCCATTGCGGGCAACGTCACCGTCGATCTGATGACGCAGCCGGTGGGCAAGGGCAAGGGGGGGCGCGAGGTGTTCCTCGGCGACATCTGGCCCAGCAGCGACGAGATCTACCGGCTGATGAAGTTCGCGATGAACCCCAAGGCGTTCAAGGCGAACTACGACAAGGTCCGCAGCGAGCCCGGCAAGCTGTGGAACAACATCAAGGGGGTGAAGGGGCAGGTCTACGACTGGCCGGAGTCGACCTACATCGCAGAACCTCCCTTCTTCAAGGGATTCACCTTGCTGCCCCAGGCCACGGACCCGGGCATCAAGGGCGCGCGCATCATGGCGCTGTTTGGCGACTCCATCACCACGGACCACATCTCGCCTGCCGGCTCGATCAAGGAGAGCTCACCCGCAGGTCAATGGCTGAAGGACCACCAGGTCAGCAAGGCCGACTTCAACTCCTATGGTTCACGCCGGGGCAACCATGAGGTCATGATGCGCGGCACCTTTGCCAATGTGCGCATCAAGAACCTGATGATCCCGGCCGGTGACGACGGTTCGCGCGAAGAGGGTGGTGTCACGCTGTACCAGCCCGGCGGCGAGAAGATGTTCATCTATGACGCGGCCATGAAGTACATGGCCGAAGGCACGCCGACCGTGATCTTTGGCGGCGAGGAATACGGCACCGGCTCATCACGCGACTGGGCCGCCAAGGGCACGCAGTTGCTGGGCGTGAAGGCCGTCGTCGCGCGCAGCTTCGAGCGCATCCACCGCTCCAACCTGGTCGGCATGGGCGTGTTGCCGCTGCAGTTCAAGGGCAGCGACTCCTGGGAAACGCTGGGCCTCAAGGGCGACGAAGTGATCGACGTCGTCATCGGCGGTGAACTGCGCCCGCAGGCCGATGCCACGCTGGTCATTCACCGCGGTGAGACGCGCCAGGAGGTGGTGGTCACCCTGCGCATCGACACACCGATCGAGGTCGACTACTACCAGCATGGCGGCATCCTGCCGTTCGTGCTGCGCCAGTTGCTGGCGGCCTGAGCAGCCGCAGACGAGACCGGCCTTCAGCGATCAAGCAGTTCGCGCAAGGCCGTCTCGTCAAACCCCACCACCAGGCGCTCGCCCGCCTCGACCACGGGCCGCTTGATCACGCTGGTGTGCTCGAGCATGAGTTGACGTGCCGAGACGTCATCGACCACCCGCGCCTGCACCGCAGGATCCAGCTTGCGCCAGGTCGTGCCCTGGCGGTTGAGCAGCCGGCTCCAGCCGGCCGCGGCCAGCCAGCGGTCGAGTGCGGGCTCAGGCACGCCCGACTTCTTGAAATCGTGAAAGGTATAAGCCACACCTTGCTCGTCGAACCACCGCAGTGCCTTCTTGACGGTGTCGCAGTTCCGGATGCCGTACAGCGTGATCGTGTTCAATGAATGCTCGCAAGCCAGCTGATGGTTGGGGGGATGGGCCGATCGAGGCCCGGTCTCAGCCGCGCGGACGCCCGCGCAAGCCCGAGGTGTAGTCGTCGCGATCGTTGGCGTCGCACAGCGGGTCGGGCGCATAGCCGGTGGACGTCACCTTGCCGGCGTTGTCCAGGCTGACCTGGAACCACTGGCAGAAGATCGCCTCGTACCGGTAAGACCAGACTCGCTCGCCTCGCCGCGGGATCGACATCTCGTGTGACGGCCGACCCAGGCGATACATCAGCTCGGCCTGGCTCAGGCCATTGGGCACGCTCTCGAAGTTCTTTTCGGTCAGCACCTGCTGCCACTGCGTGACCTGACCCTGCGGGTTCACGTCGATCATGTAGGTGTGGCGGCCATAGGGACCGCGTGCATATTCAAGCCGGCGTGAGCCGTCGCCCTGCCGATACTCGTTGGTGGGCTGGCCCATGCGGGCCGTCACCTCGGAGACGGCGGTCCCCGGTGCAAGCTGGCCCGGCCCATAGCCGGCGCAGCCCGCGAGCAAGACGGCACTGGTTGCCGCCATCATGGCCATTCGTGTTGCATTGCTCATGATCACTCCTCGATGCCCGGCGACGCGAGTCGACGCCCGCTCGCCAGCCTCAGTGTCGCAGAGCCCGCGCCCGACTTCCTGTTTGCCGCGCGAGTATCCATGAGCGGATGGTGCAAAAGTCATCGCGACCATGCCACCGTCGGGCGCCCCGCCGAGGGATGTGTCGCCGACGCACCGGCAACGCAGGGTGCGCACGGTCGTTTGCAGGCGCGCAAGCGAAAAAGGCCAGCCGACGGATCGACTGGCCTTTCGTGCATTTTTGGTGGGCCCTGAGTGACTCGAACACTCGACCTACGGATTAAGAGTCCGCTGCTCTACCAACTGAGCTAAGAGCCCCACGCTATTCGCTTCTCCCACCGACTGCTCCGGATTGACCAGACCAGGATGGTGGGTTGTGCAGGATTCGAACCTGCGACCAACGGATTAAAAGTCCGCTGCTC
>CBFGPV010000257.1:0-4936 GCA_965650765.1 uncultured Burkholderiales bacterium
AGCGGGCGCAGGATGGAGCGCACCGTCAGCAGCATCAGCGGCAGGAAGATCAGCGACGGGACGACCACCAGTGCCAGCAGCAGCCAGGTGCTCAGGTCGACGTTGGCAGCCAGCGCCTCCTGGCGCTGCACGGCCACGGCCGAGACACCTTCGTTCAGCTTCTCCAGCGCCTGTTCGGCCTGGTAGATGCGCTTCTTGGCGCCGTCGATCATCTGGTTGGCCACGGCCGCGTCGATGCTCCCGGCGGCCAGTTGTTCGGCTGCGGGCTTCAGGCCGGCGGCATAGGCTTCGAGATGGTCGATCATCTGCTTCACCAGCGCCTTGTTGTCGGGCGACTGAAGGCCTTCGTGCATGTGAGCGAGGTCTGCGAGCGCGGCCTGCATGGCCTCACGCCACTTCTTTGTGTAGTCGGCCACCCGGGCGTTGTCGCCCGCATTGAGCAGCACGTCCTTCTCATAGCGGCGCAGGTTGCCCACGTCGCGACGCAGGCTGGTGACGTCGGCCTGCAGCGTGAATTCGCGCGAGACAAAACCGTCGAACTCGCCCTTGAGCGAGCGCAGCACGAAGGTGCCGCCGGCACCGATGAGCAAGGAACTGAAAAGGACCAGCGCGATGCAGATCTGCAGGCGCCGACGAATGGACAGTCGGTTGACGAAGTTCATGGCAATGACCTGTGGGGAAGGCCAGAGTGTCAGCCGTTCTTCAGTTGTGCGATCTGTGGAATTGACAGGGTTTGGAGTCCTACACCGAGAAGGTTGACGGGCGATTGCCAACTTTTTCCGACGATTCACCAGTGTGGGGCATCCGCGACCGTGCAAAGCCGGTATCGTTGAGCTTGTTCCGATAGCCTTGGTCTACAGCTCCAACATGTGGCGTGTGTGTTTTCTCAATGGCAGTCCCCGTCGCTTGTCGTCCGCCGACAAGGGGCCCTGGCACAGCCGCGAAGAGCATGCGCGCCAGTGGGCGAACTGGTTCCAGACCCAGGGCTACCGGGTGGCCGTGCAGCACAGCAGTGGCGATCTTTACGAGGGTGACAAGCGCATCGCCACGCTGCGGGGCGGGCGCATTCAGGGCTGAGTTGCGTGCCCGCTGGCGGTGCGGCCGCGCACATGGGCGGCGATCGTGCCCGTCAGCGCTGACAGATGCCAGCGCAGTGTCTCGAAATGCGCATTCGGCTCGCGTGTGGCCTCGTCCATGTACACCGGTCGGCGGATCTCGATCTGCAGGCTGTGCCGGCCCAGCGCCGGCTGGCCGATGCGCCCGATCAGCTCCACGCCCTTGTAGGGGTCGTTGATGGCCACGGTGTAGCCGAAGCCGCGCAGTGTGCGGGCCACCAGGTCGACAAACGCCGGGTCGCAGGTGCTGCCGTCGCGGTCACCCAGCACGAAGTCGGCCAGCGGCGAGGCCGACACCCTGCCCAGCCGCGCATAGGCGTTGTCCGGCATCGAGTGCAGGTTCAGGTGCCACACGCAGCCGTGGGTGGCCACCGCCTCGGCGATCGCGCCGTCCAGCGCCGCGTGATAGGGCTGCCAGCATCGGGCGATCCGCTCGCGCACCTCGGCGGGCGTCAGCAGCCGGTCGTAGATGGGCGTGTCCGCGTCGATGCGCCGCCAGATCAGCCCGTAGCCCAGGCGCGACTTCTCGCCAGGGAGCAGCGTGTCCGGCCAGGGGCCGTCCATCAACTGCGGGTCGAGGTCGGCCAGCGATCGATTGGGGTCGATGTAGGTGCGCGGGAAGTTCGCAGCGATCAGCGTCGCACCGTGGCCCGGTGCATCGGCCCACAAGCGATCGACATGGGTGTCTTCGCCCTGGCGCAGCACGGCATGTGGCACGGCGGCACGGAAATCGTCGGGATAGAAGGTGCCGCTGTGCGGCGAGTCGCACACCAGCGGCAGCGACTCGCCCACGGGCCGGTGGACCACCACCATCTCGGGGCGGGACGGCATCAGTCGAGCTTGATGTTGGCCTTCTGGGCGATGCGGCGATAGCGCTCCATCGCCTGGCGGATCTGCACCGCGAACTGCTCGGAGGTGTTGGCCATGGCCACCCCGGCGATGGCTGCCGTCTTTTCCTTGAAGTCCGGCGTGGCCATGGCCTTGTGGGCGGCGTCGTGCAGTCGCGCCAGCACCGCCGGCGGTGTGCCGGCCGGCGCCACCAGGCCGAACCAGCCGCCTTCGCTCATCTCCTCGAAGCCGAGTTCACGGTAGGTCGGCACATCGGGCAGCACCGGCGAGCGTTGCGGTGCCAGCACCGCCAGCGCGCGCAGCTTGCCGGCCTTCACGTGCGGCAGCGTGGACGGCAGGTTGTCGGTCATCGCATGCACCACACCGGCCAGCGCGTCGTTCGCGGCCTGGCCTGCACCCTTGTACGGCACGTGCAGCAACTGCATGCCGGCCAGGTCCATGAAGTTCTCGATGTTCACATGGCCGAGTGAACCGTTGCCGGGCGACGCGAAGGTGTACTTGCCAGGGTTGGCCTTGGCCAGCGCGATGAACTCAGGCATGGTGCGGGCCGGCACGCTGGGGTGCACCACGAACACGCTGGGCACCGACAGCACGTTGGTGATCGGCGCGAAGTCCTTGACCGGGTCGTAGGGCAGGCGGCTGTAGACGGCCGGGTTCGAGCCATGCGTGCTGACCGTGGCCATGCCGATGGTGTAGCCGTCCGGGCGCGACTTGGCGATCGCATCGGCGCCCAGCGTGCCGCCGCCGCCGCCACGGTTCTCGATCACGACGGCCTTGCCCAGGAAGGGGCCCATCTTTTCGGCCAGCAGGCGCGCAACCATGTCGGTCGAGCCGCCCGGGGCAAACGGCACGATCAGCTTGACCGGGCGATCCGGGTAGTCGGACGCGGCTGCCGGTGTGGCCAGCAGGGGGGTCAGGGCGCTCAGGGCCAGGGTGCCGAGCAGCAGGCGACGAACTTTCATGGGGTCTCCGTCAAATGTCACGTTCTGGATGGGTGAGCCGATTCTGTGGCGGTGGGTCGGCGGCAAAAAGCGACAAAATGGCCGCCCACTATGCACACTGCTCATAGTTGATCCATGCGTCTGCGATCGCCCTCCCTGCACGAACTGCATGCCTTTGCCGAGACCGCCCGCCTGGGCAGCTTCTCGCGCGCGGCCGAGGCCCTGTGCGTGACGCAGGGCGCGGTCAGCCGGGCGGTCGCGCGGCTGGAGGCGCACCTGGGCGTGGCCCTGCTCAGCCGCCATGGCCGGCGCAGTGTGCTGACCGAAGCCGGGCACAACTACCTGGCCAGGGTGGAGGCATCGATCGAATCGATCGAGACGGCCACGATCGAGCTGATGCGCGAGCACAGCGACACCGCGCTGCGGGTGTCGGTGCTGCCCACGCTGGCCAGCAAATGGCTGATTCCCCGCCTGCCCGACTTCCATGCCCGCCACCCCGAGATCACCCTCTCGTTCGCGCCCTATCGGCGTGACGACGCGCTGGACGCGCCCGACATCGACGCCTGGGTGCGCAACGGCGACGGGCACTGGCCGCGGCCCATCGTGTCCGACTACGTGGTGGGCCGCGAGATCGTGCCCATCTGCCGCCCCGGCGACCTGGCCGACATCCACACGCCGGCCGACCTGCTGCAGCGCCCCTTGCTGTTCCACACCAACTACCCCGACAACTGGCGCCACTGGTTCCACAGTGTCGGTATCGATCCGCCACCGCTGCGCCCGGCGGCCGACTTCGACCAGGTGGCCATGCTGGTGCAGGCGGTCATCGCCGGCCTGGGCGTGGCCGTGGTGCAGCGCTGCCTGATCGACGAGGAGCTTGCCGAAGGCCGGGTGGCGATCGCGGTCGACCGGCCCGTGCGCAACACCCGCGGCTACTACCTCTGCTACCCCGCCGGCAAGCGCAACCAGCGTGCGCTGTCGGCCTTTCGATCCTGGCTGCTGGCGCAGCAGTAGACAATCGCCGATCCCTGAGCCGCACGGTACGCCGCAGCCGGCCCCGAAACGCACCTTCCCGAAGAGGACGTCCTTGTTCAAGAACCTGTTGGTATTCCGCATCGGCCCCGAGTGGTCCCCGTCGTTCAGTGCCCTCGAAGAGGGGCTGGGCCGTGCACGTTTCGAACCCTGTGGCGCCACCCAGGCCCAGTCCTCAGGCTGGGTCGAACCTCGCGGCGTGGCCCACGGGCCCCTGATCGAATCGATCGGCGGCCAGTGGCTGCTCAAGCTGATGGTCGAACAGAAGGTGCTGCCCGGCGCCGTGGTCAAGCGCCGGGTCGATGAGCTGGCCGAGCAGGTCGAGCAGCAGACCGGCCGCAAGCCGGGCAAGAAGCAGAAGAAGGAGCTGAAGGAGCAGGCCACGCTCGACCTGCTGCCGATGGCCTTCACGAAGCAGGCCAGCGTCACGGTCTGGATCGATCCCGAGCAACGCCTGCTGATGATCGACACCAGCAGCACCGCCCGTGCCGACGAGGTCATCACGCAACTCGTCAAGGCCGCCGACGGCCTGGCGGTGCACCCGCTGCCCACGACCCAGTCTCCCGCGGCGGCCATGTCGGACTGGCTGGTCAGCGGTGACCCGCCGGCGGCGTTTTCAGTCGACCGCGAATGCGAGCTGAAGTCGTCCGACGAGATGAAGTCGGTGGTGCGGTATGCCCGGCATCCGCTGGACATCGAGGAGGTGCGCCAGCACATCGCCGCCGGCAAGCAGCCGACCCGTCTGGCCCTGACCTGGCAGGGGCGGGTCTCGTTCCTGATGACCGAGCACATGCAGATCAAGAAGCTCGACTTCCTGGACGTGGTCTTCGAAGGCTCTCAGGCCACGAAAGAGGAGTCCTTCGACGCCGATGCGGCGATCGTCACTGGGGAAATGCGCAAGCTCATTCCGGATCTGATCGAGGCCTTGGGTGGGGAGCAGGTGGTGGGCTGACGGGGGGCTCCCTCTCCCGCTTGCGGGAGAGGGTTGGGGAGAGGGTGTGC
>CBFGPV010000258.1:0-4929 GCA_965650765.1 uncultured Burkholderiales bacterium
CGATCGTCGTGATCGGCTCGCATGGCAACAGCAGCAGCGGCCGCGACCAGGACCACCGCGAGTGGCTGTTTGCCGCCGAACTGCAGGGGGAGGGCGCCGACACCCGCCTGAACTTCAGCGGCCGCTTCAACGGCCTGGAAGCCGCGCTGGTGGCCTGGGACGGCGCGGATGCCCATGGCCGTGGCGCCGGGCACTATGGTCTGGCTGCGGCTGCGGCCAGTGGTTCGCCGGAGCGCGACAACGGCCTGGGCATCGAAGGCCTGACGACCTCGCCCGACGGGCAGTCGCTGTGGCTGGCCTTCCGTGCCCCGGTCACCGAAGGCGGAGCGGCTCGCACCGCGCTGATCGTGCCGCTGGACAACATCGCCGACGTGCTGGGCGGGACCGGTGTCGCGCCGGCGTTCGGTGCACCGATCGAGCTGGACCTGGGGGGGCGTGGCATCCGCAGCATCGAGCGCAATGCCGACGGAGACTACCTCGTGCTGGCCGGCCCGAGCGGCCCGGCGAGCGCCGATGTGGCCGATGACTTCCGGCTCTATCGCTGGGACGGCCGTGTGGACGCACAGGGGCAGGCCATCGGGCTGGTGCAGCAGGCCGTCGCGCTCGATGCCCTGCTTGAAAACGGCGCCTCCTTCGAGAGCATCGTCGAGGTGCCGGCAGCGCTGGGTGACGGCAGCTGGGTGCAACTGCTGCAGGACAACGGCGACACCCTCTGGAGTGGCCAGACCCAGGTGTCCAAGGACCTGCCGCCCGACGAGCAGCAGTTCCGCGGCAACTGGGTGCAGCTCGGTGGTGCCGCCCCGGCCGATGTCAGCGCCCCGACCCTGCTGCGCAGCGATCCGGCCGACGACGCCCAGGAGGTGAGCCTCGCTGCGCGCCCGACGCTGGTGTTCGACGAACCGGTGCGTGCCGGCCAGGGCAGCTTTGTGCTCATGGCCGGCAGCACGCCGGTGCTGAGCCTGGCCGCCGACGCGCCGGAGGTCAGCCATGCCTACAACCGCGTGCAGCTCGACCTGGGCCAGCTGCAGCCTGGCACCCGCTACACCCTGACCTGGCAGGCCGACACGGTGGTCGACGCCGCGGGCAACCCGCACGCGGGGGCCCAAGGCGCCGAGGCGATCGACTTCACCACACCGCAGGCGCTGCCCGAGGGCACGACCCTGCAGGCCGGTGACCTGCTGTTCCTGGCCGTCAATGGCGATGCGCCCGACGCCATGGCCTTCACCTTGCTCAAGCCGGTCGAGGCCGGCACGCGCATCGTGTTCACCGACCGTGACTTCAGCGGCGGTGCCTTCCCGGCCAGCGGTGAATCGGCCTTCGTCTGGACGGCCACCGAAGCCGTCCCGGCCGGCACCGTGGTGACGGTGCAGGTCGACACGGCCGATGCGCTGGGCAATCCAACCGTGTCGCATGGGGTGGCGCAGGGTCGCACCGGGGGCATTTCCACCTCGGCCGAGACCGTGCATGCCTTCCAGGGCGAGGTCACGGGCCTGGCCGATGGTGCGGCCGGGGCGCTGAGCGTCGAGCGCATGCTGGCGGCCATCAACACCGGTGGTGGCAGTGCTGGCGACCTGCCGGCCGATGTGCCGACCTGGACCTTCACGACCGACAACGCCATCTATGCCGGCGCCTTCCCGGCCGACCTGCAGGCGCTGGCCGCCGCCGTGCGCGACCCGGCGCAGTGGGCGCAGAGCGATGGCACCACCGCAGCGTTGGTGGACGGGCAGATCGTCTTCCCGCAGCCCACGCCGATCAGTGCGATCCAGGGGGTGGGCGAGGTGTCGCCCCTGGCCGGCCAGAACGTCACCGTCGAGGCCCGCGTGACGGCCTGGCTGCCCGAGCTCAGGCTGTTTTTCGTGCAGGAAGAAAGTGCCGACCAGGACGGCGATGCCCGCAGCTCCGAAGGGCTGGCGGTGTACTACGGCAATGCGCCCGCGCCGGTGGATGCGCAGAGCATCGGTGACCTGGTGCGCCTGAGCGGCACCGTGACCGAGTTCAACGGCCTGACCGAACTCACCGCCATCGGTGCGCTCACGGTTGTCGAGGACGGCACGCCGGCCAGCCTCGATGCCGCCGTGCCCGTCACGCTGCCGCTGGCCACGGCCGAGGCCCTGGAGGCCTTCGAGGGCATGTTCATCGAGGTGACGGCTGCCAGTGGCGGTGCGCTGTACGCGTCCGACACCTACACCTTCGGCCGCTACGGCGAGATCGTCTTCCATGCCGATGCCGTGCCGCAGCAGTACACCCAGCAGAACCTGCCCGACGTGGCGGGCCATGCGCAGTACCTCGACTTCCTGGCACGCAACAGCCTGCAGCTCGACGACCGCAGCGGCGTGCAGAACCCCACGCTTGCGACGCTGCAGTCGGGCGACCATCCCCTCACGCGGGGCGGCGAGCTGCTGTCGCCGGACAACTTCGTGCGGGTGGGTGACACGGTGAACAGCCTCAGCGGTGTGCTCAGCTACGGCTTTGGCGCCTACGAGCTGCAGCCGGTGGGCACGGTCGACCTCACGCCGGCCCCGCGGCCGGCCGCGCCCACCGATGCCGACCTGGGCCAGCCCGACATCCGGGTGGCCAGCTTCAACGTGCTGAACTACTTCACCACGCTGTCGGGCAACTTCACCAACCCCTACGGCACATCGCATGCCCAGCGTGGCGCGAACGACCCCGAGGAGTTCGCGCGCCAGCAGACCAAGATCGTCGAGGCCATGCTGGGCACCGGCGCCGACGTCTTCGGCCTGATGGAGATGCAGAACAACGGCTTTGCCGACGAAGCCAGTGCGATCGACGACCTGGTCGATGCCCTGAACGCCGCCGCCGGCGCGGGCCGCTACGACTTCATCCGCGCGCCCTACCAGGACGGCAACGGCAGCCCCGAGCCCACCGCGGGTGACGACGCCATCATGGTGGCCATCGTCTACGACACCACACGCGTGCAGGCCCTGGGGCAGGCCGCCGTGCCCGACGTGGCCACCTACACCGCCTTTGCCGGTGACAACCGTGTCCCCGTGGCGCAGACCTTCGCCCATGTCGACGACGCAAGCCGCCAGTTCACGATGGTGGTGAATCACTTCAAGTCCAAGGGGTCGCTGTCGAGCAACTTTGCCGGCGACGCCGACGCCGGCGACGGGCAGGGCAACAACAACCCGACGCGCCTGGAAGCCGCGGTGGACCTGGCCCGCTGGCTGGCCACCGACCCCACCGGCGCCACCGACGGCGACTACCTGCTGGTGGGCGACTTCAACAGCTACGCGATGGAAGACCCGATCCGCTTCCTCAGCGACGCGGCCTTCGATGCCTCGGCGGTCTATGGCGGCTACGACATCCCGGCCGATGCCGAGGCCCTGCGCGGCAGCTATGACTACCTGGGCTCTGCCGACGACCACGGCTATGTGTTCGACGGCCTGCGTGGCTCGCTCGACCATGCGCTGGCGAGCACCGCGCTGGCCTCGGAGGTCACCGGCATCGTGCACTGGCACATCAATGCCGACGAACAACTGGCGCTCGACTACGACACCCGCTTCGACGACCCGGCCCTGTATGCCCCCGATGCCTTCCGCTCGTCCGACCATGACCCGATCGTGATCGGCCTGCGGCTGAACAGCGAAGCCGGCAGCCCGGATGGCCCACCGCCTCCTCCTCCGCCCCCGCCGCCGCCGCCGCCGCCCGCACCCACGCCGGCCGTGTTCATCAATGAGCTGCACTACGACAACGCCGGCAGCGACACCGGCGAGGCCATCGGTGTGGCCGGTCCGGCGGGTACCGACCTGAGCGGCTGGCAGATCGTGCTCTACAACGGCAACGGCGGTGCGGTCTACAACACCCGGGTGCTGTCGGGCCTGATCGACGACGAAGGGCTGGGTTTCGGCGAGCTGGCCTTCAGCTATCCCACCGACGGACTTCAGAACGGCGCGCCGGACGGCGTGGCGCTGGTCGATGCCCAGGGACAGGTGCTGCAGTTCCTGAGCTACGAAGGCAGCTTCGTGGCCGTGGGCGGCCTGGCTGACGGCATGCGCAGCGTGGACATCGGCGTGGCCGAGACCTCGAGCACACCGGCCGGCCACTCGCTGCAGCTGATCGGCCAGGGTCTGCTGGCCGGTGACTTCGACTGGGCGGCACCCGCGGGGTCGTCGTTCGGCAGCCTGAACGACGGGCAGGTGTTCGGCTGAGCGATCCGGTATTCCGCCGCATCCTGTGGGGTTGATGCGGCGGCGCACCGGGCATGGCCGGTTAGGCTTGCGCCATGCGAGAGTTGCCCCAGCTTGTTTCCCGCCCGCTGACCCTGGCCGTGGCCACGGCCGGGCTTGTCCTGGCCGGTTGCGGATCCACCCCGCCGCAGCGCGGTGCCGGTGCACCGACCAAGTCGTCCGGGGTACCGACCCAGGGTGGCGGCTACTACCAGGACGACGGCCCGGCCGCCGACACACCGGCCGACCTGGCCCGCACGCCCGATGCCGAGCCCAGGGTCGAGCCGCTGGTCGCCCGCGGCCCGAACAAGCCCTACACGGTGATGGGCCGCGACTATGTGCCCGTGGCCAGCGACGTGCCGCTGCGCCAGCGCGGACGCGCCTCGTGGTACGGCAAGAAGTTCCACGGCCGGCGCACCGCCAGCGGTGAGGTCTACAACATGCACGCGATGACCGCCGCGCACCCCACGATGCCGATCCCGAGTTACGCCCGGGTGCGGCATGTCGCGTCGGGCCGTGAGGTGGTGGTGCGGGTCAATGATCGCGGCCCCTTCCATGGCGACCGCATCATCGACCTGAGCTACACCGCGGCGCTCAAGCTGGGATTCATCAGCCAGGGCAGCGCGCTGGTGGAGGTCGAGCGCATCACCCACGACGAGATCCGCACCGGGTCCTGGCGGCGCGATGGGGGCAGCACGACGGTCGTGGCTGCGGCACCACCACCGGCACCCCCACCGGCACC
>CBFGPV010000259.1:0-4810 GCA_965650765.1 uncultured Burkholderiales bacterium
ATCTGGAACTTCGCGAACATCGGGAACGCGGTGAAGATCGCCAGCGTCACGGTGAACAGCGGCACCAGGGCAATGATGGTCGTGAAGGTCAGGCTGCTCGCAGTGAGGCCCAGCCGGTCTTCACGGAAGCGCAGCCGCAGCGTCCTGAGGGTGTCGAGCCAGGGCCATTCCTGCAGGGTCTGGACCAGCTTCTGGAGCAACTGTGCTGTCCGCTCGCGCCATGAGATGGGAAGGGCCATGGGCAGGGCCTTGGTGAAACGCATGGCCGGTATGATGCCATCGATGAATCGCTGGACTGTTGTCGACTGGACCCGTGCGTTGGCACTGGGCAGCCTGCTCGGGCTGATCGTGCTGGGCCTGGCCTGGGAATTGTGGCTCGCGCCGCTGCGCCCGGGCGGCTCGTGGCTGGTGCTGAAGGTGCTGCCGCTGACCATTCCGGTGGCCGGCATCCTCAAGAACCGCATGTACACCTACCGCTGGGTCAGCCTGCTGGTGTGGGTCTACTTCACCGAGGGGGTGGTCCGGGCCACGAGCGACCGCGCACCCAGCGCCTGGTACGCCCTGATCGAGGTCATCCTGTGCCTGGTGCTGTTCACCGCGTGCGCGCTGCATGTGCGCTGGCGGCTGAAGCAGGCCGCGGCACGCTCCGCAACCCCTTCACCGCAGACCCCATGAGCGCCCTCCTCCACGCCCTGGCCGAAGCCCTCGGCCCCAGCCACGTCCTCCACGACGGCGATCTGAGCGCCTACGAACTCGACTGGCGGCGTCGCTACCGCGGCCGGGCCCTGGCCGTGGTGCGCCCGGCATCGGCCGCCGAGGTGGCCAGCGTGGTGAAGCTGTGCGGCGCGCATGGGGCAAGCATCGTGCCGCAGGGCGGCAACACCGGCCTGGTGGGCGCCTCGGTACCCGACGACAGCGGCACGCAGGTGGTGCTGAGCCTGCAGCGCATGCAGCGCGTACGCTCGCTCGATCAGGCCAACCTCACGATGACCGTCGACGCCGGCTGCATCCTGCAGTCATTGCAGGAAACCGCCGCATCGCATGGCCTGCTGTTCCCGCTCAGCCTGGCCGCCGAAGGCAGTTGCACCATCGGCGGCAACCTGGCGACGAACGCCGGGGGCACCCAGGTGCTGCGCTACGGCAATGCGCGCGAGTTGTGTCTCGGGCTGGAGGTTGTCACGGCCGATGGCGAGATCTGGGACGGCCTGAGCGGCCTGCGCAAGGACAACACCGGCTACGACCTGCGCGACCTGTTCATCGGCAGCGAGGGCACGCTGGGCATCATCACCGGCGCCACGCTCAAGCTGCACCCGCGCCCGGCCGCGCGAATGACGGCGCTGGCGGCCGTGCCGTCGCTGGTCGACGCGGTGAAGCTGCTGCAGTCGGCCCAGGCACGCCTGGGTGCCGGCCTCACCGGTTTCGAGGTGATGAGCGAGTTCTGCCTCACCCTCGTGGCGCGTCACTTCCCGCAGTTGCGTCAGCCCTGGGACAGCCCGTCACCATGGGCGGTGCTGCTGGAGCAATCCGACACCGAATCCGAATCCCACGCGCGCCAGTTGTTCGAATCGCTGCTCGAATCGGCCTTTGAGCTGGGCATCGTGACCGATGCGGTCATCGCCGAAAGCCTGGAGCAGTCCCACGCGCTGTGGCACCTGCGCGAGTCCATTCCGCTGGCCCAGGCCGAAGAAGGCCTGAACATCAAGCACGACATCTCGGTGCCGGTGTCGCGCATTCCGGAGTTCGTCGATCACACCGACGCCACCCTGAAGCAGGCCTTCACCGGGGTGCGACTGGTGAACTTCGGCCACCTGGGTGACGGCAATCTGCACTACAACGTGCAGGCACCCGAAGGAGTGGCCGCCGCCGAGTTCCTGGCGTCGCATGAAAAGGCAGTCAATGCGATCGTCTATGACGCAGTGATGCGGTTCGGAGGCTCGATTTCTGCCGAACACGGCATCGGTGCACTGAAGCGGGACGAACTGGTTCGGCGCAAGTCGCCGGTGGCCCTGAAGCTGATGCGCTCGATCAAGGCGGCGCTCGATCCGCAGGGGCGGCTCAACCCGGGACGCATGCTCTGATTCCTGTGCGTTCGCGCCGCGGGCTCAGGGCCGAACGCGACTACTGCACCGGGCCCTTGAGCCCTGCGGGCAGCGGCAGGGCCATCACCTCGACACCCTCCTCGATCAGCGCGAGGGTGTCTTCACGGGTCGCCTGGCCGCGTATGCCGCGGGCGTCGGCCTCACCATAGTGGATGCGTCGGGCTTCTTCGGCAAAGCGCTCCCCCACATCTTCAGTGTGTTTGAGCACATGCTGCACGGCCTGCATCCACAGTGCCTGGAGTTCGGCACTGGCCGGTACGCCGGCGGCCACGGTGCCTTCGGCAGGCGCCACGGCCTGGGCCGGCGCCTCGCGCGCACCCGAGAGATTCAGCCGCGGCGCCGAAGGCAGCTTCTGGACGGCCGTGTCGCCGCAGACCGGACATTCGACCAGCCCACGCTGCAGCTGCGACTGGAAATCCTCCTCGGAGGCAAACCAGCCTTCGAAGCCATGCGCGTGGCGGCACTGGAGGTTGAGCACCTTCATGGCAGGATTATGGCGGGTGCGAGGTGACCCCGACCGGGGGTCGGATCAATCCCGGACCGGCGCAGGGGCTGGCCGGAGCCGGTCGCTCAGCCGCGTTGGCGTCGCAGGTAACGCCACACGAAACCCGGGAACGCCAACGTGAAGAACAGCGACAGCGCCACGGCATAGAACTCCCAGCCCTGGGGCTGGCGCTGGCCCACCCGCGCCTCGAGCGCAAACCCGATCAGCAAGACCAGCCCGAACAGCAGCAGCAGTTCCAGCAGGCGCCAGCCCAGGTGCTTGGGAGCACGGGCCGGTCCGACCACAAACAGCCGCTCATTGACGAATGGCAGGTTGGCTGCCACAGCAGCCGCCAGCAGCACCAGCCAGACCGACGCTGTCTGATCCACCGATCAACCCGCCAGCGCCTTGGCCACGGCCTGGGCGCACATGGCCATCAGGCCGCCCGGCAGCACACCGAACAACAGCACCGCCAGGCCATTGGCTGACAGCACGGCGCGCGCGTCCATCGAACTGGCGATGGGCTGGGTGTCGGTGGCCTCGTCGAAGTACATGACCTTGACGATGCGCAGGTAGTAGAACGCCCCGACCAGCGACAGCATCACTGCAAACACGGCCAGCCAGATGTAGAGCTCGACGTTGGTCGACACCAGTGCCTGCAGCACCGACAGCTTGGCGTAGAAGCCGACCGTCGGCGGAATGCCGGCCAGCGAGAACATCGAGATGGCCATCACCGCGGCATACCAGGGGCTGCGCTGGTTCAGGCCCTTGAGGTCGGCAATCTCCTCGGCCTCGAAGCCTTCACGGGCCAGCAGCATGATCACGCCGAAGCTGCCCAGCGTGGTGAGCACGTAGGTCACCACGTAGAACATGGCCGAGCTGTAGGCATTGCCGGCTGACAGCGTGTTGCCGCTGACCACACCGCAGGCCAGGCCCAGCAGCATGAAGCCCATCTGCGAGATGGTAGAGTAGGCCAGCATGCGCTTGAGGTTGCTCTGCGCGATGGCCGCCAGGTTGCCGACGATCATCGAGACAACCGACAGCACGATCAGCATCTGCTGCCAGTCGGGCGCCAGGCCGAACATGCCCTCGACCAGCAGCCGGATGCAGATGGCAAAGGCCGCGATCTTGGGCGCACCGGCGATCAGCAGCGTGATGGCGGTGGGGGCGCCCTGGTACACGTCAGGCACCCACATGTGGAAGGGTGCGGCACCCAGCTTGAAGGCAAGACCCGCCACCACGAACACCACACCGAACACCAGCACCTGCTCATTGATCTGGCCGGTGTTGATCGCGGCAAAGACCTCGCCCAGATCGAGCGATCCGGTGGCGCCGTACATCATCGACATGCCGTACAGCAGGAAGCCGCTGGCCAGCGCCCCCAGCACGAAGTACTTCATGGCAGCTTCGGTGGCACCCACATGGTCGCGACGCAGCGCGGCCAGGGCATACAGCGACAGCGACATCAGCTCCAGGCCGAGGTAGATGACCAGGAAGTTGTTGCCCGAGATCATCACCATGATGCCCAGCAGGGCAAACAGGCTCAGCGTGAAGAGCTCACCGCCGCGCATCATGTCGCGCGACGACGCATAGCCGCGGGCGTAGACCAGGGACACGAAGGTCGCCACCGTGGCAAAGAACTCCAGCAGGTTGCCCATCGGGTCATTGACCACCATGCGCTGCATGCCGTAGATGGTCTTGCCATCGAGGTAGTAGCCCATGAAGTAGGCCAGCTGCATGGCACCCACCACGCCCAGCCCCGCCAGGGTGAGCACGTAGGTCGTGGTGCGCTTCGGGTCCGTCAGGAACACGTCGATCAGGGCAATGGCGCAGGCCAGCGCCAGCAGCGTGATCTCCGGATAGACGGCGATCCAGTTCAAGTCATTCATCGGGGTATCGCCTTGTCAGTTCAACTGGCCGAGAGCTTGGTCTGCGCGACATGCTTGAGCAGGTCGATGACCGAGTGGTGCATCACGTCGGTGAAGGGCTTGGGATACAGGCCCATCCACAGCACCGCGATCGCCAGCAGGGCCAGCATCAGGTATTCGCGCGAATTGATGTCGGTGAGCGCACGCACGTCGTCGTTGGCGACATCACCGAAATAGACCCGCTTGAACATCCACAGTGTGTAGGCCGCACCGAACACGAGTGTCGTGGCCGCCAGCGCGCCGATCCAGAAGTTCACCTTCACGGCCCCCAGGATCACCATCCATTCGCCGACAAAACC
>CBFGPV010000260.1:0-4761 GCA_965650765.1 uncultured Burkholderiales bacterium
CCGCGCCGCGATCGGCCGGCAGCAGCGGCATGGCCAGGCGCACGCAGGTGCCGCGGCCCGGGGCGCTGTCGATGCTCACCGCGCCGCCAAAATGGCCCGCCCGCTCGCGCATGCCCATCACGCCATAGGCCCGGGGGCTGCCGAAGGCACTGCTGCCGGCACCGCGGCCGTTGTCGGTGACGGCAATCGAGAGCTGCTGCGCGCCCGCGTCGATGCGGATGCGCACGGCCGAGGCCTGGGCATGGCGGGCCACGTTGCTCAGCATCTCCTGGAAGATGCGGAACACCGCCATCGCCTGCGCATCGGTCGGCTCGACCGCCCGCGGGTCGACCTGCATCTGCCAGTCGCACTGCAGCTCGCTGGCGTCGATGAACTCCTGGGCCTGCCACTCCAGTGCAGCCCACAGTCCCTGGTGGTCGAGGATGGACGGGCGCAGGTCGGTGATGATGCGCCCGACGTTGTCGACCGCGGTGTCGATCATGCGGCTCATCGCATGGCACTTGCACTTCAGGCCGGGGCGGTCGTCGACCCGGCGCTCCAGCCAGGTGACGTCCATCTTCAGCGCCACGAGCAGGCTGCCGAGCTCGTCGTGGATCTCGCGGGCGATGCGGGTGCGTTCTTCTTCGCGCACGGTGTCGAGATAGGCCGACAGTTCGCGCAGTTGCGCCAGCGCGTCGCTCAGCGCGCGGGTGCGTTCGCCCACGCGACGCTCCAGCTCGTCATTGGCCTGGCGCAGCAGTTCCTCGGCCCGCTTGCGGTCGGAGATGTCCACGAACGTGACGACCGCCCCCTGCACCTCCCCGGCCTCGACGATGGGGTAGGACGAATACTCGGCGCAGAACGCGCTGCCGTCCTTGCGCCATAGCACCTCGCTGTCGATGCGGCAGGGCACGCCGTTGCGGAAGGCATTGAAGATCGGGCAGGCGCCCACCGGGTAGTGACGCCCGTCACCGTGGGTGTGGTGGATCAGCTCGTGCATGTTGCGGTGCAGGACGTCCTGCGGTGCATACCCGAGCATGCGGGCTCCGGCCCGGTTGATGAACACGCACAGGCCGTCCATGTCGACGCCGAAGATGCCCTCGCCGGTGGACTCGAGCAGCAGCGTCAGCCGGTCGCGCCACAGGCTGGATGCCCCGGGTACGGCCAGGGCGATCGGATCGAGCGCTGCAAGCTGGGGCATGGGCGGCGTCTGCGAGGGGCAACCCCCAGCGTGGTGCAAGTCACATGCCATGAATGCGGCGGCTGGATGCACCAGCAAGGTGCCCCGCGACCCGCCGACGCAGGTTCAGGGCGCCGTGACCCTGACCTGCACCAGCGTGCGGCGCCGCGCCTCGGCATCGCGGCTGTCGACCACACCGGGCGCGGACCGCAGCTCGCGCCGCTCGTCGACGGTGGCCGCCAGCGTGGCCCATTCACCCAGCGGCACGACCAGCGTGGTGTGCAACTGCGTGCCCGCCTGGCCGCTGGTGGGATCGACGGGCAGGGTCGACGAGGTCACGCCCAGGTCGAGCCGCACCGGCTGGCCCGGGCCCGGCCAGTGAGGCCTCACACTGAAACCATGGACGGCCTCCGCCCAGACCGCCCCGGGCAGCACGGCCACCGTGCCGTCGGACTGCCAGGCCACCTGCATCCACTGCAGCAACATTGCCTGGGCGAGCCGCAGCGAGGCCGGTTGCCCGTTGAGGACGGTTACGCGCTGTTGCGCCCAGGCCGCCGTGGATGCACCGCTTTCGGGCAGAGTCCTGTACACCACCGCACCCGCTGGTGCGTTAGCTGAACTGACCGAACCGACCACCCGGGGCGCTGAACCTCCCCCGGGCCCGAGGGTCTGACTGACAGCCTCGACCTGACGGAGTTCGACCGCCAGGTTGCGCAGCGGCAGGCCCGGCTGGGCCTGCACGGCCCAGGCCGGCATGACACACAGCAGCAGGCCCGCAAGGGTGCGGACCCACAACGGGTTCAGACAGGACAGCATGAACCTCACTTTACATAGCTTCACCGTTTGCGTGCATGCGCGACGCACAGCCGTCACAGCATGAGGTCATCTGCCCCAGCCGTACCGAGGATCCCGACCATGTTGCAGCTTTCGACTCCCCGCCTTTGCGGCCCCCGGACGCCCGCACCCCGCCTGGCCCGCTGGACCGCCCTGGGCCTGGCCGCCCTGCTCGGCGCCTGCGCCACGACCGACTACCGTGACGATCCGCCCTCGCAGGTGATGGCGCCGACCCAGCCGCTGTACTTCTACCCGCAACATCAGCAGCCCCTGGCCCAGCAGGAGCGCGACCGCTACGAGTGCTATCGCTGGGCCATGCAGCAGACCGGCAACGACCCCGGCATGACCCCCATCCATGCCCGCCGTGCACCGGTGGCCGACCCCTACGCCGGGCGCGACACCGCACTGGGTGCCGTCACCGGGGCGGCCATCGGCAGCCTGGCGGCCTCGCCCCGGCACATGGGCGAAGGTGCGGCTGTCGGCCTGATCATCGGCGCGCTGATCGGCGCCGCCTCCGACCAGCAACGCGCCCAGGCGCTGCAGGACAACTACCGCCACCGCCCGCCCCCCGCATCGCCCAGCAGCCGCTTCCAGCGCGCCATGTCTGCCTGCATGAGCGGGCGCGGTTATGTGGTCGGCTGAGCGCCGGCCCGCTTCACAGGACCCCACCATGCCCTACGCCAACCGTCTTGCGCTGATCGCCGCGACCGCGCTGTCCCTGGGCCTGCCGGCCTGGGTGCAGGCGCAGTCGCCACAGTCACCGAATGCCCGCGAGGCCCGCGAATCGCGCGAAAGCCGCGGCCAGACCCCGATGCAACGCTCGGTGAACGAGTCGCGCGACCGCGACCGGGCCGACCGCGACCGCCGCGATCGTGATCGGGTCGAACGCGATCGTGAGCGCCATCGCCCGCCGCAGGCCGGACTGAGGCCCGATGTGCCCCACCCCGACCTCGGCCGCCCGGGCCGGCCTCACGACCCCGGCCGCTGGGAGCAGCGCCGCCCCGATGACGATCCGCCACCCGGCTGGCGTGGCCCCGGTCGCAGCGACTGGCTGGGCGACGGCCGCCCGGGCCGCGATCGCGATCGCGACGACCGCCCCGGCTGGCGCGGCGACCACCGCTATCGCCCCAGCCCGCCGATCGTGTGGCACCGGCCGGTACCCAGCCTGCCGCCGCATGCGCGGGTCTACCACCACCGCGGTGACCGCTACTGGTATGGCGGCGGCCGCTGGTATCGCCCCCATGGCGGCAGTTACGTCGTGGTGCGTCCGCCCGTGGGGCTGTGGATCTCGACACTGCCGTCGGCCTACCGCATCGTGCACTACGGCCCGTCGACCTACTACTACGCCGACGAGGTCTACTACAGCCCGGTCACGACCGGCGGCTACCAGGTGGTGCAGCCCCCCGAGGCACCGGCGGTGTACGAGCCGCCGATTGCCTACCCGGCCGCCGGCCAGTCGCCGCAGCAGCAGGCCAACGACGAATACGAGTGCCATGTCTGGGCCATGCAGCAAAGCGGCTACGACCCGAGCGCCGCAGCGGCAGGCCAGATCGATGCCGGCGACGCGGTGCTGCGCGGCAACTACACGCGGGCCTACACCGCCTGCCTCGAAGGACGCGGCTACAGCGTGCGTTGACCCGGCCGCGGCGCGGCCCCTGCCGGCCGCAGATGGCCCAGCGGCAACGCCGGGCTGGCCTTGACCTCCCCCAGCGAGAAGCTGGTGTGGAGGTCTTTCACATTGGGCAGGCGAAACAGCGTGTCCATCGCCCAGCGCGAGTAGGCCTCCAGGTCGGTGCTCATGACCTGCAGCTCGAAGGTGCCCGAGCCCGAGATGTAGTGGCAGGAGATGACTTCCGGCAGCGCCCGGATCGCGTCTTCCAGCTCACGGGTGGCCCCGGCGTTGTTGCGCTCGGCGTCCACCCGCACGAAGGCCAGCACGCCCAGGCCGATGCGGTGGCGATCGATCTCGGCCCGGTAGCCCTTGATGTAGCCCTGCTCTTCCAGCCACTTCACGCGGCGCCAGCACGGTGTGGGCGACAGGCCGATGCGCGCCGCCAGTTCGGCATTGGACAGGCGCGCATCTTGCTGCAACTCGCCGAGGATGGCGATGTCATAGCGATCCAGGCCTTCGTGGGGATCGGCGCGCACGCCATCGCCTGCCGCCGGGTCGTCGGCGGGATTGCGGGTTTTCCCTGATCCTGCAGTCTTTGAGGCCATTTCTTTCTCACAGAGCCTGTTCGAGAGTCAATTATTCCTGATGACCCCCACCAGGAGGCAAACATAAGTAAGACTTGTCCGATCCAACTTCCTACACTGTGAAGTCCCCACCAGCCCGCCCAGGCGCCACAAGTGCCCACGGCGCGTGCCCACGACAAGGAGCCCCACGCGATGAATGCCCCGCTGCCCGAGTCCATCCGCAAGGCACTCGAATCCGTCACCCTCGACGACAAGTACACCCTCGACCACGGCCGCGCCTTCATGAGCGGCGTGCAGGCCCTGGTGAGGTTGCCGATGCTGCAGCGCCAGCGCGACGCCATGGCCGGCCTGAACACCGCAGGCTTCATCAGCGGCTACCGCGGTTCGCCGCTGGGCGGCTATGACCAGGCGCTGTGGGCGGCCAAGAAGCACCTGGAGGCCCAGCACATCGTCTTCCAGCCCGGCGTGAACGAGGAGCTCGGCGCCACGGCCGTGTGGGGCACGCAGCAGCTCGACCTGTACCCGCAAAGCCGCAAGTACGACGGTGTGTTCGGCATCTGGTACGGCAAGGG
>CBFGPV010000261.1:0-4668 GCA_965650765.1 uncultured Burkholderiales bacterium
TCGAGACGGCCGACGTGGCCAAGCTGAGCACCGCACAGATTGCGGCGCTGGCCACTGACCAGGTGTCGGGCCTGACGACGGCGCAGATCAAGGCGCTGACGACCGCCCAGGTGGGTGCCATCGAGACGGCGGACTTTGCCGAACTCAGCGCAGCGCAACTGGGTGCACTGACCACGGCGCAGATCAAGGCACTGACCTCGGCGCAGCTGGGGGCCTTGTCGTCGGACGACATCGCCGGATTGAGCACGGCATCGATTTCTGCGCTGACCACCGGTGCCATCGCCGGGCTGACCACGGCCCAGGTGCCGGGCCTGACCACGGCGCATGTCAAGGCGCTGACGACCGCACAGGTTGCCGCGATGGAAACCGCCGATATTGCCGCGCTGACCACGGCACAGGTGGTGGCCCTGACGACCACGCAGATCAAGGCCTTCACCACGACCCAGATTCCAGGGCTGGAAACGGCCGACCTGGCGGCGATGACGTCCACCCAGATCAATGCCTTCACCTCGGCTCAGATCCAGGCCATGTCGTCCGCGCAGCTCAACGCCATGCTCGAGCCTCCGCTCGTGCTTGACCTGGGCGGAGACGGCATCGACACCATCGGCATGAGTGCAGGCGTGACCTTCGACGTGCACGGCACCGGTGAGCGCGTGGCGGTCGGCTGGGTGAGCGCGTCCGACGGCATCCTCGCCATTGACGCCAACCGGAACGGAACGATCGACAGTGCGCGTGAATGGTTCGGCAATCTCACCGAGCTGCCTGAAGGCGCGGGTGCCGCGGACGGGTTTGCCGCGCTGAGCATGCTGGACAGCAATGGCGACCACAAGATCAACGCCGCTGACCCACGGTACGCGGAACTGCTGGTCTGGCGCGACCTGAACCAGGATGGTGTCAGCCAGGCCGGTGAACTGGCAAGCCTGGAAGCACACGATATCGTCGAGATATCGCTGTGGGTGACGCGCACGGCTGTACAGGACGATGGCAACTGGGTGCTGGCCCAGGCTGAGTACACGCTGGCCGACGGCAGCACTCAGACGATCGGCGACGTGTGGCTTCAGTCCGACCGTAGCGGCACCGTCGAGGACGTGCCGCTGATCGGTGCCGCGGATGACCCCTTGATCGGCTGAGGTGGCTCTGCAGCTGTTCCTGGCTGACTGACTGCGGTTGCGGTCGGCCGGAACCACCGAACACCGGGCCTGCGCCCGGTGTTTTCCCATGCGTGGGGGCCTTGGCATGGCGCCAGAATATGCGCCATGCCAAAGAAGCAAAAAAACGTCGCCAGCCGTCCCGTGCAGCGCACCGAGCAGGACTCGGTGATCGAGCTTTTCAACGCCACTGCGCGTCAGATGCAGGCGGGAGACCGGCAGTCCGCCATCCAGACGTACCAAGCCTGGCTTGAAGGGCGCAGTTCGCCGTGGATGCATGCCGTGCTCTTCAATCTTGGCGTACTGCAGATGGGCGGCAACGACCTTCTCGCAGCCGAGCGCAGCTTCCGAACGGCGCTGGAGCATCAGCCCGACTTCCTTCAGGCCGCTTTCAACCTGGGAACCTGCCTGGAGAAGCAGGGCCGCCTTCCTGAAGCGCTGGACGCCTGGGCGCGATTGACGAGCTTGCCGGACGACACCCCTGGCGAGTCGCGCAAGCTGCTTGTGCTGGCGCTCAACAACAGCGGCCGTCTGCTCGAGACACGCAAGGTCTACGCACGCGCCGAGGCCCTCATGGTGCGCAGCCTGCATCTGGACCCGGACCAGCCCCAGGTGATCCACCACCTGGTTCACCTGCGCCAGAAGCAGTGCGCATGGCCCGTGCTCCAGACCCTGCCAGGGCTCGACGCGCAGCGCATGATCGAGTGCACGTCGGCCCTGGCCATGCTCGATCTGACCGACGACCCGGCACCGCAGCTTGCGGCAGCCAGGCGTTTTGTCGAGGAGAAGGTCGACAAGGGCCTGGTCTCGCTGTCGCCGGCCCAAGGCTATGCGCATCGGCGCGTGCGCGTCGGCTACCTGTCGTCCGACTTTTGCCTGCACCCGGTGTCCATGCTGATCGTGGAACTGTTCGAGCAGCACGACCGCGAGAACTTCGAGGTCTACGGCTTCTCGTGGAGCCGCGACGATGGTTCGGACCTGCGCCGCCGGGTGGTCGCGGCACTCGATCACTACGTTGCGATCGCCGACATGAGCGACGAGCAGGCGGCGGCCTGCATCCGCGAACACGAGATCGACATCCTGGTGGACCTGCAGGGCCTGACCTCGGGCGCACGCCCCAATGTGCTCGCGCGCCGGCCTGCGCCGCATCAGGTCGCCTATCTCGGCTTCCCGGGCACCTCGGGCATGCCGTTTGTCGATCACGTGCTGTGTGACGCCTACGTGCTGCCGCCCGAGGCCGAGGCGGGTTTCACCGAACGGCCGCTGCGCCTGCCGCATGTGTTTCAGGTCTGCGACACGAAACGCGTGGTGGGGCCCACGCCGACGCGTGCCTCGTGCGGTCTGCCCGAAGAAGGCTTTGTGTTCTGTGCCTTCAACAACAACCACAAGATCACGTCCGAGATGTTCGCCACCTGGATGCGCATCCTGCACCAGGTGCCCGGCAGCGTGCTGTGGCTGCTGGCCGACAACGAATCGGTGCCGGTGAACCTCAGGCGGGCAGCCGAGGCGCTGGGTGTTGCGCCGGATCGACTGGTCTTCGCCCAGCGCGTGCTCCCGGCGGAGTACCTGGCCCGCTACCGCCTGGCCGATCTTTTTCTCGACGCCTTCCCGTTCAACGGCGGCACCACCGCGAACGATGCCTTGTGGATGGGCGTGCCGGTGATCACCCGCAGCGGGCGCAGCTTCGCCTCCCGCATGGCGGGCAGCCTGCTGCACAGTCTGGGGCTGCCGCAGCTTGTGGTCGGGTCTCAGGATGACTACGAACGGCGAGCAGTTGAGCTGGCGCGCTCGGCCCCGGGAGGCGAGATGCAGCAGGTGCGTGCATGCCTGCAGGCCGCACGCACGGACTCACGCCTGTTCGACACCCGTGCCCAGACCCGCGACATCGAGGATCTGTTCCTGGGCCTGCTGGGCCGCCAGCGGACAGTGGCTCCGCCCGCTGCCGACGCCCCGGCACCGCCCGTCTTCAACTACCGCGGCCGTGCGCATGCCGTGGCGGGCGACCCACAGGCCTTCGACGCGGCGCTGGACGAGGTCGCCCGGCGTGCACCGGCGGGCACCTGCGTCGATGGCCAGATGATGAGCTGGGGGCTGCAGAACTCGCTGTTCGACGATGCGGCCTTCCGGCAGGCCTGGGGTCGTCATATGCCCCGGCTGCAGGCCCACACCTCGGCCTGGGCCTGCCATGTGCTGGTGGGTACCGCCTTCCATGCGGCGCAGCTCGACGGTGAGCTGCTGGAGTGCGCCGGCGACCGGGCCCCGTGCACGCCGCTGGTGATCGAGGCCCTGGGCTCGGCGCTGCTGCCCGAACGTGTGCTGGCCACGGTGTATCAGCCCAATGCGCTGGTGGGGGCGAACACATTGCGTCTGCTTGCCGGGCGTGTACCCGAGCTGAGCGAGGCGGCCTTGCCCCGGCGACTGGCCTGGCTGCACCTGAACCTGCCGCTGGGCGACGAGTTGCTGGCCACGCTGGAGCGTCTGTTCGAGCGGGTCGTGCCAGGCGGCCAGATCGTGATCAGCGACCTGGAGCGCTCGCCCGCTCAGCACCGTGCGCGCAGGGAACTTGACCTGTGGCTGGCCAGCCGCGGCTATCGCGCGCTGTCGCTGCCCACAGGGCAGGGGCTGCTGACCCGGCGCTGACCTCCCGCCGCGCGGATCAGGGCCGGGAAATCCCGGCACTTCTGCCCGCGGGGCACCGGCCAGCCGGCTATGCTCCCATCCGGATCACGCTGCGGCAGCACTGCGCACTCTTCAACGCCACCCTGGACGGCCCCATGCACACCTTTCTTCACGTCGGCTGCGGACCCAAGCACAAGGATCGGACCACCCCTGGCTTCAACACGGCCGAGTGGAAGGAACTGCGCCTGGACATCGACGAAAGCGTTGCCCCCGACATCGTGGGCACCATGACCGACATGTCGGCGGTGGACACGGCCTCGGTCGACGCCGTGTTCTCGAGCCACAACATCGAGCACCTGTACCCGCACGAGGTGCCCCAGGCCCTGGGCGAGTTCAAGCGCGTGCTGCGCCCAGGCGGGTTTGTCGTGATCACCTGCCCCGACCTGCAGTCCGTGTGCGCACTGGTGGCCGAAGACAAGCTGACCGACACCGCCTACGTCTCGCCGGCCGGCCCGATCGCACCGATCGACATCCTCTACGGCCACCGCGCCCCGATGGCACGCGGCAACCTCTACATGGCGCACCGCTGCGGCTTCACCGAAAAGGTGCTGCGCGGTTCGCTGTTCAATGCCGGTTTCAAGCGTGCCGCCACGCTGCGCCGGGCCTCGTCGTTCGACCTGTGGGCGCTGGCCACGCTGGACGAGCTCGACGGCGACACCCTCACCGCACTGGCGCGCAAGCACTTCCCCGGCTGAGCGCTGCAGCGCATACCGGCGCCACGAAAAGGCTTCCTTCGGGAAGCCTTTTTTGTTGTCCGGCAGCCATTTCGGCGCCTGCGCACACCGGCAGAAAAGCGGGGTGTTCCGGACGGTCGTGTAGGAAGTTGCCTGACAAGGGCGGT
>CBFGPV010000262.1:0-4634 GCA_965650765.1 uncultured Burkholderiales bacterium
TCGTTCTTTTTTTGTCAGCAACCCGATAGAATCGCGCCCAACCACGAGATCCAAGCCTCCCCGAATCAACCATACAAGGAACACCGATGACCTCTCAAGAGATCCTGGAGCAGTACGGCCCGCGCGAGTCGATGGAGTATGACGTCGTGGTGGTCGGCGCCGGCCCCGGCGGGCTGGCCACAGCGATCCGCATCAAGCAGCTCGCGGCAGAAAAGGGTCAGGACGTCTCGGTTGTCGTGCTCGAGAAGGGGTCGGAGCCCGGGGCGCACATCCTCTCGGGCGCGGTGATGGACCCGCGGGCCATCAATGAGCTGCTGCCCAACTGGAAGGAACTCGGCGCACCGCTGAACCAGCCGGTGACCGGCGACGACCTGCTCGTGCTGAGCGAAACCGGCTCCACGCGCACGCCCGACTGGCTGGTGCCCCGCAACTTCCACAACCATGGCAACTACGTGATCTCGCTGGGTGCGGTCACCAAGTGGCTGGCCGGCCACGCCGAGAGCCTGGGCGTGGAGATCTTCCCGGGTTTTGCAGCCGCCGAGGTGCTGTATGACGAGCGCGGCGCGGTGCGTGGTGTCGCCACGGGCAACATGGGCATCGGCAAGGACGGCCAGCCCACCGAGGCCTTCCAGCTGGGCATGGAACTGTGCGGCAAGTACACCGTGTTTGCCGAGGGCGCCCGCGGCCATCTGGGCAAGCAGCTGCTCGAGCGCTTCCGGCTCACCGAGGGCAAGGACCCGCAGAGCTTTGCCATCGGCATCAAGGAGCTGTGGGAGATCGACCCCGCGAAGGCCAAGCCGGGACTGGTCGTGCACACCGCCGGCTGGCCGATGCAGGACGACACCTTCGGCGGTGGCTTCCTGTATCACCTCGAAGGCAACAAGGTCACGCTGGGCTTCGTGATCGGGCTGGACTACAAGAACCCGTGGATGAGCCCGTTCGAGGAGATGCAGCGCTGGAAGACCCACCCGGCCATCCGTGCCCATATCGAGGGCGGCAAGCGACTGAGCTACGGCGCACGGGCCATCAACAACGGCACCCCGCAGGCCCTGCCCAAGACGGTGTTCCCGGGCGGTGCGCTGATCGGCTGCGACGCGGGCTACCTGAACGCCGCACGCATCAAGGGCAGCCATGCCGCGATCAAGTCCGGCATGCTGTGCGCTGACGCCATCTACGACGCCGTCACCTCGGGCCGCTCGGGCGATGAGCTCAGCGCCTACCCGCAGGCCTTCGAGCGCAGCTGGCTGAACGAGGAGCTGCAGCAGACGCGCAACTTCAAGCTGTGGTTCAAGAAGGGCCCGATGATCGGCCAGGTGATGACCGGCATCGAGCAGTGGTTCCTGCCGAAGATCGGCATCAGCAGCCCGCCGTGGACCCTGCATGCAACTCGTGCCGACCACACCTATCTGATGCCTGCCGACCAGGCGCGCCGCATCGAGTACCCCAAGCCGGATGGCAAGCTGAGCTTCGACCGCCTCAGCTCGGTGTTCGTCAGCAACACCAACCACGAAGAAAACCAGCCGGCGCACCTGACGCTGCGCAACGACGCGGTGCCGGTGCAGACCAACCTGGCCCGCTTTGCCGGCCCGGAAAGCCGCTATTGCCCGGCCGGCGTCTATGAGTTCGTGAAGAACGAGGACGGCACCGACCGGCTGCAGATCAACGCGCAGAACTGCGTGCACTGCAAGACCTGCGACATCAAGGATCCGACCCAGAACATCGTGTGGGTCACACCCGAAGGTGGCGGCGGGCCGAACTATTCGGGCATGTGAGCCCTGCCAGCAAGCCGCGCAGGCCACACACGATCAGGGCAGCTTCGGCTGCCCTTTTTTGCGGGCCTGCATTACACTGGCGGCCTGCCAGGAGAGAGCCGCTGACCGAGCACGGTGCACGGCCGCCGAAGGCGCAGAGGCACCCCCTCGAACGCTCAGGCAAAAGGACTGGCAGACGCTTCGTGAACGAAGCGATCCTCACTGGAGAGAGGTGCCGGCAGGGCTCAACCCCCGCCACGGCATCCACCGAAGGGGCAAGTCGGGCGCACTGAAGCGGTGTGCCGGGCCAATCTCTCAGGTAAAGCGGACAGCGAGGGCAGACCCACCCGAACCCGGTTGCCGGGCAGGTGGTTGGACAACATGCCCTCGGAAGACCACACCATGTCCGCCAACGAACAGCCCCAGAACCTGCTGCGCACGCCGCTGTACGCCCTGCACCTTGAAGCCGGTGCCCGCATGGTGCCTTTTGCCGGCTATGAAATGCCGGTGCAGTACGAGGGCATCATCGCCGAACACCGGCACTGCCGCACCGAAGCCGCCCTGTTCGACGTCTCCCACATGGGGCAGGTGCGCGTGACCGGCGATGACGCCGCCCGCGCCCTGGAGTCGCTGATCCCGGTCGACATCGTCGGCCTGGGTGTGGGCAAGCAACGCTACGGCTTTTTCACCAACAGCAACGGCGGCCTGCTCGACGACCTGATGATCACGCGCCGCGAAGGCGACTTCCTGCTGATCGTCAATGCCGCCTGCAAGACGGCCGACATCGCCCACCTGCAGACCCACATCGGCCATCGCTGCTCGATCCAGCCCCAGCCCGACCAGGCGCTGCTGGCGCTGCAGGGTCCACAGGCCGTGCAGGCGCTGTCCCGCGTGAATGCGGACGTGGCACGCCTGACCTTCATGACCGGTGCCGCCTTCACGCTGGCCGGCACCTCGTGTTTTGTCACCCGCTCCGGTTACACCGGCGAAGACGGTTTCGAGATCTCGGTGCCGGCCGAGCAGGCCGAGGCGCTGGCGCGTGTGCTGCTGAACCAGCCCGAAGTCAGATGGGCTGGCCTTGGGGCACGCGACACGCTGCGCCTCGAAGCCGGACTGTGTCTTTACGGGCACGACATCGGCGAGCAGACCACGCCGGTCGAGGCCGGTCTCACCTGGGCCATCCAGAAGGTGCGGCGTGCCGGCGGCGAGCGTGCCGGCGGTTACCCTGGTGCATCGGTGATCGACAGCCAGATCGCCTCCGGCGCCATGAACAAACGCGTGGGCCTGGTCAGCATGGAGCGTGTGCCGGTGCGCGAGGGCGCGCGCATCGTCGACGGCCATGGCCATGCGCTGGGCCGGGTCACCAGCGGCACGCTCGGGCCGACCGTCAACCAGCCGGTGGCCATGGCCTACCTCCCGGTCAACCATGCCGCACCGGGGGCCGTCGTCTACGCCGAGGTGCGCGAGAAGCGTCTGCCCATGCGCGTCACCCCCATGCCCTTTGCCCCTCATCGCTACGTGCGCGGCTGACGCGCCCGCCTGCCACTGCATTCCAACACCCCGATCAAGGAGTCCGCAATGACCGTGAAGTACACCCCCGACCATGAGTGGGTCCAGCTCGATGGCGACGAAGGCATCGCCACCGTCGGCATCACCCTGCATGCGCAGGATGCGCTCGGTGACGTCGTGTTTGTCGACCTGCCGGCCGTGGGCACCACGCTGGACAAGCAGGCGGTGGCCGGAGTGGTCGAGTCCGTCAAGGCCGCCGCCGACGTCTACGCGCCGGTCTCCGGCGAGGTGATCGAGGTCAACGAAGACTTGCGCAACGACCCGTCACTGGCCAACACCGACCCGCTCGGCAAGGGCTGGTTCTTCCGCATGCGCATGAGCAACCTCGGCGAGTTCGACGGCCTGATGGATGCCCCCGCCTACGACGCGCTCGTCAAGAACAGCTGATCCCCACACGGCACGGGCAACTGGCCCGTGCCACCTGCCCTGCCCCGTCCTGCCTTGCCAGGCAAACCACCTGCCTGCCCTCGGAACACACCATGCTGATGCCCGCCCACACGCCGCTGCGCGACCTCGAGTCGCATGATGAATTCATTGCCCGACACATCGGCATCGATGCCGCCGACGAGCAGCACATGCTGGGCGTGATCGGTGCGGCATCGCGCCGCGCGCTGATCGAGACCATCGTGCCGTCGGCCATTCGCCGGCCCGAGGCCATGCACCTGCCGGCCCCCGCCTCGGAGGCCGAGGCACTGCGTGAGCTCAAGTCCATCGCAGGCCGCAACCGCCTGCTCAAGAGCTTCATCGGGCAGGGCTATCACGGCACCCACACACCCGGGGTCATCCTGCGCAACATCCTCGAGAACCCGGCGTGGTACACGGCCTACACCCCCTACCAGGCCGAGATCTCGCAGGGCCGGATGGAAGCCCTGGTGAACTTCCAGACCATGGTCTGCGACCTCACCGGCATGGCGATCGCCAATGCGTCGATGCTCGACGAAGCGACGTCTGCCGCCGAGGCGATGACGCTGGCCGCGCGCGCCGGCAAGTCGAAGTCGAACGTCTTCTACGTAGCTGACGACGTCCTGCCTCAGACACTGGAGGTCATCCGCACGCGTGCACGCCCGCTGGGCATCGACGTGCGGATCTGCAGCGGCGACGAAGCCCTGGCCGAAGACAGCTTTGCGGTCCTGCTGCAGTACCCGGGCGTCGACGGGGTCGTGCGGGACTACCGCGACTGGATCGGCCGCTACCGTGCCCGCGGTGGCCTGGTGATCATGGCGGCTGACCTGCTCGCGCTCACGCTGATCACGCCGCCTGGCGAACTGGGCGCCGACATCGCGGTGGGCACCACCCAGCGCTTCGGCATGCCCA
>CBFGPV010000263.1:0-4633 GCA_965650765.1 uncultured Burkholderiales bacterium
GCCCTGCTGTCGCTGGCCAACTGGATCGGCGAGCACACCGGTGCCACCGTCGGCTACTTCGTGGACGGCGCGAACGCCGTGGGCGCGCAGCTCGTCGGTGCGATGCCCGGTGCAGGCGGCCTCGATGCCGGCCAGATGCTGTCGCAATCGCTGCAGGCCTACTTCCTGCTCAACGTCGAGCCCGAACTCGACGCGGCGCATGCGGCGCTTGCCCGCAGCACGCTGCAGGGGGCCGGCATGGTCGTGGCCATGACGCCGTTCAAGTCGGCAGCCGCCGAACTGGCCGACGTGATGCTGCCGGTGTCGCCGTTCACTGAAACCTCGGGCACCTTCGTCAATGCCGAAGGCCGTGTGCAGAGCTTCCATGGGGTCGTGAAACCCCTGGGCGAGACCCGCCCCGCCTGGAAGGTGCTGCGGGTGCTGGGCACCATGCTCGGCCTGCAGGACTTCGGTTTCGAGACCTCCGAAGACGTGCGCAATCGGGCGCTCGGCGATGCCGATGCGCTGCCGCAGCGACTGAGCAATGCGGCACCCGCCGTCGAGCTTGCGCTGAGTCCCGCACCGACGGCGCTGGAGCGCATCGCCGACGTTCCGATCTACGCCACCGACGTGCTGGTGCGGCGTGCCGCGTCGCTGCAGGCCACGCGTGACGCCGCGCTGCCCGAAGCCTCGCTGCCGGGCGCTCTGTGGCGTGAGCTGGGGCTGAAGGCCGGTGATGCGGTGCGTCTGAGCCAGGGCAATCATGTCGCCGTGCTGCGCGCGCGACTCGACGAAACGCTGGACGCTCACAGTGTGCGTGTGGCCGCCGGCCATGTCGCCACGGCCGGGCTGGGTGCAATGTTCGGCCCGATCAGCGTCAACAAGGCGTGACGAAGGACAGCGCAGATGCTTGATACCCTCACCCAATTCGGGCAGTCCACCCTGGGCGGTGCCTGGCCTGTGGTCTGGTCGCTGATGAAGATCGTGGTGGTGCTGCTGCCGCTGCTGATCTGCGTGGCCTACCTCACCCTGTGGGAGCGCAAGGCGATCGGCTGGACGCAGATCCGTCCCGGGCCGAACCGCGTCGGGCCGATGGGCCTGCTGCAGCCGATTGCCGACGCCGTGAAGCTGATCTTCAAGGAGATCATCTCCCCGACGGCCGCCAACAAGGGGCTGTTCTTCCTGGCGCCCATCATGACCATCATGCCGGCCCTGGCCGCGTGGGCGGTCGTGCCGTTCGGCCCCGAACTGGCCCTGGCCAACATCAACGCCGGCCTGCTGTTCCTGATGGCCATCACCTCGCTCGAGGTCTACGGCGTGATCATCGCCGGCTGGGCCTCGAACTCGAAGTACGCCTTCCTGGGTGCGCTGCGCGCCTCGGCCCAGATGGTGTCCTACGAGATCGCGATGGGCTTTGCTTTTGTGGTCGTGCTGATGGTCACCGGCAGCCTGAACATGAGCGACATCGTGCTTGTGCAGGACAAGGGCTACTTTGCCGACATGGGGCTGAACTTCCTGTCCTGGAACTGGCTGCCGCTGCTGCCGATCTGCGTCGTCTACTTCATCTCGGGCCTGGCCGAAACCAACCGCCACCCCTTCGACGTGGTCGAGGGCGAGTCCGAGATCGTGGCGGGCCACATGATCGAGTACTCGGGCATGTCGTTCGCGATGTTCTTCCTGGCCGAGTACGCCAACATGATCCTGGTGTCGGCACTGTGCGCGATCATGTTCTTCGGTGGCTGGCTGCCGCCGGTCGACAGTGCCGTCTTCAACTGGCTGCCGGGCTGGCTCTGGCTGGGCCTGAAGACCTTCTGCATCGTCACGATCTTCCTGTGGGTGCGCGCGACTTTCCCGCGCTTCCGCTATGACCAGATCATGCGTCTGGGCTGGAAGATCTTCATTCCCGTCACGCTGGTGTGGCTGGTGGTCGTCGGCCTGTGGATCCAGTCGCCCTGGAACATCTGGAACTGACATGACCCACGCCCAGCGCGTCCTGCGAACCCCCGTCACGGGGTGCCACCCGCGGAACCGCGGCGCCGCCTGTGCGGTGCCCGCCCGGTCCGGCGTGCGCGCATCTGCGCACGCCATGGACCGCCGCATTGGAAGTATCACGAGGTAATGCCGATGTCTGCCGTCGCTTCGCTCAAAGGCTTCATCAACAGCTTCATGCTGACGGAGCTGTTCAAGGGCCTGGCCCTGACCGGCCGGCACTTCCTGTCGCCGCACGTCACGGTGCAGTTCCCTGAAGAAAAGACGCCGTTGTCGCCGCGCTTCCGCGGCCTGCACGCGCTGCGCCGTTATGACAATGGCGAAGAGCGCTGCATCGCCTGCAAGCTGTGCGAGGCCGTGTGCCCGGCGATGGCCATCACGATCGAGTCCGATGTCCGCGAGGACGGTTCGCGCCGCACCACGCGCTACGACATCGACCTGACCAAGTGCATCTTCTGCGGCTTCTGCGAGGAAAGCTGCCCGGTCGACTCCATCGTCGAAACCCACATCTTCGAGTACCACGGTGAAAAGCGGGGCGACCTGTATTTCACCAAGGACATGCTCCTGGCGGTCGGGGACCGCTACGAGAAGGAAATCGCCGCGAACAAGGAGGCGGACGCGAAGTATCGATAAGCCGACGCGCTGTCGATCGGGGTGGGCGGCCCGCCCGGGCCCTTGCCTTGCCAACCGAGAACCACAATGAACACCCAAACCGCGCTCTTCTACGTGTTCTCCGCGATCCTGCTTTTTGCATCGTTTCGCGTGATCACTGCCCGCAGCACCGTGCATGCGGCCCTGTTCCTGGTGCTGGCCTTCTTCAACGCAGCCTGCGTGTGGATGCTGCTGAAGGCCGAATTCCTGGCGATCTCACTGGTCCTTGTCTATGTCGGCGCCGTGATGGTGCTCTTCCTGTTCGTCGTGATGATGCTCGACATCAACGTCGACGCCACACGGCAGGGCTTCTGGAAGCACTTCCCGCTGGCCGGCGTGATCGGTGTGGTCATCGCACTCGAGATGGCCGTGGTGCTGCTCGGCGGCTTCCGCCTGACCGATGCGCCGCAGCCCACGCCCGAGCAGGTGCAGATGGGCAACACCAAGCTGCTGGGCATCGAGATGTACACCAACTACATCTACCCGCTGCAGATTGCCGCGGTGATCCTGCTGGTGGCCATCATCGCGGCCATCGCGCTCACGCTGCGCCGTCGCAAGGACTCCCGTTACGTCAACCCGGCGGATCAGGTCCGGGTCAAGAAGGCCGACCGCCTGCGCATCGTCCAGATGCCCGCCGTGGTCGAGGCACCGGCCGTGGTGCCGCAGGATGCAGCAAGCGCGGCTCAGCCGGCAGCGAAGGGAGGCCAGGCATGACACTCACCCTCGGACACTACCTCTCGCTCGGCGCGATCCTGTTCGCGATGTCGGTGATCGGCATCTTCATGAACCGCAAGAACCTGATCGTGCTGCTGATGGCGATCGAGCTGATGCTGCTGGCCGTGAACCTGAACTTCATTGCCTTCTCGCACTTCCTGGGTGACATGGCCGGGCAGGTCTTCGTCTTCTTCATTCTCACCGTGGCTGCCGCGGAGTCTGCGATCGGTCTGGCCATCCTGGTGGTCCTGTTCCGCAACCGCTCCACCATTGATGTGGGCGAACTCGACAGCCTCAAGGGCTGACGCACGGGAGAGCACGAAAAAATGACACAACTCTCTCAAAACATGCTGCTCGCCGTGCCGCTGGCCCCGCTCGTCGGGGCGGTGGCGGCCGGTTTCTTCGGCAAGTTCCTGGGGCGTCGCGGCTCGCATGCGATCACCATCCTGGGCGTGTTCGTCTCGTTCGTGATCTCGGCCATGGTGCTGAAGGCCGTGGCGGTGGACGATGCGCGCTTCAATGCCACCGTGTACGAGTGGATGGTGCTCGGTGACCTCAAGATGGAGGTCGGCTTCCTGATCGACGGCCTGTCGGCCATGATGATGTGCGTGGTGACCTTCGTGTCGCTGATGGTCCACATCTACACCATCGGCTACATGGAGGAAGACCCCGGCTACCAGCGCTTCTTCGCCTACATCTCGCTGTTCACCTTCTCGATGTTGATGCTCGTGATGAGCAACAACTTCCTGCAGCTGTTCTTCGGCTGGGAGGCGGTGGGCCTGGTGTCGTACCTGCTGATCGGCTTCTGGTTCAAGAAGCCCACGGCCATCTTCGCCAACATGAAGGCCTTCCTGGTGAACCGGGTGGGCGACTTCGGCTTCATCCTGGGCATCGGCCTGGTGGTGGCTTTTGCCGGCACGCTCAACTACACCGAAGCCTTCGGCAAGGCCGGTGAGCTGGCCAAGCTCAGCTTCCCCGGCACCGAATGGATGCTGATCACGGTGATCTGCATCTGCCTGTTCATCGGGGCCATGGGCAAGTCGGCGCAGTTCCCGCTGCATGTGTGGCTGCCCGATTCGATGGAAGGCCCCACGCCGATCTCCGCGCTGATCCACGCGGCCACGATGGTGACGGCCGGCATCTTCATGGTGGCGCGCATGTCGCCGCTGTTCGAGCTGTCCGACACCGCGCTGAGCTTCATCCTCGTGATCGGTGCCATCACGGCGCTTTTCATGGGTTTCCTGGGCATCATCCAGAACGACATCAAGCGTGTGGTGGCCTACTCGACGCTGTCGCAGCT
>CBFGPV010000264.1:0-4603 GCA_965650765.1 uncultured Burkholderiales bacterium
GCGGCCAACAGCGCCAGCTGTGCGCCGGGGGCTGTCTGGGGCGATGGGTCGACCGAGGCGTCAGCGGAGCCGCCAATCAAGTGCTCGTCGAGTGTGTCGAGCAAGGGCTCGACCGGGTCCGCCGCGTGAACGAGCGCGCGCACTCCAGCCGACCCCGCCGTGGCGATGGGGTTGAGCATGAGCAGGACTCCCTGAGTGTCCGTTGTGTTTGTGGCGGACATCGTGGCAGCCCTGCCCGGGCTTGCCTAGCTAGTATGCTTCCCAGTGCTGGTTACGGGGTGTGACGCCGGCTGTACTGGAAGTACCCGCGACGATGCACGCTCGTACACGTCAGCCGCGGCGTGTCGTGCTGGCCACATGGGCGCGCGCTGCCGCCCGCACGTGCTGCCGTACAGCCACCGCAATGGTTCGCAGAGGCACCCCCGCACTGCGGCCCTACACTGTCGCGCATGCCGCCTGCCCTCGCCGTATGTCCATCGATCGATCTGGCGCGCCGCGTCGACACCCACCGGCGTGTGCCGCTGCTTGTCGAGGGCACGGTCGTCGGCTCGGTCCGGCGCGATCACCTGCCCCTGCTGGCCCGCTACGCGCCCTGGCTGCTGATCGATGACCACGGTGTGTCGTTCGCGGCCGCCCTGTCGACACCCGAGGCACGCACCGAGGCCCTGGCGCGCAGCAACCTCGCGCTGCGCGAAGCCGGGCTCATTGCCGGCTGGCGCGACGAGGTCTACACGGTGCAGGTCGACCCTGACAGCCCGGTGCTGGCCTGCCTGGAGCGGGCGGCCGCGCGCTTCTGGGGCACGCTCACTTTCGGGGCCCACCTCAATGGCCATGTTTGCGATGCCCAAGGGCGCATCACGGCGCTGTGGATCGCACAACGTTCACTGAACAAGGCCACCGATCCGGGTCGACTGGACAACCTGGTGGGTGGCGGCATCGCGCACGGGCAGACGCCTTTCGACGCACTGGTGCGCGAATGCTGGGAGGAATCCGGCCTCGACGCGGTGCTGGCCCGCCAGGCCCGGCCCGGGCGCCGCATCCGCCTGCTGCGCGACGTGGCCGAAGGCCTGCAGCACGAGATCCTCTTCAGTTACGACCTGCGTCTGCCCGAAGGGCTGCAGCCGCGCAACATCGACGGCGAGGTGATGGCTCACCGCCTGGTGCCGGTGGACGAGGTCATCGAGCTGCTCAAGGGCGAGGCCATGACCGTGGATGCGGCGCTTGTCACGCTCGATTTCCTGCTGCGCCACGACCTGCTGCCTGCCGGGCTGGCAGACGCATGGGCTCGGGCCGCAGGCGAGGCGGGGCTGTTCGGCCCGCCCTCACCCATCCACCAGGATCTTCAGAACTCGAACAGCGTCAGTCCCAGGCCGAAGCTGGTCTGACGGAAGTTGTAGTCGAGCAGCGACTCGCCGTAGCCGGTGAACACCTGCACATACCAGCGCAGGCCGTCGGGCTTGTCGCTGTCCACGGGATAGGTCCAGTCGAACTGCAGCGCACCGCGCCGCAGGTCACGCAGTGTGGTGCGGTACAGCACCGAAGCTGTCGCGCGCCCGGGCGTCCAGGTCAGGGCGATGTCACCCCGGCCACGGTAGCTGGTGAGGTCCGGGTTGTCGTCGTCGTCGCGGTCTTCGGGCAGACGGCGCAGCACGCGGGCCAGCAGGCTGTATTCGCCGCGCTCCAGGCCGGCGGCCACATAGACGCGGTTCCAGCTGCGTGACAACGGCTCGGTCTGGCCGTTGGACTGGTGGGCCAGCGCCGCCTGCAGCATGCTCAGGCGCCAGCCGCCCGGCAGCTCGCCATACGGGCGCGGCACGGGCACCACGTAGATCAGCTCGGGTTCGTAGTCGGTGCTGCGAAACGGCGCGGAGTCCTGCTTGTTCCAGACCTGCCACAAGGACTGCTGGGTGTAGCCGAACCACAGGTCGGCGTCGGGCAGCAACAGGCTCTGGACGATCTTGGTGCGCAACGACAGCTGCAGCTTGGCCTCGATGCGCTTGTAGTCGGGCAGGCTGCCCTCGCGCCCGGGCGTGGGGCTGGTCGGTGAGCGGTTGATGCGGCTGGTGTAGTGCACCGGCAGCAGGAAGTTCGGACGATAAGTCAGGAAGTTGAAGGTGCCGCGCTTGTCGGCACGCTCCAACTCCCAGAACTTGGACCACAGCCCCGTGCCGCCTGTGCGGGGTGCAGCCATCAGCCCGGGGCCGGACGGTGTGGCCACCGGCGTGGCCGCAGCATCTGCAGACGCCGAGGGCGGCGTCACCAGCGGCGCCGGCATCGACAGCGTGGCGGGCCGGGCCGTGTCGGAGCGCGGCCGGCCGGCCAGCCGGTCGTAGCACGCCAGGCGTTCGGCATCACCCGCGATGCTGCGGCACACGCCGAGATCCAGTGGCACCGCAGGGGTGTCGGCCAGGGCGACATGTGGCAGACCCAGCGCGCCCGCCAGGGCAGCCAGGCCCAGTCCCAGGCGGCGAGGGTGACGCAGAAGGAAGCGACGTGTCACGGTGTTCGGTGAGGGAGTGGCCCGGGCATGCCCGCAGTGTGCCTGAGCCATCTGGCTCACGACCGGCATTCAAAGTATTCGAACAATTACTTGAAGCAGGGTGAACTTTTGCCGGACACCCCTCTCCTATGCTCTCGCCATGCACTGGACCGGAGCGGCTGCCCCGGCCCGAAACCCCCTTCAAATCGATTCACTGATGAGCGCCACCCCCACCCGCTATTCCGGCCTCGCCATCGCACTGCACTGGGTGCTGGCCCTGGCCATCGTCGGTGCCTTTGCCGTGGGCCTGTACATGACCAGCCTGTCGATGTCGCCGACGCGGCTGAAGCTCTACAACTGGCACAAGTGGGCCGGCACCGTGATCCTGGCCCTGTCGGCGCTGCGTCTGCTGTGGCGCCTCACGCACCGCCCGCCCGCCCTGCCGCGCGCCATCGAGGCGGCGATGCCGGGCTGGCAACGCCTGGCCCACCACGCGACGCACCATCTGCTGTACCTGCTGTTTTTTGCCGTGCCGCTGGTGGGCTGGGCCTACAGCTCGGCCGCGGGTTTCCCGATCGTGGTGTTTGGCGTGCTGCCGCTGCCCGACTTCGTGCCGGTCGACAAGGCGCTGGCCGAGGCCATCAAGCCCTGGCACGGCTGGCTGGCCTATGGCCTGGCCACCCTGGTCGTGCTGCACGTTGCCGCAGCGCTGAAACACCAGCTCATCGACCGCGACGGCCTGCTGGCCCGCATGTGGCCGGCCCGCGCCTGAGCTCCGTCCTACCTGATTTCCGAGGAACTCCCATGTCACGCAAGTTGTTCGCCCTGTCGAGCCTGTCGGCCCTGGCCGTCCTGACCCTCACCACCGCCCCGGCCGCCTGGGCGCAGCAGAAGCTGCTGCCGGCCCAGAGCGAGATCGCCTTTGTCAGCAAGCAGATGGGCGTGCCGGTCGAGGGCAAGTTCACCAAGTTCGATGCGCAGGTCGCCTTCGATCCGAAAAAGCCCGAGGCGGCGCGCATTGCCTTCACCGTCGACCTCGGCAGCGCATCGCTCGGCTCGGCCGAAACCGAGTCCGAACTCGTCAAGCCCGCCTGGTTCAACACGCCCAAGTTCCCGCAGGCCAGTTTCCAGTCCACCACCGTGAAGGGGCTGGGCGGCGGCCGCTTCGAGGTCAACGGCAAGCTCACGATCAAGGGCAACGCCCGCGACGTGGTCGTGCCCGTGGCGCTGACGCAGGCGGGTGGCACCACCACGGCCACCGGCAGCTTCACCCTCAAGCGGCTCGAATTCAAGATCGGCGAAGGCGAATGGACCGACACCTCGATGGTCGCCAACGACGTGCAGGTCAAGCTCAAGCTCGCCCTCAGCGGCGTGGGCGGCCTGTGAAGCCGGCCGCGACGGCCCTGCGATTCCCTCCCGCATCCACCCTCCCCCTGCAACTCACTGAAGGACCTCACCTCATGAAAAAGACCCTGCTCGCCACCGCACTGCTGGCCCTGACCGTGGGCGCCCAGGCGCAATCGGCCACCTACAGCATCGACCCGACCCACACCTTCGTGACCTTCGAGATCGACCACTTCGGCACCAGCACCAACCGCGGCCGCTTCGACAAGAAGGAAGGTTCGGTGCAGTTCGACCGTGCAGGCAAGTCCGGCAAGGTCGAGCTGACGATCGACACCACCTCGATCAACACCGGCGTCGAGCCGTTCAACAAGCACCTGCAGAGCAAGGACTTCTTCAACGCAGCCGAACACCCCACCGCCAAGTTCGTGGCCGACAAGTTCAGCTTCAACGGCGACAAGGTGTCCGAGATCGCCGGCACGCTCACGCTGCTGGGCAAGACCAACCCGGTCACGCTGAAGGCCAGCAAGTTCAACTGCTACCAGAACCCCATGCTCAAGCGTGAAGTCTGCGGCGGCGACTTCGAAACCACCATCCAGCGCAGCCAGTGGGGCATGAACTGGGGCCTGAACATGGGCTTCCAGGACAACGTGCGCCTGGTCGTGCAGGTCGAGGCGATCAAGCAGCAGTGATCGACACGCCCGCGCGATCCCTCCCGCGCGGGCAGCCCGGGGCGGCCAGCCGGGGCATCGGTCTGGATGCCCGCCTTCGCGGGCATGACCC
>CBFGPV010000265.1:0-4588 GCA_965650765.1 uncultured Burkholderiales bacterium
GCCGACGCGGCATGGTGTGGTCGCGAAGCCGCTTCCACGGTCGAATCGGCCGAAGCCGCATGGTGTGGCCGCCAGGCGACACCGGCTGAAGCTGCGGCCTGGTGTGGGCGTGAGGCACAGGGTCGCCAGGCTGACACGGCCTGGTGCGGCCGCGAGGCTGCGCCTGCGGCCGACGCCGCCTGGTGTGGCCGTGAGGCCGTCACCCAGGACGCCCCCGCGGCGGAGCAGGCCGCCTGGTGCGGCCGCGAAGCCCGCGGCTGAGTCCGGGCGGCTGGCGCGCGCTCGCTGCCTTACTCGATGCGCGCGCCGCTGGCCTTGACCACCCGCTCGTACTTGGCGAGTTCGGACTTCACGAACTCGCCGAACTGAGCGGGGGTGGTCGGTGAAGGCTCGGCCATGAAATTGGCAAAACGGGCCTTCACGTCCGGCGCGTTGAGTGCCGCGACGAACACCTCATTGAGCCGCGCCACCACGTCGCCCGGTGTGCGGGCCGGGGCAAAAAAACCGAACCAGGTGTCCACCGCAAACCCGGGCAGGCCCGACTCGGCGATCGTGGGCAGGTCGGGCATGGCGCTGGCACGTTGCAGCGTGGTCACGGCCAGTGCACGCAGCTTGCCCGCGCGGATGTTGGCCGAAGCGGCGGCCAGGTTGTCGAAGTTCAGGTCCACCTGCCCACCCAGCAACCCGAGCTGGGCCGGCGCTGCGCCCGCATAGGGGATATGCACCATGCTGACCTTGGCCTGGGCCTTGAACATCTCGCCGGCCAGATGACCGGCACTGCCGTTGCCGCCCGAGCCGTAGTTGAGCCTGCCCGGATTGGCCCGTGCGTAGGCGACCAGATCCTGCACGCTGCGGATGTTCAAGCGAGTGGCGGTCTCGGTGTTGAGCACCAGCACGTTCGGCACCCGTGCCACCAGCGTGATCGGCGCGAAGTCGCGGATCGGGTCATACGGAATGCGGGCGTACAGCCAGGGGTTGATCGCATGCGTGGCGACCGCCCCCATCACGATGGTCTGGCCGTCCGGCGCGGCCTTGGCCACGGCATCGGCGCCCAGGTTGCCGCCCGCACCCGCGCGGTTTTCGACGATCACGTTGCCCAGGCTGTCGCGGGCCTTTTCGGCCAGCACACGGGCGATGGCGTCGAGCGGGCCGCCCGGCGGGTAGGGCACGACCAGCTTGAGGGTGCGAGTCTGCGCCTGCGTCCAGGCGGGCAGGGCAAGGCCTGCGCCCAGGCAGGCGGTGGCTTGGAGCCAGTGGCGTCGGTTCATCATGGATCTCCTGGAAGGTGTCAGTGCTTGTCGGCTTCGCTGGTGAAGGAGTCGGCGTAGAACTCCGCTTCGGGCAACTGCGCGTGAGCGACAAAATCACGCTGAGCCGACTCGACCATGATCGGCGCACCGCAGGCATACACCTGGTGGCCGGAGAGGTCGGGCAGGTCGGCCATCACGGCCTGGTGGACCAGCCCGGTGCGGCCGCTCCAGTCGTCCTCGGGGCGGGGCTCGGACAGCACCGGCACATAGCGCAGGTGGGGCATCTCGCGCGCCGCCTGCTCGGCCCAGTCGTGCAGGTAGAGGTCGCGCCGGCTGCGGCAGCCCCAGTAGAGCACGGTCTCGCGGGTGATGCCCTTGAACTGCATGTGCTCGATCAGTGCCTTGATCGGCGCAAAACCGGTGCCTGACGCCAGCAGCACGATCGGCTTGTCGCTGTCCTCACGCAGGAAGAAGCTGCCGAACGGCCCTTCCATGCGCAGGATTTCCTTTTCCTTCATGGCACTGAACACATGGTCGGTGAACTTGCCGCCAGGCATGTGGCGGATGTGCAGCTCGATGCCCGGCCGCTCGGCCTGGGTGTGGGGCGCGTTGGCCATCGAATAGCTGCGGCGCGCGCCGTCGCGCAGGATGAACTCGATGTACTGGCCGGCGTGGTATTGCAGCCGGTCGTTGGCGGGCAGCTGGAGCTGCAGCACGGCGACGTCATCGGCACGGCGCTCGATGCTGGTCACGCGGCAGGGCATCTTCTTGACCGGGAACTGACCGGCACCGACCACCTCGCGCGACTCGATGACGAGGTCGGTCTGCGGTGTGGCGCAGCAGGTGAGGGTGTAGCCGGCGTCCTCCTCGGCAGGGCTCATCGCCTTGACCTGATGCGCGCCGTGCAGCACGCGCCCGCCCAGCAGGCGGCTCTTGCACGAGCCGCAGGCGCCGTCCTTGCAGCCGTAGGGCAGGCCCACCCCCTGGCGGATGGCGGCGGCCAGCACCGTCTCGTCGCGCTGGACCTCGAAGGTGTGACCACTGGGCTGGACCGTCACGGTAAACGTCATGAAGGGTACCTCTTACACTCGGGAACCCGACATTGTGCCCCGGCACGAATATCCGCTCCCGCCCCCTGTCATGACCTGTGTCAGCCCGATGCCCGTGCGCAACCAGCGCCGTCCTACCCTGCTCATCGTCGGTTGTGGTGACGTCGGCCTGAGGGTGCTGCGACTGGTGGGCCGGCGATGGCGGGTGCTGGCGCTGACCTCCAGCCCCGATCGTGTCGCGGCGCTGCGTGCCGCCGGGGCCATCCCCCTGGTGGGCAACCTGGACCAACCCGCCACGCTCGGCCGTCTGGCCGGGCTGGCCGACATGGTGCTGCACCTGGCGCCGCCGCCCGCCCACGGCGAGGATGACCCGCGCACCGCGGCGTTGCTGTCGGTGCTGGCCCGTCGGCGCAGCGTGCGCTGCCTGGTGTATGCCAGCACCACCGGGGTGTACGGTGACGCCCAGGGCGCCCGCTTTGACGAGACCCGCCCGGTGCGGCCGGCCTCAGCGCGCGGGCACCGCCGGGTGGCAGCCGAGCGGCGTGTGCGATGGTTCGGGCGGGCACACGGCGTGCGGGTGAGCGTGCTGCGCATCCCGGGCATCTATGCCACCGACCGGCCGGGCGGCCACCCGCGTGAACGCCTGGCTCGCGGCACCCCGGTGCTGCAGCCGCAGGACGACGTCTACACCAACCACATCCATGCCGATGACCTCGCCCGGGCCTGCGTGGCCGCGCTGGTGCGTGGCCTGCCTCAGCGTGTGGTGCATGCCAGCGACAACACCGAACTGCGCATGGGCGAGTACTTCGACCTCGCCGCCGACCTGTGCGGGCTGCCGCGTCCGCCGCGCGTCTCGCGTGCCCAGGCGCAGGAGCTGCTGTCGCCGATGCAGCTGTCCTTCATGAGCGAGTCACGCCGCCTGGACAACACGCGCCTGCGGCAGGAGCTGCGTGTGCGCCTGCGCTATCCCACCGTCCGCGAAGGCCTGCTGGCGCCGCAGGCCTGAACCCCGCTTCGCTGCGGGGCGTTCAGATGCCCACCGAGCCACGCAGGTGCTTCATGCGGTCCATGCTGCGCACCTTGAGCACGGTGGGCTGGCCGTCGCCGCGGTCGATTTCCAGTTCGATGTCGCGCTCGGCTGCGCCGCTGTTCCACACCCGCTTGTAGAAGGCCTCGAGGGTGCTCACCGGCATGCCGTCGACCTTGATGATGCGGTCGCCGGCGCGCAGGCCGGCGTCCTCGGCCGGGCTGTCGGCCGTGATGCGCACGATGCGCACCGTGCCCATCTGTTCGAGGCAGTTGACGCCCAGCCAGGCCCGCGTGCTGCCTGCCGAGGCGCCACGCTCGCGCATCTCGCCAAGCACCGGCTTGAGCAGGTCGATCGGCACGAACATGTTGCCGGGCTGGCGCTGACCCGGGCCGGCGGCATCCATCACCAGCAGCGAACCGATGCCCACCAGTTCACCGCGCGCATTGAAAAGGGCCGCGCCACTGTGGTCGGTGCGCGGCGGGACGGTGAACAGCGCGCCCTCGATGTGGTACTCCCAGTAGCCGGAAAACGCGCGCCGTGAGACCACCTGGGCAATGCTCAGTTCAGCGTCCTCGCCGCCACTGGCGATCACATGCGGCTGGCTGGTGTCGACGCCGGCCGACGCGCCGAGCGGGGCCGGATCGACCCCCAGCGGCACGAGCGGCTGCAGCAGGCCGAAGCCGGTGGCCAGGTCATAGGCCACCACCCGCGCCGGCACCGTGCGGCCGGTGGCGGTGAGCAGGTCGACCTTTTCGGCCTCGAGCACCAGGTAGCCGATGGTCAGCACCAGTCCGTCGGGCTGGATCACCACGCCCGAACCCAGCCGCAGCCGGCCGAGGGTGTCGATCGAGCGGGCCTGCGGTGCGGCCACCGCACGCACGCCCACGACACTGGCGCTGGCCTTGCGCAACACGCGGGCCTGTTCCTGGACGGCCGCTTCTCGGTCGACGCTCGACAGGGCCTGTGGCGCCGGTGCAGCCTGCGGCGCCGCGGCGCCGGCCAGGGGGGTGGTCATGGTGAGGCAGAGCAGGCCCAGCACCAGTGCACACCACCGGCCGAGGGTGCCCCGCCATCGTGCATGCCGCCCCGAAACGGGCTGCGGCCCGCCGTTGGCGCCGAAGCGCAGGACATCCCGGGAAGCGTTCGTCGCAGCCATGGGGCACCTCCATCTCGTGCTCAGGGGCCGATGCCCACAGCATCGCGCTTTCCGCTATCCCTGAGTGCGTGAGGGGATTGCCGGCCCCCCGGTTTGCGGGGGC
>CBFGPV010000266.1:0-4583 GCA_965650765.1 uncultured Burkholderiales bacterium
TGGCAGCTGGTCTGGCAGCCCGTCCCCCCGTCTCGCCAGCCTGATCCTGCGCTGATTCAGGGCTGATCCGGGCAAAAGCGGCACAAGCAGCCGGATGCCGGCTTGGTGTGTGCGCCGGGCTGTCGTAGAGTCGCGGTGCATGTCTCACGGCCCGAGGAGGCTCCGTTCATGATCCCCGTCGATTCAATCCGGCCCGGCCGGCGCCGCCCATGAGCACCACCCAGATCGTCAGCTGGGTCGTGCTGGCCGTGCTCGTGTTCTGGATGGTCGGTGCGTACAACCGCCTCGTGCGGCTGCGCAACGCCATTGCCAACGCCTACGCGCAGATCGACGTCCAGCTCAAGCGGCGCTACGACCTCATTCCCAACCTGGTCGAGGCGGCACGCAAGTACATCTCGCACGAACGCGAGACCCTCGAAGCCGTGATCGCGGCACGCAACCAGGCCAGCACCGCGGCCGACCACGTGCGCTCGCGTCCCACCCATGCCGGCTCGGTCGGTGCACTGGTGGTCGCCGAACAGGCGCTCGACGGCAGCCTGGCGCGGCTGATGGCTGTTGTCGAGAACTACCCCGAGCTCAAGGCCGACCAGACCCTGCGTGAACTGTCCGAGGAGCTCACCAGCACCGAGAACAAGGTGGCCTTCGCACGCCAGGCCTTCAACGACAGCGTGCTCGACTACAACAACGCGGCGCAGCAGTTCCCCACCAACCTGCTGTCCGGCGTGTTCGGCTTCAAGGAGGCCGGCATGCTGCAGTCCACGACCAGTGACGAGGAGCGCCGGCCCGTGCGCGTTCAGTTCTGAACACGGGCCCTGCCATCACGATGCGTTTTCGACAGCACCAGGACGCCGCCCACGCCGCATCACGGCGCCTGCTGCTGCTGTTCGTCCTGATGCTGGTGCTGCTGGTGCTGGCCGTCAATGGCGTGCTGGCGCTGATCTACCGCATCAGCCTGCCCTGGACCGACGGTTTCCCCAACCTGTTCTTCGAGACCAACACCGCGCTGGTGCTGCTGTTCGTGCTGGGGGGCTGCTGGTTCGAGATGCTGCGCCTGCGTGCGGGCGGGCCCCACGTGGCCCGGCTGGCCGGCGGGTCGTCGATCGACGCACCCGAAGGCCAGCCGAAAGACCTCTACGAAAAGCGCCTGCGCAATGTCGTCGACGAAGTGGCCATTGCTGCGGGCATGGCGCCGCCGCGGGTCTATGTGCTGCGCCGCGAGGACGCGATCAACGCCTTTGCTGCCGGCTGGCACACCGACGATGCCGTGGTGGTGGTCACGCGCGGGGCCCTCGAACGCCTCACACGCGATGAACTGCAGGGTGTTGTCGCCCATGAGTTCAGCCACATCCTGCACGGCGACATGCGCCTGAACATGCGCCTGGTCGGGCTGGTGTGGGGCCTGCAGATGGTCTACACCTTCGGGCGTTCACTGGCCGAGCCCGACGAACTCGGTCGGCGGGGCATGGGGGTGCTGTTCGGCTTCGGGCTGATGGCCGTCGGCTCGCTGGGCTGGGTGGCTGGGCGGCTTCTGAAGGCAGCGGTGTCGCGCCAGCGCGAGTACCTGGCCGATGCCTCGGCCGTGAAGTTCACCCGCAGCGTCGAGGGCATCGGTGGTGCATTGCGCAAGATCGCCGACCAGGCCTGGCGCCGGCAGGACCATCTTCACAATGCCCAGGCTGAAAGCCTGTCGCACCTGCTGTTCGTGTCGAACCTGAACTGGGCCTCGTTTGCCACCCACCCGCCACTGGGTGAGCGCATCCGGCGCATCTACGGCTTCGAGGTCGTGCCGCTGGCCGCCAAGGTGCTGCCGCCCGAAGACGACGACCAGCCGGTGACCCAGCCCTTCGGCGAGATGCCGGCCCATGCGCTGGTCGACTTCACCCAGCAGGACACCGCCCCCGGTGACTTCGGCCCGGCCACCGATGCCCACCCCGTCTCGGTGATCCCTGCCACGGCACCGGCCCGCCCCCGTGTGGTGCCGACCCTGCTCGATCCGGTGCAGGTGGCCAGCGCCGACAGTCCTCTGCAACGCGAGCGCGATGCGCTCGAACGCATCCGTCACTGGCACGGCCCTGGCGAGCGTCGCACCGCGCTGCTCGCGCTGCTGCTCACCCCGGGCAGCGACAAGGAGTTGCAGGCCTGGCGCCGCGAATGCAGCGGCTTCACGCGGGCCCAGGCCGTGCTGGATGACGTCGGTGCGCTCACCAGTGCGGCGCGCCTGCCGGTGTTCGAGCGGCTGCTGCGCCACACGGCCCGGGCACCGATGGTCGAGCGGCGTGAACTGGTGCGTGCCGCCCGGCGTGTCATGGGCGCCGACGGCCAGGTGCGCCCGCTGGACCGGCTCAAATGGCTGGCCATGCGCCACCTGCTGGCCGGCCAGGTGACGGCACCCGTGGTGCCGGCCGCAGATAACGATATGGCGCATCTGTCTGAGCACGTGGCCGCCGTGACCGCGTTTCTCGCCAGAATCGTGGATGCCGGCGATGCCGGCAGCGCAGCCGGCCTCAGCGAGTCGGTCTGGTACCGCGCCGTGATCAGGGTGGTGCTGGCCGATGCGGGCATTCCGCTGTGGCGCTCGCCCGATGCCCATGCATTGGCCCAGGCCTGGACCGGCCTGCAGCGACTGCACGCGATGCAGCGGCCCGTGCTGCTGCGCGCCTGGGTCGACGCCGCCGTGCAACTGGTGCCCGGGCAGCGCCTGGCCGAGGACGCTGCCGATGCCCTGCGGCTGGCGGCGGTCTTGCTGGATACCCCTAGCCCCAAGGCGCTGGCAGATCAATACATTGAGATTCCAGACGACAAGAAGGAGAACACACGATGAGGACTTACCTCGCCGCGGCCCTGGTGGCCCTGGTGGGCGCCAGTGCCGGCGCCCAGGCCCAGGACGCCCAGGCGCTCTACGTCAAGAGCCTGGCTGCCACCTGCGCCAACTGCCACGGCACCAACGGCCGCACCGTCGACGGCTCGGCCGTGCCTGCGCTGGCCGGCATGCCCGCCGCCTATCTCGTCGAGCAGATGAAGGCCTTCAAGTCCGGCGCACGCACGGCCACCGTGATGCACCAGCTGGCCAAGGGCTACAACGACACCCAGATCCAGCAGATCGCCGCCTACTTCGCGGCGCAGAAGAAGTGAAGGGGGCCACGATGTTGAAGCGACGTTCCTTCCTGCAGGGCTCGGCTGCGATGAGCCTGCTGGGTCTCACGGCCTGCGCCACGCCGGTGCCGAGCAAGGCCCGCGTGCTCGTGGTGGGTGGCGGCTATGGCGGTGCCACCGTGGCCAAGTATGTGCGCCTGCTGTCCGACTACAAGATCGAGGTGGTGCTGGTCGAGCCCGCCGAGGCCTTCGTCTCCTGCCCGATCTCGAACCTCGTGCTCGGCGGCAGCAAGACCATGGCCGACATCACCACGCCCTACGACAACCTGCGCTCGCGCCACGGCGTGCGTGTGGTCAAGGACATGGTGGCCAGCATCGACACCGGCAAGAAGGTCGCCGTGCTCGCCTCGGGCCCGACGATCGCCTACGACAAGCTCGTGCTGTCGCCCGGCATCGAGCTGATGTTCGACGGCGTGCAGGGCTTGAAGGCCGCCAATGCCGACGGCAGCATCCTGCAGGCCTGGAAGGCCGGCCCCGAAACCGCGGCACTGCGCCGCCAGCTCGAGGCCATGCCCGACGGGGGCGTGTTCGCGATGACGGTGCCCGAGGCGCCGTACCGCTGCCCGCCGGGGCCGTACGAACGGGTGTGCCAGGTCGCCTCCTACTTCAAGGCCGCCAAGCCGCGCTCCAAGGTGCTGCTGCTCGACGCCAACCAGGACGTCACCTCCAAGGGCCCGCTGTTCAAGAAGGTGTGGGCCGAGCAGTACAAGGGCATCATCGAATACCGGCCGCAGCACAAGGCCGTGGCCGTCGATGCGCGCACCCGCACCATCAAGTTCGACCTGCAGGACGATGTCAAGGCCGACGTGCTCAACGTGCTGCCCCCGATGCGTGCCGGTGCCATCGCCGTGCAGACCGGGCTGGCCAATGCCAACGGCCGCTGGTGCCACGTGAACTTCCTGAACTTCGAGTCCACCGCGGCGCGCGACGTGCACATCCTGGGCGATTCCATCCAGATCGCCCCGGGCATGCCCAAGAGCGGCCACATGGCCAACTCACATGCCAAGGTGGCGGCCGCGGCGATCGTCGCCCAGCTCAACGGCTGGGAGATCAACGCCGCGCCGATGCTCACCAACACCTGCTACAGCTTCACCGACGCGAAAAACGTGATCCACGTGGCCAGCGTGCACGAGTACGTCGCGGCCGAAAAGACCTTCAAGACCGTGGCCGGCTCGGGCGGCGTGTCGCCCGGCCCGACCGAACTCGAGGGCATCTACGCCTGGAACTGGGCGCAGAACATCTGGTCCGATTCGCTCGCGTGACCTGCGGCGTGCGCCCCACCCGCGCCGGGCCACACACAAGGAAACGCCGGGCCGCCCCAAGTTTCCTTGACCCCCGCGGGGGGCGGGCTGGGCGCAGCCCGGTCCTGGGGGTGCTCACAAGGAAACGCCGGGCCGCCCCAAGTTTCCTTGACCCCCGCGGGGGGGCGG
>CBFGPV010000267.1:0-4514 GCA_965650765.1 uncultured Burkholderiales bacterium
CTGCACCTGCACCTGCACCGGCACCGGCACCGGCACCGGCACCGGCACCGGCACCAGGCGGCACGGCTGCGCTTCGCAATCCGGTGATGTTCGTCACCCAGGTGCCCACGGCGGTCGACTTCACCGGGCGGGTGTCGTCGTTCGGCAACCACCTCGCCACGCTGGGCGCCACCCCCCGGGGCGGCGACCTGATGATCCGTTACCCCGATGGCAGCCTGCGCAACCTCACGCGCGAGGCCGGGTTCGGGATGGACGGCATGCAGGGTGACAAGGCCATCGCCGTGCGCGAACCCACGGTGCACTGGAGCGGCAACAAGGCGGTCTTCAGCATGGTTGTGGGGGCCCCGACGCAGCGCTACCAGGTGCGCAGCTACCGGTGGCAGCTCTACGAGGTGTCGGGGCTGGCCCGTGGCGAGACGGCCACCATCACCAAGGTGGCAAACCAGCCGGCCGACTACAACAACGTGTCACCCTTCTACGGCACCGATGACCGGGTGCTCTTCACCTCCGACCGGCCACGGGGCGGCGAGCCTCACCTCTACCCGCAGCTCGATGAATACGAAAGCGCGCCGACGGTCACCGGCGTGTGGAGCCTGAATCCGTCCAGCGGCGACCTTCGCCTGCTCAACCACGCGGTCAGCGGTGCGTTTTCGCCCTTCATCGACAGTTTCGGCCGTGTGGTCTTCATCCGCTGGGATCACCTGCAGCAGGACCAGCAGGCCGACGCCGACCGCGCCAGTGGCGGCACCACCTACGGCGCCGCCAACTTTGCCGACGAGTCGCCCGGCGCGGCCCGCCTGGCCCTGAAGGCCGAGGTGTTCCCCGAGCCGCGGGCCGGGCAGTCCTCGCCCTACGGCGCGGTCAACCCCTACACGATGAACCTCTTCACGCCCTGGCAGATGAACGAGGACGGCACCGAAGAAGAAACCCTCAACCACATCGGCCGACAGGAACTTCAACCCGGCTACCTGCCCCGGACCTTCCGCGACGACCCGGCGCTGTCCGACTATGTGAACACCAGCCTGCTGGCCAACCGCAAATACGTGCGCGGTGACGGCGGCCTGTTCCACGTGCGCGAGGACCCGCGCGCCCCGGGCGTGTACTACGCGATCTACGCGCGTGAGTTCGGCTCGCTCACCTCCAACCAGATCGTGCGGATCACCGGCGGCACCGCGCTCGATCCGGAGCGCATGGTGATCACCGACATGTCACCGGCCGAGGCGAATGGCAGCGTGCCCGGTGGGCGCTTCCGCAGCCCGCTGCCGTTGTCGGACGGCCAGATGGTGGCCACCCACACCCCCAGCACGGCGCTCAGCCAGTATGCGTCGGCCCAGTTCAGGCTGCGCCAGCTGGCACTGGGCAGCACCGGCCAGTACACCGCCGGCGCGGCACTGACGGGGACAGGCATCCGCAAGACGGTGTCGTGGTGGGACCCGGACACCCTGCGCAACTTCGACGGGGTGCTGTGGGAGCTGGAGCCGGTCGAGGTGGTGGCACGTGCCCGCCCGGCGCGCGCCGCCCCGGCCCTGGAGGCGCCGGAGCGCAGCGTGCTCACCGAGGAGCAGGTCGACGAAGCCGCCCTGAAGGCCTGGATGCGCGCGAACGACCTGGCCCTGATCGTCACCCGCAACCAGACCAGCCGCGACCGGGCTGACCGCCAGCAGCCCTACAACCTGCAGGTGCCCGGCGGTGTGCGCACGGTGGCGCCCAGCGGGGGCCGGACCTACGAGATCTCGCACTTCCAGATCTTCCAGGCCGACCAGGTGCGGGGCTATCGCTTCAGCGGACGGCGCCCGATCGCCCAGCCAATGCATGACCCCAAGGTGCGCAACCCGGCCAATCCGGCCGGCCCGGCCGGCAGCGTGAAGATCGCCGCCGACGGCTCCACCGCGGCCTTTGTGCCCGCGCGGCGGGCGCTGGCCTGGCAGACCACCGATTCAGCCGGCCATGCGATCGTGCGTGAACGGGTCTGGGTGACCTTCCAGCCCGGCGAAGTGCGGGTCTGTGCCTCGTGCCACGGCCTCAACAGCAAGGACCAGGCCGGCCTGGGCACCCCGCTGAACAAGCCCGAGGCCCTGCGCGAGCTGGTGCGCTACTGGAAGACCTTGCCGAAGTGAGTGGGGTGGGGCCACGGTGCGGGCTGCGGCGCTGATGCAGCTGAAGGGCGCCCCGACAAGCGTTGCCTTGCGTTTGACGGTGGTAAACTGGTCAGATAACTAGTCAGCGAGAGGCGAACATGCAGACATGGCCCATCCAGGACGCCAAAGCGCGATTCAGTGAGTTCCTCGAAACATGCTTGGCTGAAGGCCCGCAGATGGTGACGAAGCGAGGAACAGAGGCTGCTGTACTGGTGCCCGTGGACGAATGGCGGCGACTCCAGGCGGCAGCGCGTCCTTCACTCAAGCAGCTCCTGCTGTCTGACACGGCACGGGCCGAGCTGGTTGTTCCCGCTCGCGGGACGGCTCGCAGGCGCACGCCGGCTGCAGCCAGGTGAACGGATGTACCTGCTCGACACAAACGTGGTCTCGGAACTGCGCAAACCAAAGCCACACGGGGCTGTGCTTGCATGGCTTGAAGGACTCGAGGATGCGCAGCTTCACCTCTCTGCGGTCACCATCGGCGAGATTCAGTCCGGCGTCGAGATCACGCGTGAACAGGACGAGGCCAAGGCATCCGAGATCGAGGCTTGGCTGGAGATGGTGGCCGGCTCGTACAACGTGCTTTCGATGGACGCTGGCACCTTCCGGGTGTGGGCGCAATTGATGCATCGGAGGTCTGACACGGTGTACGAGGACGCCATGATTGCGGCGACGGCCAAAGTGCACGGTTTGACCGTCGTGACCAGAAACGTGGCGGACTTCAAATCCTTCGGGGTTCCGCTGCTGAACCCGTTCAACACATGAGCACGCGCAAGCTCATGCGTTGAAACACGCGGTCCGGAGCAGGGTGCTTTGTTGCTTGATGTCCGGGGCGACGATGCAACAGCTTCGCCTGCAGCGGCAAGGGTTCGTCGCCATCCGTCCAGGCCGATCGGGCCCAGCCGCGAGCAATCTGCGCGGACCAGCCCGCCCCGACAACCGCCTGTGCCGCGCCGTGCGCCGCCTCAACCCGTCAGGCGAGTCAGTGCCTCACGGTACTTGGCCGCGGTGTGGGCGACCACGTCGTCGGGCAGGGCGGGGGCGGGTGCCGTCTTGCCCCAGGGCTGGCCATTCACCGTGGCCTGCTCCAGCCAGTCGCGCACGAACTGCTTGTCGTAGCTGGGCGGGTTGACACCTTCCTCGTAGCCTTCGACCGGCCAGAAGCGCGATGAATCAGGCGTCAGCACCTCGTCCATCAGGGTCAGGGTGCCCTGTTCGTCCAGCCCGAACTCGAACTTGGTGTCGGCAATGATGATGCCCTTGGTGAGGGCAAAGTCGGCCGCCGCGCGGTACAGGCGGATGGACACCTCACGCACCTGCTCGGCCAGCGGCTGGCCGATGATGGCCACCATGCGCTCGAACGAGATGTTCTCGTCGTGGTCACCCATCTCGGCCTTGGTGGCGGGGGTGAAGATCGGCTCGGGCAGCTTGCTGGCCAGTTTCAGGCCGGCCGGCAGCGGCACGCCGCAGACCTGGCCGTTGTCCTGGTATTCCTTCCAGCCGCTGCCGGCCAGGTAGCCGCGCACCACGGCCTCGACCGGCAGGGGCTTCAGGCGCTTGACCAGCATCGCACGGCCCCGCACCTGCTCGATCTCGTCGGGCGCCACCACCGACTCCGGCGCCTCGCCGGTCAGGTGGTTGGGAACAACACTGCCGAGCTTGTCGAACCAGAACAGGGCCATCTGCGTGAGCAGCGCGCCTTTGCCCGGGATGGGCTCGCCCATCACCACGTCGAAGGCGCTGAGGCGGTCGCTCGCGATCATCAGGATGCGGTCGTTGCCGACGGCGTAGTTGTCGCGTACCTTGCCGCGGGCCAGCAGGGGCAGGGAGTGCAGGGACGAATTCAGCAGGGCAGCGGTCACGGGCGGGTCTCCGAAAACGAAAGAAGCCCGCTGCAAGCGGGCTTCGGCAAGCGGTTTGCAGCAGGGCGGCAGGGCCACCCCGGGTCACTGGATCATCAGCCGACCTTCACTGAACCAGCTGGGCCAGCGCACCCGAGGCGTAGCGCTGGGCCATCTCGGCCAGCGGCACGGCCTTGATTTTACCGGCCTGGCCTTCACAGCCGAATTCGAGGTAACGGGCCTTGCACACCAGCTTGGCAGCCTCGCGCGCGGGCTTCATCCACTCGCGCATGTCGAACTTGTCGGGGTTCTCGGCCTGGAACTTGCGCACCGCGCCGGTCATCGCCATGCGGATGTCGGTGTCGATGTTGATCTTGCGCACGCCATGCTTGATGGCTTCCTGGATCTCGGACACCGGCACGCCGTAGGTCTGCTTCATCTTGCCGCCGTACTGGTTGATGATGTCCAGCAGGTCCTGCGGCACCGACGACGAGCCGTGCATCACCAGGTGGGTGTTCGGGATGCGCGCGTGGAT
>CBFGPV010000268.1:0-4454 GCA_965650765.1 uncultured Burkholderiales bacterium
CAAAGTCCGGTTGCCGGCCGGTGCGCTCGCTGTACGTTTGCATGGGCTCTAACGTAAATTCGACGCCCACAACGCTACGCCTTCGTTCGGCCCAAGGCAACTCCCCCGATCCGGGGATCGCTCGCAAGCCCCACCCACCCTCGATCCGTACGCGCGCTTCACGACACCTCCCTCATTAGGCCGACTAACCGCCAAGGCAACACAGGCGCGAGATACATCCCGCAACACTCTCCGCCTTATCACGCACCTCCGCTTGCAGCCCATTCGGCCTAAGCAGCCGCCCGCAGCAACTCGACGCAGGCGCACTGCCCACCAAGCTACATCCTGCTTCATTTTGCACACTTTCACCCCGCTTCCAAGGGGTACCCAGCGCCGAATTAGTCCGTCCAAATTCAGCCCGATTTAATGCTTCCGCGGTGAACGGCATGACCTTGAGCAATCCCGACCCTCGCCCACTCCGACTGATGGATCAGGTGCGGCATCGACTGCGCGTGCTGCACTATGCAATTCGCACGGAGCAGGCCTATGTGGACTGGATCCGGCGCTACATCTTCTTCCATGACAAGCGTCACCCGTCGGACATGGGCGCCGCGGAAGTGACCGCTTTCCTCACGCACCTGGCGGCAGAGCGCCATGTCTCGGCCTCGACGCAGAATCAGGCCAAAGCGGCCCTGCTGTTTCTCTACAAGGAGGTGCTGTTGGTCGACCTGCCCTGGCTCGATGACGTCGTGACGGCCAGGACGCCCCGACGCCTGCCGGTCGTGCTGACCCAGCGCGAAGCGCGCGAGCTGCTGATGCAGCTGAACGGGACGACCTGGCTGATCGCCTCGCTGCTGTACGGTACGGGCATGCGTCTGCTGGAAGGGCTGCGCCTGCGCGTCAAGGACGTGGAGTTCGAACGCCGCGAACTCATCGTGCGTGAAGGAAAGGGCAACAAGGATCGTGTCACCGTGCTGCCCGAGAACCTGATCAAGCCGCTGCAGGACCAGATCGAGCGTGCCCGCAAGCTGCACCGGCTCGATCTGGAGGCGGGCTTCGGTGAGGTCTGGCTCCCCGACGCGCTGGCCATCAAGTACCCGCGCACCGGCAAGGCCTGGTGCTGGCAGTTCGTGTTCCCGGCCGGCACCCGGTCGGTGGACCCACGCTCAGGCGTCATCCGTCGACACCACCTGCAGGAGTCGACCGTGCAGAAGGCCGTTGCCGGGGCGGCACGACGGGCGGGCATCGACAAGCCCTGCACGCCCCATGTGCTGCGTCACAGTTTTGCCACCCACATGCTGCAGGCGGGGTATGACATCCGCACGGTACAGGAACTGCTGGGTCACGCCGACGTGAGCACGACGATGATCTACACGCACGTGCTCAACAAGGGCGGCCGCGGTGTCTTGAGCCCGCTCGATGCCTTGTGAGCGCCCCCAGGGCCGGGCTGCGCCCAGCCCGCCCCCCGCGGGGGTCAAGGAAACTTGGGACGGCCCTGCGCTTCCTTGTGAAGAAAGCGCAAGGCGCGCGTCTGTCCTATCGCGGCGCGCTGCAATTGCCAGGCTGCGCCAGCTCCAGCTGCGCCACGTCCTTCTGGCCCTGCTCCGGGGGCACCAGTTCAACGCCCGCGCCGCCCACAAACACACCCATCTTGATGAACTGTCGAACGAAGTAGTTCTTGCCGGCCGCCAGCAATACCTCCAGCGTATTGGGCGAGAACTCGGACTCGGTGTCGATGCGGTAGGTCTTGCCGCCCTCGAGTTCGGTGTAGAAGAAGACGTCCGGCGCGCTTTCGCCGAGGCATTTGCCGTCGATCCAGATGTCCTTCTTCAGCGCCTTGCCAAAGAAGCTGTTGCGGTAGATGTAGACCCCTGCCTTCCCCGGGCTCGGCTCATTGAACTGCTTGGCCTTGGCGGATGCTTCCTTGGGCGCCATGTTGACCGACGCGCAGCCGGTGATGAACAGGGACGCAGCCAGCACGACGAGCGAGACGAGTTTCATGAAAGGCGCTTGTGGAGTTGAAGAAGCGCGCACGGTATCGGCAGTGCCCATCCGTGGCAACACCCTCCGACGGGGGATCGATCAGGCCCCGTTCAGGCCGGCTCACACCCCGCGCGCACGGTCGGCGGCAAACCGGGACCTGAATGCCGCAAAGCTGCCTGCGTCCAGCGCCTCGCGCACTTCCTTCATCAGGTTGAGGTAGTAGTGCAGATTGTGCACGCTCGTCAGCATGGGGCCCAGCATTTCGCCGCAGCGGTCCAGGTGGTGCAGGTAGGCCCGGCTGACGGTCTGGCAGGTGTAGCAGGTGCAGCTTTCGTCGATCGGGCGCTCGTCGGTCTTGTAGCGGGCATTGCGCAGGCGCAGGTCGCCGAAGCGGGTGAACAGGTGGCCATTGCGGGCATTGCGTGTGGGCATCACGCAGTCGAACATGTCGATGCCGTTGGCCACACCATCGACCAGGTCCTCAGGCGTGCCCACGCCCATCAGGTAGTGCGGCTTGTGGGCCGGCAGGCGCGGGCCGATGTGTTCGAGCACGCGCAGCATCTCGGCCTTGGGCTCGCCCACGCTCAGGCCACCCACGGCCAGGCCGGGGAAGTCCAGGGCTTCGAGCCCGGCAAGCGACTCCTCGCGCAACTGCGTGAACATGCCCCCCTGCACGATGCCGAACAGCGCATTGGGGTTGCCCAGGCGCTCGAACTCGACCTGGCAACGCCGGGCCCAGCGCAGGCTCAACTCCATCGACAGCCGGGCTTCTCGTTCGGTGGTGATATGGCCCTTGGTCTCATAGGGCGTGCATTCGTCGAACTGCATCACGATGTCGGAGTTCAGCACGCGCTGGATCTGCATGCTGACCTCGGGCGTGAGAAAGAGCTTGTCGCCATTGACGGGTGAGGCGAACTTCACGCCCTCTTCGCTGATCTTGCGCATCTCGCCCAGGCTCCACACCTGGAAGCCGCCGCTGTCGGTCAGGATGGGCTTGTTCCAGCCTTCGAAGCGGTGCAGCCCGCCAAACTGCTGCATCACGTCCAGGCCAGGCCGCATCCACAGGTGGAAGGTGTTGCCCAGGATGATCTGCGCGCCCATCTCTTCGAGCGATCGGGGCATGACGCCCTTCACGGTGCCGTAGGTGCCCACGGGCATGAAGATCGGTGTCTCGATCACGCCATGGTTCAGCGTGAGACGGCCTCGGCGGGCCTGGCCTTCGGTCTTGAGCACTTCGAAGTGCAGGCCGCGGTTCAGGGTGGGTGGTGTCATGTCGGGTCCTGACTGGCACGACGCTGCAGCAGCATCGCATCGCCATAGCTGAAGAATCGGTAGCCCTGGGCAATGGCGTGACGGTACAGCGCCATCACGTGGGCATGGCCTGCCAGTGCGCTGACGAGCATCATCAAGGTGCTCTTGGGCAGGTGGAAGTTGGTGACGAGCAGGTCCACCACGCGGAAGGGGAAGCCCGGCGTGATGAAGATGTCGGTCTCGCGGCTGCCGGCCTGCAGCGCACCGGTCTGCGCGGCCGATTCGAGCGCACGCAGGGTGGTCGTGCCCACCGCCACCACGCGGCCGCCGGCGGCCTGCGTTTGCGTGATGGCGTCCACCGTGGCCTGGGGCACGTCGAACCATTCGCTGTGCATGCGGTGCTCGGCCAGGTTTTCGGTGCGCACCGGCTGGAAGGTGCCGGCACCGACGTGCAGTGTCACCCGCGCGCTGGCCACGCCGCGCCCGGCCAGTGCCGCCAGCAGCGCTTCGTCGAAGTGCAGCGCAGCCGTCGGGGCGGCCACGGCGCCGGGTTTGTCGGCAAACACCGTCTGGTAGCGCCGCACGTCGTCTTCGTTGTCGGTATGGGTGATGTAGGGCGGCAGCGGCACATGCCCGTGGCGCTCCAGCAGCTCGAACGGGTCGCCGTCGAGGCGCAGGTGGAACAGGCCGCCGTCCGGCCCGGCACGGCCCAGCACCTCGGCATCGAAGGCCTCGGCAAATCGCACTGTCGCGCCGGTCTTGGGCGACTTGCTGGCGCGCAGATGGGCCAGCACCTCGCGGGTGCCGGGCAGCACCCGCTCGACCAGCGCCTCGACGGCCCCGCCGCTGGCCTTGCGGCCGTGCAGCCGGGCCTTGATGACGCGGGTGTCGTTGAAGACGAGCAGGTCGCCGGGGCGCAGCAGGGACGGCAGGTCACGAAAGACCCGGTCGACGGGGGCCTCGCCGGTACCGTCGAGCAGGCGCGAGGCGCTGCGCTCGGGGGCGGGGTGCTGGGCGATCAGTTCGGGGGGCAGAGCGAAGTCGAAGTCGCTCAGGGTGTACGAAGAAGCTGTCATGAGGTTGAGGGCTGGACCGGCCCGTGCCAACGGAAGATCGGAAGAACGTGCGCAGTGAAAGTTCGCAGTGAAACTTCGCAGCGAAACTTCGCAGTGATGGTTCGCAGCACAGGGAAAGCGCACAAAGCGAAGGCAGAATTGTCCCATGCCGGAGGTCAGCCCACA
>CBFGPV010000269.1:0-4316 GCA_965650765.1 uncultured Burkholderiales bacterium
TGAGCTTTTCCATGATGTTGGCGCGGTGCGCCTCCACCGTCTTGATGCTGATGCCGAGGTCGTCGGCGATCTGCTTGTTCAGGCGGCCGGCCACGATGCGGTCCAGCACCTGGGCCTCACGGGTGGTCAGGCGGGAGAGCAGGGCGTCGCGGCTGGCGGCTTCCTGCTGCTGGCTGAACAGCGAGCGGGCCTGGTCGAGCATGCGCTCGACGAGCGACACCAGCTCTTCTTCCTTGAAGGGTTTCTCGATGAAGTCCATCGCGCCCTTTTTCATCGTGTTCACGGCCATCGGCACGTCGCCGTGGCCGGTGATGAAGACGATGGGCAGGGGAGAGCGGCGCTCGAGCAGGCGGTCCTGCAGTTCAAGCCCGCTCATGCCGTCCATGCGGATGTCGGCGATCAGGCAGGCCACTTCACGGGGGTCGAAGCGTGACAGGAAGGACTCGGCCGAGTCGAAACATTTGACGCGGTAGTCCTTGCCCTCCAGCAACCACTGCAGTGAATCGCGCACTGCCTCGTCATCGTCGACGACGTAGACCGTGCCTTTCTTGGGAATCAGGCTCATGAGGGCAATCTTCAAGGGTGGGTGACATCCACCGGCAGCGTAAAGCTGAACCGGCAGCCGACAACACTCGGACCATTGTATAAGTTCTCCGCACGGATCCTGCCCCGGTGGGACTCGATGATCGAGCGGCACAGGCTCAGGCCGATGCCCAGCCCGTCCGACTTGGTCGAGAAGAAGGCTTCGTACATGCGGCCGAGCACTTCTTCCTTCAGACCCGGGCCGCTGTCGGTCACGCTGAATTCGATCACGCCACCCTCTTCGGGCGTGTGGCGTGGCACCACCCGCAGCTCGATGTTGCGGCGTGCCAGCGGCAGTTTGCCGTTGTCGATCGCCTCGGCGGCATTCTTGAGCAGGTTGAGCAGCACCTGCTCGATCAGGATGGGGTCGACCATCAGGGTGGGCAGTCGCTGGGCGACGTAGGTCTGGATGGCCACGTTGCGCCGCCGTAGCTCGATCATGGCCAGCTCGACCGCGTCTTCGACGATGTCGTGTGCCTGAGCGGGCTGTCGCTGCGGCTCGCTGCGCTTCACGAAGGCTCGGATGCGGTGGATGATCTGGCCGGCGCGCTGCGCCTGTTTTGCCGTCTTTTCGAGCGCGGTGATCAGGTCGGGCGTCTCGATCGACCCGGCGTTGACGCGTGAAATGATGCCGTTGCAGTAGTTCGAGATCGCCGTCAGCGGCTGATTCAGCTCGTGCGCCACCGACGAGGCCATCTCGCCCATCGTGACCAGCCGGCTGGTGACCTGTGCCTTTTCGGCCTGGCTGGCGGCCTGTGCCTCGGCGCGCAGGCGTGCGGTGACGTCGGTGGCGATGAGCATCTGTGCCAGGCGGCCGTCGGTCCACTGGAGGTAGCGCGAGCGCACGTCGAACCACTTGCCGAGCGACTCGACGTAGACCTCGCGCGGGTCGGACCCGGCCTCGGTGAGCTCCTGGGTCGGCAGCCCGCCCAGCCCGTCGACCGAATCGTCGGAATCTGGCAGGGTGACGTCCACCTCGGTCGGCTGGTCACCAGCCAGCTGGGCGTGACCGCGGGCATCGGCACCGAACCACAGCCGGTACGAGCGGTTTGCGAACAGCAGTTCACCCTGCTGGACGGACAGCACCGACACGGCCGCATCCAGCCCTTCGAGCACGGTCGTGAAGCGTTCGTGCGACGCCGAGAGCTGGTCCCGGATGCGCTTGGCCTCGGTGATGTTCGTCATCGACGTCATCCAGCCGGTCTGATGACCCTTGGCGTCGATCAGCGGTGACACGTACATGCGCGCATCGAACTGGGAGCCGTCCTTGCGCATCACCTTGACCTCGATGCCACCGGCGGGACTGCGCCCCTGCAGCTCCTGCTCGAAGAGTCGGCGGTTTTCTTCCATCCGGTCGGGCGGCCAGTGGGGGAAGGGCGGCAATCGCCCGATCAACTCGGCTTCGGAGAAGCCGGTCATCGAGCAGTAGGCCGCATTGACATAGGTGATGCGACCCTCCAGGTCCATGGCCCGCATGCCGGTGAGCATGGAGTTTTCCATCGCCCGGCGGAAGTTGGTCTCCGACACGAGCGCCTGCTGCACCTGCAGCCGCCTGCGCATGTGGCGCCAGGTGCCCAGCAGCATCCACACCGTGAGCGCGCTCAGGGCCGACACCATCCAGAACAGCGTGTTGCTGATCAGCCCGATCGAGGTGCGATAGCCCAGGCCGCGCAGGATCAGGCCGTTGCCGACCGGCGCGATCGGGATGTCATACCAGATCGACGGGCGCTCGGCCCGGTCGGCCGGCGGGCGCGAGGTGGTGCTGGCCAGCACACGATCGCTGGCGTCGAGCAGCATCATGCCGTGGCGGTTGGCCACCTCGGTGGGCACGAAGTAGCGCAGCAAGGCCTCGATCGAGTATTCGGCCACCACCGTGCCGACAAAGGCGCTGCGGTCGATCAGGGGCACCTGCACCTGGAACACATGCAGGCCGGCCTCGGTGAGGTACGGGCGCGAGTAGACCGGCTGGCGCAGGTCGCGTGCCGCCTCGAAGGCCCATTGCGGCTCGCTCTTGGTGGTGGCCGGCGGCGGCGCGGATGCGGCCGCCGTGGCCGTGTCGGCATAGCGGCTGCTGTTGAAGGTGTGGCTGGGGGACACGTAGCTCACGCGGGGCGCCCGTGTGGGGCCCAGCCAGGCCAGGCTCACGACCTCAGGGCGCTCGCGCGCGAAGGTGGTGGCCTGGCCCAGGAATTCGTCCTGATCGACGGCGCGGGTGGTCACCTCGCGCGCGATGCGCACCAGTTGCTCCTGGTTCTCGATCAGGCGCAGGCGGATCTGCTGTTGAACCACCTCGCTGTCGCGCTTGACCGACTCCTGCTCGCGTTCGACCTCTTCGGTGCGCAGGTACCAGAACGCCGCAATGATGGCCGCCAGAAACAGCAGCACCGACACGAGCGGCCCCAGCGTCGCGAAGCGGTCCTGGCGGGCGGGTGACTGGCGCCGCCACCAGCTCCAGAACAGCCTGCGAGGGCGTGAGGGCGTGTCGTTCGTGCTGAGTCTGAAGTCCGTCGGAGGGGAGGCCATGGCGGGATTATCGGGTGGGCGCCCACGAATCGTCTGTCCGGCACCCTGGCGCCGCATGCTCGCGTCGTGTGCAGATTCCGGGTGCTTCGCATGGCTTCGGGTGTTGCCCCTTGTTGACCCGCCACGCTTGTTGGACATTCGACCGATGTCTTGACGAAACGAGGAGTGCTCGATCCATTGATTTCACAATACGGAACAGACTCGCACTATTTGAAAAATCGACGAACTGTGCCACACTAGACGCGCAGCTCTAAACCCATGCGAGGAGACATCCATGTCTGCAGTGCCCGAATCGTTCCACGGGGTGGCGGCCAATGACGCCGACGCTCAGGAAACCCGCGAGTGGCTGGACGCCCTGTCCGCCGTCATCGAGGCCGAAGGCCCCGATCGCGCCCACTTTCTGCTCGAGAACCTGCTCGAGCATGCGCGCCAGAACAGCATCGACATGCCGTTCTCGGCCAACACCGGTTACGTCAACACGATCGAACCCAGCGCCGAGGCCCGCTGCCCGGGCAACCTGTATTTCGAAGGTCGCCTGCGTGCCTACATGCGCTGGAACGCCATGGCCATGGTGGTCAAGGCCAACCGCCACAACCCGCCCGAGGGCGGTGACCTGGGCGGGCACATCGGCTCCTTCGCCTCGCTGGCCAACATGTTCGGCGCGGGCTTCAACCACTTCTGGCACGCCGAGAGCGAAAACCACGGTGGCGACTGCATCTACATCCAGGGCCACGTCTCGCCTGGCATCTACGCTCGCGCCTTCCTCGAAGGCCGTCTGAGCGAGGAGCAGCTGCTGAACTTCCGCCAGGAAGTGCAGGGCAAGGGTCTGTCGAGCTACCCGCACCCCAAGCTGATGCCGGAGTTCTGGCAGTTCCCGACCGTCTCGATGGGCCTGGGCCCGCTGATGGCCATCTACCAGGCGCGGTTCCTGAAGTACCTGCATGCCCGTGGCATTGCCAACACCGAGAACCGCAAGGTCTGGGTGTTCTGCGGCGACGGCGAAATGGACGAGGTCGAATCGCTGGGCGCCATCAGCCTGGCCGCCCGCGAGAAGCTGGACAACCTGATCTTCGTCATCAACTGCAACCTGCAGCGCCTGGACGGCCCGGTGCGTGGCAACGGCAAGATCGTGCAAGAACTCGAAGGCGAGTTCCGTGGCGCGGGCTGGAACGTGATCAAGCTGCTGTGGGGCAATGGCTGGGACGAGCTGC
>CBFGPV010000270.1:0-4199 GCA_965650765.1 uncultured Burkholderiales bacterium
CGCCTCGGGCACACGCGGGTCGCCGACATGGCCATGGTTCAGGCGGATGCAATGCGCAAACCGGCGGTCAGCCGAGAACAGGTGGCCCGGCGCCAGGCTGATGTTCTGCGCGCGGGCCAGCTGGTGCAGCCGCAAGGCATCCACCTGCTGCGGCAGCTCGACCCACAGGAAGTAGCCGCCCTCGGGGCGTGTCACGCGCGTGCCCTTCGGGAAGTGACGCGCCACCGCACGCAGCGCCATGGCCTGCCCGGTCGCCAGGGTGTGGCGCAACTGGCGCAGGTGCCGGTCATGGCCGCCGCGCTGCAGGTAGTCCGACAGGGCCTCCTGCGACGGCACCGCCGTCGACAGCGTGGTCATCAGCTTGAGCCGCTGCACCGCACCGGCATACCGGCCGGCGGCGACCCAGCCGACCCGGTAGCCCGGCGCCAGCGACTTCGAGAACGAGCTGCAGTGCATCACCAGGCCGGCGCGGTCCCAGGTCTTGGCGGGCGGCGGGCGCTCGTTGCCGTGGTGCAGCTCGGCATAGACGTCGTCCTCGATCAGCGGGATGTTGCGCTCGGCCAGCATCTCGACCACGGCCTGCTTGTGCGCCGGGGGCATCAGGCTGCCCAGCGGATTCTGGAAGTTGGGCATGAACCAGCAGGCCTTCACCGGGTGACGGCGCAGCACCTCGGCCAGCGAGGCCGGGTCCACGCCCAGGCGCGGGTGGGTGGCCACCTCCACCGCGCGCAGGTTCAGCCGTTCCAGCGCCTGCAGCGCAGCGTAAAACGTGGGTGATTCGATGGCCACCAAGTCGCCGGGGCGGGTCACGGCCTGCAGGCACAGGTTCAGCGCTTCCATCGCACCGTGGGTGATCACGATCTCGGCCGGGTCCACCGGCACGCCGTTGACCACATAACGCAGGGCAATCTGACGGCGCAGGGTCTCGTTGCCGGTGGTGAGGTCTTCGGTGATGCGGCGCGGGTCCAGGCGACGCATGCTGGTGGCCAGGCTGCGCGCCAGCTTGTCCAGCGGAAACAGATTCGGGCTCGGGACGGCCGAGCCCAGGGGCACCACGTCCGGCTCCCGGGTCATGCCCAGCACGTCGAACACCAGGTCGCTGATCGCCACATGGGTGGTCTGCGCCGCCGGGCGTGCGGTGTCGGGCTCGGCCTGCAGTGCCGGGCGGCGGGCATTCACGTAATAGCCCGATCGAGGCCGGGCCTGGATCAGCCCCCGGGCCTCGAGCAGGTCGTAGGCCTCGAACACGGTCGAGGGGCTGATGCCGCGCGAACGACTGGCCTGCCGCACCGACGGGAGTCGGTCCCCGGCGCGCAGCACGTCGCCCGCGATCAGCGAGGCGATCTCGTCGGCATAACGTTCATAGCGCTTCATCGGGGGCCCTGCGTCAAGCTGATCTGCTTTTCGGGCAGTTTGTGCAGACTGTACTGAAACGCGCGCGTCGCTCGGGACAAGACCCCGGATCCGCCAACTGATCCGGTCGATTCGACCACAGACTGAGACTTCACCGGGACACCGTTCTGCGGCACAGTCCGGTCGTGAACACGACTTGCTCCACGATCCGCGCCCTGGTGGCAGCCGCTGCCGCAACGCTGGCAGCCGCAGCCATTGCCGCGCCGCCGCGGCCCGCCCCGTCCATCGACACCATGGCCCAGCGTGTGCAGGCCTGCACCGTGTGCCATGGGCGCGAAGGCCGGGCCACGAACGAAGGTTACTTCCCGCGCATTGCCGGCAAGCCGGCGGGCTACCTCTACAACCAGCTGCTGAACTTCCGCGACGGCCGACGCGCCAACGCGGCCATGGCCTATCTGCTCGACCCGCTGAGTGACACCTATCTGCGCGAGATCGCCGAACACTTTGCCTCGCTGGACCTGCCGTATCCGCCGCCGCGGCCCACACCGGCCGCACCGGCCGAGCTGGCGCGCGGCCGGCAACTGGTGGAGCAGGGCGACGCCGCACTCAAGCTGCCGGCCTGCGTGCAATGTCACGGCAGCCGCATGACCGGTGTGCTGCCCGCGGTGCCCGGGCTGCTGGGGCTGCCGCGCGACTACCTGATCGGCCAGCTCGGCGCCTGGCGCACCGGCCAGCGCCATGCCGCGGCCCCTGACTGCATGCGTGAGGTGGCGCAACGCCTGTCGCCGGACGACATCTCGGCCGTGGCCACCTGGCTGGCCTCGCGCACCGTGCCGGCCGACGCCCGCCCGGCACCGGCCGCTGAACACAGCGCGGCCCTTGGCGTGCCCCTTGACGCACGCCTCGCGTGCGGGAGCGGCACACGATGACGGCCCCGATCAAGACCCGCAAGCGCCTGGGGGCGGTGCTGGCCGCCCTGGTCCTGCTGCTTGCGCTGCTGGCGGCGTGGGTGGCCTGGCTCAATGTGCGCGGCGAGTCGCCGCTGCCCGCCAGCGAGCCGCCGCTGACGCGCAGCCCGGCGCTGCTGGAGCGCGGGGCCTACCTGGCGCGCGCCGGCAACTGCATGGGGTGTCACACCGCACGCGGTGGTGCGCCCTATGCAGGCGGGCGCGGCATCGAGACACCGTTCGGCACGGTCTTCGCGTCCAACCTCACGCCCGACCCCGACACCGGCCTCGGCCGCTGGACGCCGAGTGAATTCTGGCGCGCGCTGCACCACGGTCGCTCGCGCGACGGCCGGCTGCTGTATCCCGCCTTTCCGTATCCGAACTACACCCGCGTCACCCGCGACGACGCCGACGCGCTGCTGGCCTACCTGCAAAGCCTGCCGCCCGTGCGCCAGGCCAGCCCGCCCCATCGCCTGCGCTTCCCGTACAACACCCAGGCGGCGCTGGCCGTGTGGCGCGCGCTGTTCTTCCGGGCCGCCCCCTTCCAGCCACGCGACGACCGCCCGGCCGAGTGGAACCGCGGCGCCTATCTGGTCGAAGGCCTGGGCCACTGCGCCGCCTGCCATGCCCCGCGCAATGCGCTCGGCGCCACACGCGATGCGCCCGGTCTGAGCGGCGGGGTGATCCCGATGCAGGGCTGGTATGCCCCGTCACTGGCCACCGCCGCCGAGGCCGGCGTGGCCGAGTGGTCCACCCAGGACGTTGTCGACCTGCTGGGCACCGGCGTGTCCGCACGCGGTTCGGTGATCGGCCCGATGGCCGAGGTCGTGTTCAGGAGCACCCAGCACCTCGATGCGGCGGACCTGCAGGCCGTGGCCACCTACCTGCGCGCGCTGCCCCAGCAGCCGGTGGCCGCCCCGGCCGCCGACGAGGTCGAGCGTGCCGACAGTGCCGTGCTGGCACGCGGCGAGCGCATCTACGGCCAGTCCTGCGCCCAGTGCCACGGCGAGCAGGGCGAGGGCCAGCCCGGCGCCTACCCCCGGCTGGCCGGCAACCGCGCCGTGACGATGGCCGAACCCACCAACCTCGTGCAGGTGATCATGCACGGCGGCTACCTGCCCGCCACCGCCGGCAACCCCCGCCCCTACGGCATGCCGCCCTTTGCCCAGTCCCTCGACGATGCCGAGATCGCTGCCGTCACGACCTACCTGCGCCAGTCGTGGGGGAACATGGCGCCGGGGGTGTTGCCGTTGGAGGTGCAGCGGTTGCGGTGAAGGGGCTAGGTTCTGCGCACAACAAGCATCGCATCTGAGGCGACGGTCCGCGCTTTGGTGTCCGTGGTGCCAAAGCGGTGGATGGGTCGCCTTTGCGCATGGCCTTGGGCGATGCGCACAGATGTTATTCGGGAGACCGTCCGATTGTTGCGGCGGCTATCCCCAAAAGGAACGATGCACAGCAGCTTGATGACTGACTGCGTACCCCGCTACAGTGCGTGTCCACCAACGCCTCGTGGGGGGCTCAGCATGGACGGCCAACTTCCGGTCCGGTGTCTCAGAGCCCTAGTGCACACCACTGGTAGACAGGCCGCAGTCGTACCGCAGGCGCGTCGATTGGGTTTGGTAGCCATCTTGTTGAGGATAGGTACAAATGTTTGGTGAGTTGGTTGAAGCCCTCAAATCAGCGCCTGCGGCCTACGCAGCTGGAGCAGCTGTTGTCGCAGCGATCCTCAAGACAGCAAAGTCGATCCTACAGTTTCACGATAGATACTTCAGGAGAAGACCGTTCGAGCGCTTATCTTTTCTTGCTGGAGAGTGTGCGGAAAATGAAGCATTGTCCGGTCTCATTGCTTCTGCGAAGAATGAGCTTGTGTTTCGAGAAGTACTGGATGCCACAGGCTCG
>CBFGPV010000271.1:0-4192 GCA_965650765.1 uncultured Burkholderiales bacterium
TGTGAGCCCGGCCACAGCGGGCCGTTGAACGGACCCGGCCGGTCAGCCGAACCGCACCGCAAAGATCGGCGGCAGGTTCAGGCTGACCGTCTGCCAGCGCTCACCGGCGCAGTCGCTGGCCCACAGGCCGCCGGTGGTGCTGCCCATCAGCAGGTGCCGGCCGTCATCGGCCACGGCCAGGCCGTGGCGGTAGACAAGGTCATAGCACTGCGACTGCGGCAGGCCCTCGCGCAGGGTCTCGAAGTGCCGGGCGCCGTCGCGCGTGCGGGTCACGGCCAGTGCGGCGTCGACCGGCACGCGCCGTTCATCGGCCTTGGCGGGCGCGAACCAGGCGGTGTCGGGATCGTCGGGGTGCACCGCCACCGCAAAGCCGAAGTTCGACACCGGCGCGGTGGTGACCTCCTGCCACGAGGCGGCGTTGTCACTCGAGCGCCAGATACCGTTGTGATGCTGGCACCACAACACCTCGGGGCGTGCCCGGCAGCGCACGACACGATGCGGATCCTGGATGTTCGGGTCGCCCGCACCTTCGGGCGGCATGTAGGCGGCACGCATGCCGTCGGCCTGCAGCGCCCAGGTCTGGCCGTCGTCACGCGTGACCCAGACCCCGCCGCAGCTGATCGCCACCAGCACTTCACCTTCACGCGCCGGATGTGGGCAGATCGAATGGATGCCCGGCACGTCATAGCCGCCGCCAAACCATTGCAGCCGCTCCTGCCGGTCCCACAGCCCCTGCACCAGCGACCACGATGCGCCAAAGTCGCTGGAGCGGAACAACCCGCCCGGCAGGGTGCCGGCCCACACCGTGCCGTGGTCGGCCTCGAGCGACCAGATCTGCACCAGCTTCCACGGCGGGCCTTCGGCGCCTTCGGGCTGGGCAGGATAGGTCGGCGTGCTGACCTCGCGCCAGGTGGCGCCGGCATCGTCGGACGCCTGGAGCTTGACCCCGAAGTGGCCCAGGTTGAGCGCGGCCAGCATGCGCCCGTCGGTGCGCGGGGGCAGCACCTGCGAGACCGGGTCACCGAGAAAGCTCACCCGGTGCACCTGCCAGCCCTGCTCGTCGCGGCGCAGTTCGAACAGGCCCTTGCGCGTGGCGGCCCAGGCGCGGTCGCTGCGGTTGGTGGCGTCCATCGTCATCCTCCTGAAAGTGCCTGCATCACAAAGACCCGGCTGTGCGGTTGCAGCGGGTCGGCCAGGTGGACACGGTCGGTGCTGCGCAGGCCGTCGACAAACACCACCATGTTGGGTCGCAGATGCCCCTGGTCGTCCAGCACGTAGCCTCGCAGGGCCGGGTTGAGTGCAAAGGCGTCGTCCAGCGCGGCCCGAAGGGTGCTGGCCGGGCTGTGGACCTCGGGCACGTCGAGAAACCGGCGCAGATGCGGCGTGAAACTGACCAGCGGCATGGCCGCCATGATGCCCGCGTTGCCGCGCTTCGCACAGGGGCGGGGCTTGCAAACCGGTCGGTCGGCCTCATCTCCTGCGGCTGGAACCGAAAGAAAGGTCACGCCATGTGGAAGCGCCTGTCGATGCTGTGGCTGCTGGTCAAGGGAGACGCGCGGCAGCTGTGGTTTGCCCTGAAGCACCCCGAGGCACCCGCGTGGCTGAAGCTGGGCACGCTGCTGCTGGTGGTGTACCTCGTCTCGCCGCTGGACCTGATCCCCGATGCACTGCCGGTGCTGGGTGTGGTGGACGACCTGGTGCTCATCCCGGCGGTGATCCGCTGGATGCTCAAGCGCCTGCCGGCCCATGTGCGCGCCGAGGCCTCACGCCGCGCGGCGCCCCGGGGCTGAGCCCGCCAGCGCGCGGCGCGCTTCCTCGCGGAACTGGCTGGGCGACATGCCGGTTTCCTTGGCAAAGAACCGCGTGAAGTACGCGGCGTCGGCAAACCCCAGCGTCAGGGCGATCTCCTTCACGCTCAGCAGCGTGTAGGCCAGGTCGCGCTTGGCTTCGAGCACCAGGCGCGACTGGATCACCCCGAGCACCGAGTTGTCCAGCACGTCGCGGCACACGCGGTTGAGCTGGGTCGGTGTGATGCCGAGCTCGGCGGCATAAAACGCCACACCCCGCTCGGTGCGGAAATGCCGGTCCAGCAGGGCACGGAAGCGCTGCGCATGCTGCAGGCTGCGGGCCGAGGGCCCGTCGTGATGCCCCTGCTGCACCGCAGCGGCACGCCCCACGCCCACCAGCGCCAGCATCAGCAGCGATTCGATCGTGGCCATGCGCCAGGCACCCGCCCCCTGGCTCTCGCGGGTCAGGGCCGCCACCGCCTGGGCGATGGCCTCGAACTCGCCCGAGTCGGCCGCGAACTGCAGGCAAAGGGGTTGGTTCAGGCGCTCGGCCAGGTCAGGCACTGGCGCCAGCAGGGCCTCCACCTGCTGCTGCGCCACCGTCAGGATCACCCCGTCGATGTCGTGCGAAAAGCGGAAGCCATGCACCACCAGCGCCGGCACCAGGATCAGGCAGGGTGCGGTGAAGGCCTGGCGGGCCTCCTCGAACACGGCGTCGCCCTCACCCGAGCGCAGGCAGAGCAACTGCACGAACAGATCGTGCCGGTGCGGGCGGATCTCCCAGTCGTACAGGCGGCTGCGCTGGGCGATGGATTCGACATGCAGGCTTTCGGGGATCAGCGGCGCGTCGTGCTCTCCGTAAAGCGCATAGGTGGGAACCCGGATCATGATGGTGCGCAGGGCAATGCGAATGTTCGGATTGTCCAATTGATTGTGCGGTCCGTCCATTCCGCACGCGCCGGCTGCTGACTAACCTTGAGGCATCTCAAGACGCGGCCCGTCGCGGGCCGCCCAGCATTGCGGAGACATCACATGCGCGTACAGGTTGCCATCATCGGCTCGGGGCCCTCGGGCCTGCTGCTCGGCCAGTTGCTGCACAACGCCGGCATCGACGCCATCATCCTGGAGCAACGCAGCCAGGACTATGTGCTGGCGCGCATCCGCGCCGGCATCATCGAGCAGATCACCCAGGACCTGCTCGACGAGGCCGGCGTGAGCGAACGCATGCACCGTGAAGGCATCATTCATCACGGCATCGAGCTGTGCTTCAAGGGCGAACGCCACCGCATCGACATGCATGCCTTGACCGGCGGCAAGGCGGTGATGGTCTATGGGCAGACCGAGATCACCCGCGACCTGATGGACGCACGGGCCGCACAAGGCCTGAAGACGGTCTACGAGGCCCGGAACGTGCGCGTGCACGACTTCGACAGCGAGCACCCGCGCGTCACCTACGAACGCGACGGCAGGACCCACGAGGTGCAGTGCGACTTCATCGCCGGCTGCGACGGCTTTCACGGCGTGTGCCGGGCCAGCGCACCGCAGGCGGCGCTCAAGACCTACGAGCGCGTCTATCCCTTCGGCTGGCTGGGCATCCTGGCCGACACGCCGCCGGTGTCGGACGAGCTGATCTACTCGAACACCGAGCGGGGTTTTGCGTTGTGCAGCATGCGCTCGCCCACCCGCAGCCGCCACTACGTGCAGTGTTCGCTCGACGACAAGGTCGAGCAGTGGAGCGACCAGGCCTTCTGGGACGAGCTGCGCCGCCGGCTTGACCCCGAGGCCGCCGAGCGGCTGGTGACCGGCCCGTCGATCGAAAAGAGCATCGCGCCGTTGCGCAGCTTCGTGGCCGAGCCGATGCGCTTCGGCCGGATGTTCCTGGCCGGCGACGCCGCGCACATCGTGCCGCCCACCGGTGCCAAGGGGCTGAACCTGGCTGCATCCGACGTGCGCTATCTCTCGCGCGCACTGATCGAGTTCTACCAGGAGCGCAGCGCGGCCGGCATCGACCACTACTCCGAAAAATGCCTGCGCCGCATCTGGAAGGCCGAGCGGTTCAGCTGGTACATGACCAGCCTGCTGCACCGCTTCCCGGACAACGGCGAGTTCGGCCAGAAGATCCAGGAGGCCGAGCTGGACTACCTGGTGCAGTCGCAGGCTGCTGCGACCTCACTGGCCGAAAACTACGTGGGCCTGCCCTTCGAGGACTGAGCCGGACGGCAGGCCGCTGAATCCGCGCTCAATCCGCGCTCACGCCATGCTCACTTCAGCTTGTGGCCGCAGGCCCCACAGAAGATGTCATCGGGCGTCACGCTGGCATGGCAGGCCGGGCAGCGCCACGCGGGTGCGACCGGATCTGGCACGGTCGGATCGATGACCGCCGGCGCCGGTGGTGCTGCCACCGG
>CBFGPV010000272.1:0-4021 GCA_965650765.1 uncultured Burkholderiales bacterium
GGGTGCCCAGCGGCTGCCCCGGCTTGCGCACCGACACGTTGGCGTCGCAGCGGAAACTGCCTTCCTGCATGTTGCCGTCGCAGATGCCCAGCCACACCACCAGCGCATGCAGCGCGCGGGCATATTCGACCGCCTCGACGCTGGCACGCATTTCCGGCTCGGAGACGATCTCCAGCAGCGGCGTGCCGGCGCGGTTGAGGTCGATGCCGCTCTGGCCGTGGTAGTCCTCGTGCAGCGACTTGCCGGCGTCTTCCTCGAGGTGGGCGCGGGTCAGGTTCACCACGTGCGGGGTGTCGCCGACGAAAAACTCGATGCGCCCGCCCTGCACCACCGGGATCTCGTACTGGCTGATCTGGTAGCCCTTGGGCAGGTCGGGGTAGAAGTAGTTCTTGCGCGCAAAGATCGACAGCGGGGCCACGCGGGCCTGCACCGCCAGGCCGAAGCGGATCGCCCGCTCGACGGCCGCGCGGTTCATCACCGGCAGCGTGCCGGGCAGGGCCAGGTCCACGGCGCAGGCCTGGGTGTTGGGCGCCGCACCAAAGGCCGTGCTGGCGCCGGAGAAGATCTTCGACTGGGTGGAGAGCTGGGCATGGGTCTCGAGGCCGATCACCACCTCGTAACCCCGCACCAGTTTGCTCTTGAGGGCTGGAGTGCTCATTTCAGTGTTCCGTGGCGGTCAGGGCCGCCGTCTTTGCAAGGACGCGTGCAGGGCGAGGCGCAGCGGCCCTCTCCCCCAGCCCCTCTCCCGCAAGCGGGCGAGGGGAGCATGCGGCAGGACGCTCACCCACAGGCGGGCGAAGGGAGCATGCGGCAAGGGGCTTGATCCCTCGCCCCCGGACACGGGGGAGAGGGGGCGCCACACCCACCTCAGGCCCCCGCCGGCGCGCCCTCTCCCCCAGCCCCTCTCCCGCAAGCGGGCGAGGGGAGCATGCGGCAGGACGCTCACCCGCGGGCGGGCGAAGGGAACATGCGGCAAGGGGCTTGCTCCCTCGCCCCCGGACACGGGGGAGAGGGCTGGGGAGAGGGGGCGCCACAACCACCTCAGACCCCCGCCGGCGCGCGCTGGTGGAAGTCGGTCGCCTGCTGGAAGGCGTGAGCCGCATGCAGCAGTTCACCTTCGCGCCAGTAGTTGCCGATCAACTGCAGGCCCACCGGCATGCCGTGTTCCCCGGTGCCGGCTGGCACGCTCATGCCGGGCAGGCCGGCCAGGCTGCCGGGCAGCGTGAAGATGTCGGCCAGGTATTCCTGCACCGGGTCGCCCTGGCTGCCGATCTCGCGCGCCACCGTGGGCGCCACCGGGCCGGCGATCAGGTCGCACTGGCTGAAGGCAGCCTGGAAGTCGTCGGCGATCATGCGCCGCAGTTTCTGGGCCTGCAGGTAGTAGGCGTCGTAGTAGCCATGGCTCAGCACATAGGTGCCGATCATGATGCGGCGCTTGACCTCGGGCCCGAACCCCTCGGCGCGCGTCTTGCGGTACATGTCGAGCAGGTCGGTGTACTGCGCGGCGCGGTGGCCGAACTTCACGCCGTCGAAACGGCTGAGGTTGGAGCTGGCTTCGGCCGGGGCAATGATGTAGTAGACCGGGATCGACAGCTCGGTGCGCGGCAGCGAGACGTCGACCAGCGTGGCGCCAAGCTTCTCGTATTCGGCCAGCGCAGACCGCACGGCGGCCAGCACACCGGGCGCCACGCCGTCGCCGAAAAACTCGCGCGGCAGGCCGATGCGCAGGCCCTTGAGCGGTTGCGCCGCGGTGGCGCCCTCGCGGGGGGTGCGGATGGCCGCGACGTAGTCCTCGACCGCTCGCTCGGCCGAGGTGGCGTCACGTTCGTCGAAACCGCTCATGGCCGACAGCAGCAGCGCGCAATCCTCGGCCGTCTGCGCGATCGGGCCGGCCTGGTCCAGGCTGGACGCAAAGGCGATCATCCCGTAGCGCGAGCAGCGGCCATAGGTGGGCTTGATGCCGGTGACACCACACAGCGCGGCCGGCTGGCGCACCGACCCGCCGGTGTCGGTGCCGGTGGCCGCCGGCACCAGGCGTGCCGCCACCGCGGCGGCTGAACCGCCGGACGATCCGCCGGTGATGCGCTGTGCATCCCAGGGGTTGCGCGCCGGGCCGAAGGCCGAGTTCTCGTTGGCGCCACCCATCGCGAATTCGTCGCAATTGAGCTTGCCCAGGCTCACCGTGCCGGCCTCGCGCAGCAGACGCACGACGGTGGCGTCGAAGGGGCTGCGGTAGCCCGCCAGCATCTTCGAGGCCGCGGTGCTCGGGAAGTCGGTGGTGACGAAGATGTCCTTGTGCGCCAGCGGCACACCGAGCAGCGCACCGGTCTCGCCGCGTGCGCGGCGGGCATCGGCCTCGCGCGCCTGGGCCAGCGCGACGGACTCGTCGGTGCACAGGAAGGCCCCCAATTGTTGGTGGCTGGCAACCCGTGCAAGCAGGTGTGTGGCGAGTTCGACGCTGGAGACGGTGCGTGCGTCGAGCTGGCGGCCGAGTTCGGCCACCGTCATGCGGTGCAGATCCATGCCCGGGCCCCTCACTCGATGACCTTGGGAACGAGGAACAGGCCGTCCTCGACCGCCGGGGCGCTGCGCTGGTTGGCCTCGCGCTGGTCGGTCTCGGTGACACGGTCCTCGCGCAGGCGCAGGGCCACGTCCTGCACGGCCGACAGCGGGGTGTAGAGCGGCTCGATGCCGGTGGTGTCCACCGCGCGCATCTGTTCGACGATGTCGAAGAAGCCGTTGAGCTGCGTGAGCATCGCGGCCTGTTCGGACTCGGTCAGTTCGAGTCGCGCGAGCAGCGCGATGCGGCTCACGTCTTGTGGGGTCAGAGCCATGGAAATAGTAATCAGTTGGGGGTTCGTGCCCACATTCTTGCGGGTTCGATGGGGTATTATCGCCCGTTATCCACAGCCGGCCTGATCGCCGCTGCTCCGTGGGGCCCGCACCCCCCGGTCATCCAGCGATCCGTGCCGGTTTCGTGCTGAAAAGCTTGTAAATCGTGTAATTAGCCGGCAAAGAGGCCCAAGTGGCACGCCTCTGGGCCACTCGGTAACCCCAAGATTCCTGCCGCCCGGACGGCTGCACGAGCCAGTTGCTCACAGTCCGCACGGGCCTGACAAACGCAACATGTTCGAATCCATTCGTCGCTATTTCTCGACGGACCTCGCCATCGACCTCGGCACAGCCAACACCCTCATCTACGTGCGCGGCAAGGGCATCGTGCTCGACGAGCCGTCGGTGGTGGCCATTCGCCACGAAGGCGGTCCCAACGGCAAGAAGGTCATCCAGGCCGTCGGTGCCGAGGCCAAGGCCATGCTCGGCAAGGTCCCCGGCAACATCGAGGCCATCCGGCCCATGAAGGACGGCGTGATCGCCGACTTCATCGTCACCGAACAGATGATCAAGCAGTTCATCAAGATGGTGCACCCGCGCAGCCTGCTCACGCCGAGCCCGCGCATCATCATCTGCGTGCCCTGCGGCTCCACCCAGGTCGAGCGCCGCGCCATCAAGGACGCGGCCGAGGCCGCCGGCGCCAGCTCCGTCTACCTGATCGAGGAACCCATGGCCGCCGCCCTGGGTGCCGGCCTGCCGGTCAGCGAGGCCTCCGGCTCGATGGTGGTCGACATCGGCGGCGGCACCACCGAGGTCGGCGTGATCTCGCTGGGCGGCATGGTCTACAAGGGCAGCGTGCGGGTGGGCGGCGACAAGTTCGACGACGCCATCATCAACTACATCCGTCGCAACTACGGCATGCTGATCGGCGAACAGACCGCCGAGGCCATCAAGAAGGAAATCGGCTCGGCCTTCCCCGGCTCCGAAGTCAAGGAAATGGAAGTGAAGGGCCGCAACCTCAGCGAAGGGGTGCCGCGCAGCTTCACCATCTCGAGCAACGAGGTGCTGGAAGCCCTGACCGACCCGCTGAACAACATCGTCTCCAGCGTGAAGAACGCCCTGGAGCAGACGCCCCCCGAGCTGGGCGCCGACATCGCCGAGCGCGGCATGATGCTGACCGGCGGTGGCG
>CBFGPV010000273.1:0-3975 GCA_965650765.1 uncultured Burkholderiales bacterium
GTGGCCGGGTCGGTCATGATGGTCGCCGGGTTGCTGTTGACCAGGATGACCCGATAGCCTTCCTCGCGCAGCGCCTTGCAGGCCTGCGCCCCCGAGTAGTCGAACTCGCATGCCTGGCCGATGATGATCGGGCCTGCGCCGATGATGAGGATGCTCTGGATGTCTGTCCGCTTAGGCATTGTTCTTCTCCATCAACGCCACGAAGCGGTCGAAGAGGTATCCGATGTCATGGGGCCCGGGCGATGCCTCGGGGTGCCCCTGGAAACAGAAAGCCGGCTGGTCGGTGCGCTGCAGGCCCTGCAACGTCCCGTCGAACAGGCTCACGTGCGTGGCACGCAGGTTCGCGGGCAGGCTGTCTGCGTCGACCGCAAAACCGTGGTTCTGGCTGGTGATGCTGACCCGGCCGCTGTCCAGGTCCTTGACCGGGTGATTGGCGCCGTGGTGGCCGAACTTCATCTTGAAGGTCCGCGCTCCCGAGGCCAGGGCCATGATCTGGTGACCCAGGCAGATGCCGAAAGTCGGGATGCCCTGGTCGATCAGCTCGCGCGCCGCGGTGATCGCGTAGTCGCACGGCTCGGGGTCGCCCGGGCCGTTGCTCAGGAAGATGCCGTCCGGACGGTGTGCAAGCACCTCGGCCGCGGGTGTGCGAGCCGGCACGACGGTGACCTTGCAGCCACGTGAGGCCAGCATGCGCAGGATGTTGCGCTTGACGCCGAAGTCATAGGCCACGACGTGGAACTTCGGGTCGGCGACATGGCCGTAGCCCTTGCCGAGCGTCCACTCGGTTTCGGTCCACTCGTAGCTTGTGGTGGCCGACACGACCTGGGCCAGGTCCTGCCCGGCCATCGAAGCGGCCGCACGCGCGGCCTCGACGGCCTGGCGCTCCAGCTCCGGCGTGGGCTGCTGACCCACTGCCAGGCCCACGATGCAGCCGTTCTGGGCGCCGGTGGTGCGCAGGATGCGGGTGAGCTTGCGGGTGTCGAGATCGGCAATTGCCACGGTGCCTTGCGCCTGAAGATATTCAGGCAAGGTCTGGGTCATGCGGAAGTTCGATTCGAGGACAGGCAGATCCTTGATGATCAAGCCGGCGGCATGGACTTTCGAGGCCTCGACGTCTTCCTCGTTGACCCCCACGTTGCCAATGTGCGGATACGTGAGCGTCACGATCTGCCGGCAATAGCTGGGGTCGGTGAGGATTTCCTGGTAACCGGTGAGCGCGGTGTTGAACACCACTTCGCCCACGGTCTGACCGGTTGCGCCGATCGAGGTGCCATGAAAGACCGTGCCGTCTGCGAGAGCCAGGATGGCTCTGGCCTGTTGAGGGAGCAGTTGCGGCAGCACGGGATTCTCCGGTGTGTGCGCGCCCAGCTCTGCTCGTCCAGCAGCAGTCCGGTGAGGAAACAGCGGGGAGTTTCGCTAGGCGGGGGGTGGTTGCGGGTAAACCTGTAAATTATAGCCTGAGCCAGACGCTGCCAACCCATGGCGTGGTGGCGATGCGGGCCTGCATGCCCCGCCCGCAACCTGCCCTGTCGGGTGCGCCTGGCCGTCCTCCGACCCGCCCGGCTTGCCCCGTCAAGCTGCGCACCTGTCGATGAAAACGCAGGAACGAGTGACTCTCACTCGCACACCGAGCGCGGCCGCAGGGGCTTTGCCATGTGCTTGAGGCGCACGGTCACAGCGACGAGAATCGCCGCTGAACCCCACAACAACAAGGATTCCCAATGAAAGGCGACCCGAAGGTCATCGAGCATCTGAACGCCCAGCTCAAGAACGAGCTCACGGCCACGAACCAGTACTTCCTGCACTACCGCATGCTCAAGCACTGGGGACTCGATCGTCTGGCGCGCAAGGAGTACGAGGAGTCGATCGGCGAGATGAAACACGCCGACAAGCTGATGGAGCGCATCTTCATGCTCGACGGCCTGCCCAATCTGCAGGACCTGGGCAAGCTGCTGATCGGCGAAGACACGGTCGAGATCCTGAAATGCGACCTGCAGCTTGAACAGGCCGCCCAGGGCACCATCAAGGACGGCATCGCCTACTGCGAATCGGTGCGCGACTACGTGTCGCGCGATCTCCTGCAAGGCATCCTGGACGATACCGAGGAGCACATCGACTTCCTGGAAACCCAGCTGGACCTCGTCGACAAGGTCGGCCTGCAGAACTACCTGCAGTCACAGATGGGGTCGGCGTCAGAGTCCTGAGGCCCCCCACCCGCGGGCCGCGCCCCGAGGGCGCCGGCCCGGCACGCTCAGCACGGCCGCAATCAGCGCGGCCACAAGCGCCCCGAACGCAGGGCGTACGTGTCGTAGGCCTCCCCGAAGGTGTCGCGCATCAGCTGCTCTTCCTGCGGCACGCGCACGAGGTACAGGCAGGCGAACACAGGCAGCACGAGTGCGCCCCCGATCCAGTTGTGAATCAGGAATGGCTGGGCCAGCGCAAACAGCCAGATGGATGCATACATCGGGTGGCGAATGCGCCCGTAGATCCCGCGGGTGACGAGTTCATGCTCAGCGTGGACCTCCAGCGACGGCGACCAGTGGCGCCCCAGGTCCGCATGGGATCGGTAGAACAGCCACAGAGAAGCAGCCATCAGCGCGACACCGATCCAGGCCGCGCCCGCAGGCAGAGCGTACGCGAAGGGGTCGAACCAGCGTGTGGTCATGCTCAACGCGGGCAGGCACACGAACGCGAGGAACACGGCGAACATCAACCACTGTTCCGGGCGAGTCAGTCGACTCGTGACCACCTTGTTGGATCGATTGTTCTGCACATGCGGCCAGCGGATCGCCGTCTGGGCAAACGAGGACACAAGCCATGCGAGCTCGTGCCACAGCGATGCCGCCTGGTGCACCCAGAGGTAGGCGGCGCCAACAAACAGGTAGAGCCCTGCCGGCATCCATAGTCCGGCGCGCGCGCCATAGACGCCTGCGGTCGCGTTGTGCCGATTGGTGTTCGATGATGCGTGCAACTCTGCCATGCCTGTCGTCCTCGTCGTGGGTTCGCTCGGGGCATCTGGCGTGCCCGCTGCGGCACGAAGTATCTGTTCGAACGCGTTTCGTGCGTCCCCCCACGAAGGAGGTGTTGGCGCAACAGATTGCACGCGGATGTCACCCCCAGCGCGGCATGGGGTCATTGTCTTGTACTGCGAATCATTCCTATTTATACTGCGATCAAGATTGAGGTCAGGGTCAAACCCGCCTCACCCCTTCCGACGAGCCCCGATGCCGCGACGAGAGGTCAGCATGATCGTATGTGTATGCCGCCGTGTTTCCGACCGAGAGATCGAGCGCCTCGCTCGCTCGGGCTGCGGCAGCTTTGACGAATTGCAGATGGAATCGGGCGTGGGTACCTGCTGCGGGAGCTGCACCGACTGTGCACAAGCCGTCTTTCATCGTGCCCAGCGCCAGAACGACCGTGTCCCGGTGTCCGCACCGGTGACCTCCCCGGCCTTGGCGCTTGCCTGAACGAGCGTGGACATGCTCTGGCTGTCCACCCTTGCTGTCGTACTGGTCGGTGCATGGTGGGTACTGTCCCGCCCTTGAGGCCGGCAGCATTCAGTGCCTGCATTGCACCGCGCTCCGTGACACCGGCACGCTGCCCCAGCTGATCGATCACTCAGGACCTGAGGGAACACAATCCATGAAGATCGGCCAGGCCCCTCACCACACTGCCCGCACTTCCACGCCCGACGCTGACGCCCCCCACGGCCATCTGAGCGCCCCGGACTCGGCGTCGGCGGGTGAGGTGCCGGATACCCTCGAGAGTCACGCCATCCTGCAAGGCCGCAAGAGCGTGCAGATCGAGCACAACGGCGCCTTCTACCAGCTGCGGACCACCAAGCTCGGCAAGCTCATCCTTACCAAGTGACACGCACCCTTCTGCGTGCGCGTCGGGGCCTCGACATGCCTTGCGGAGGCCGAATTCACGCGATGGACCGCCCGACAGGTGCCAGGAGCGCTCTCACACCGGGTC
>CBFGPV010000274.1:0-3878 GCA_965650765.1 uncultured Burkholderiales bacterium
CATGGCTGCCCCATCTGGAACGCCCCCGCTCAAGGGGCGCGGCACGTCGCTGAAGATCGCTCACCGCTTCGAGCGCACCGAACGTTCGGCCGCAGATGACGGCTGGGCACAGGGTTCGACGGAGCCTGTGCCCGATGATGCGGGTGACGCTCCGGCTCAAGCCGCCGCCGTCGGGCCGCACACCGAGGTGATGACCGAACAGGTCAAGTCCATCCTCAGTGAAAACGACTCACCCGACATCCCGTTCAGGCTCTCGATCAACCCGTATCGTGGCTGCGAACACGGGTGCATCTACTGCTACGCCCGGCCCACGCACAGCTACCTCGGCATGTCACCCGGGCTCGACTTCGAGACACGCCTGGTCGCCAAGGTCAATGCCGTCGAACGGCTGGAACATGAACTCTCGCGTCCGAGCTACGAGCCCAGCCCGATCAACATCGGCTCGGTGACCGACGCCTATCAGCCCATTGAACGCAGGCTCAGGCTGACCCGGCGCCTGCTCGAACTGCTCGGCGACTGCCAGCACCCCTACACGATCATCACCAAGTCGGCCGGCATCGAGCGCGACATCGATCTCATCGGCGCGAGCGCACGCGCACGCCGGGCCCTCGTGTTCGTCAGCATCACCACGCTGGACCCAGCGCTGTGCCGCATCCTGGAGCCCCGCGCTGCAGCGCCCGCGCGGCGCCTGCAGACAGTGCGTCGGCTTGCCGATGCCGGGGTGCCGGTGGGCGTGAACGTGGCACCCATCATTCCGTTCATCAACGAACCCGAGATCGAACGCCTGGTCGATGCGGCCGCGCAGGCTGGCGCCCGGTCCATCCACTACACCGTGCTTCGACTTCCCTGGGAGGTCAACCCACTGTTCCAGGACTGGCTCGCCACCCACTTTCCTGACCGTGCCGAGCGTGTCATGGCAAGGGTCCGTGACATGCGCGGCGGCACCGACTACCGGGCTGAGTTCGGCCAGCGCATGAAGGGCACCGGCCTGTGGGCCGACCTGATCCGCCAGCGCATCGACAAGGCAGTGCGGCGCGCCGGACTCCGCCGCGAGACCCCTGCACTGGACAGCTCGGCCTTCATGGCGCCAAGGCAGGTAGGGCAGGGCAGGCTGTTCTGACACCGGCGCATGGCGCCATGCGGGCGAACGCCGCTTAAGGCTGGCTTCACCCGCACGGCCCAGCATCGGTGCATGGATCGCAAAAACTCTGTGCGCAGCTCGCTGCGCCATGGCCGCCAGTGGGTCTTGTCCGCACGCGATGTCCTGTTTGGCGGAATGCTGCACAACCTGCGGCCCATGCTGCTCGGCTTCCTGGGCGTCAACCTGGCGCTGCGCCTGGTTCTGGCGGCGGTCGCGGGCGAGCCGTCGTGGTGGCTGCCGTGGCGGCTGCTGCCGGCGTTGCTGATCGGCGCCGGGTTCGACCTGGCAGTTGCAAGCTTCATGATCGCGCCAGCGGCCCTGGTCCTGACGCTGTGGCCCACTCGCTGGCGCCGGGGTCTGCGGTGGCTGCTTCCTGCGGCATTCGTCCCGATCGCTCTGGCGTACGTGTTTGTGGCCGTGGCCGAGTTCACGTTCTGGCAGGAATTCGCGTCGCGCTTCAACTTCATCGCCGTCGACTATCTCGTCTACACGAACGAGGTGATCGGCAACATCCGCGAGTCCTACAACCTGCCGCTGCTGCTGGGCGGTGTGGTGGTCGGTGCGGCCTTGCTGTGGGCGTGGGTGGCGAAACGTCTTGTCCATGAACCGCTGGTCAGCCATGGTGCGCCTCGCTTTTCGCGCCGCGCCGTGGCGGCCTGGCTTGCGTTGCCGCTGGTGGCAAGCGCGGCCATGGATGCCCGATACAAGTCGTTCTCGGACGACAGCCGGCTGAACGAACTGGCAGGCAATGGCTACTTCGACTTCTGGCACGCCTTCCGGCACAACGAGCTTGACTACGACCGCTTCTATCTCACGATGCCTCGGGACCAGGCCCAGGCCGTGCTGGATTCGGAGCTTGGGCGTGCGGCCCCTGGGGCAATGACGGTGTACCGGGCCACCGAACGGGAGATCCGCAACCCGGGGCCCGAGCAACATCTGAACGTCGTGATGGTGTCCGTCGAGAGCCTGAGTGCGGAGTTCATGGCGGCGTTCGGTGGCACACGCGGGCTCACCCCCCACCTCGACGATCTGGCGTCGCGAGGGATGCTCTTCACGCAGGTGTATGCCACAGGGACCCGTACCGTGCGCGGGCTGGAGGCCTTGAGTCTGTCAGTCCCGCCCACCCCAGGCCACGCCATCATCAAGCGGGCCGACCATGCCGGGCTGTTCACGGCAGGCACGGTGTTCAGACAGAAGGGCTACGAGCCGATCTTCCTCTATGGCGGCTACGGCTACTTCGACAACATGAATGCCTTCTACGGCAGCAATGGCTACACCGTCGTGGATCGCACGGCGCTGGATCGATCACAGATCCACTTCGAGAACATCTGGGGCGTTGCCGACGAAGACCTCTTCGACCTGACGCTGCGCCAACTCGATGCGCGCGCTGCCGCGGGGCGCCCGTTTTTTGCGCACGTGATGACCACGTCGAACCATCGGCCGTTCAGCTACCCGGCTGGCCGCATCGACCTTCCCAGCGGCAGCGGGCGAGCCGGCGGCGTGAAGTACACGGACTGGTCGATCGGCCGCTTCATCCGGCAGGCCGAACAGCGCCCCTGGTTCCGGGACACGCTGTTCGTGATCGTGGCTGACCACACGCACAAGGCCCGGGGCCGGGTCGAACTGCCGCTGGAGAACTATCACATTCCCTTGATCGTGTTCAGCCCGGCGCATGTCGCGCCGCAGCGTGTCGACACACTGGCGTCGCAGATCGACGTTGCGCCGACGATCTTCGGCCTGCTGAACTTCAGCTACCGGTCCATGTTTTTTGGTCAGGACATCCTGCGTGAAGGACGTGAGCATCCTCGCGCCTTGCTGGCCAACTACCAGACGGTGGGGTATGTCGCCGACGGGATCGAAGTCGAGCTTCGCCCCAACCGTCAAAGCCGAGTGATCGATCTGGCCACCGGTCGAGCGCCGGCCGACGTCGAGGCCGGTCGTCGCGCGGTGCAACGAGCCGTTGCGCACTACCAGCTGGCCAGCCAGGCCTATCGCGATGGCCTGCTCAAGGAGCGCCATGACCTGGGAGGCAGCCAGGCCCGGGCCAGTGGCGGGGCAACCCAGGCCTTGCATCAATGAGCCCGGCCCGGTGTGCCGGACCACCACGCTCCTGCGTCAGCGCACGCGAGTCACTTGAACAGGTCTTTCACCCGGTCGGTCCAGGTCTTGGCGTTGGGCGAATGCCGGTCGCCTCCCTTCTTGAACGACTCGTCAAGCTCCTTGAGCAGCTTGCGCTGATGCTCGGTGATCTTCACCGGCGTCTCGATGGCCACGTGGCAGTACAGGTCGCCCGGGTAGCTTGAGCGGATGCCCTTGATGCCCTTGCCGCGCAGACGGAAGGTCTTGCCGTGCTGAGTGCCTTCGGGGAGTTCGATCTCGGCCTTGCCGCCCAGCGTGGGGACCTCGATCGTGCCACCCAGTGCGGCCGTGGTGAAGCCGACCGGCACCGTGCAATGCAGGTCATCGCTGTCGCGCTCGAAGATGTCGTGTTTCTTCAGGCGGATTTCGATGTAGAGATCTCCGGGCGGCCCGCCATTGGTGCCTGGCTCGCCGTTGCCGGCCGAGCGGATGCGCATGCCTTCGTCGATGCCGGCGGGGATCTTGACCTCGAGGGTCTTGGTCTTCTTCACCTTGCCCTGGCCGTTGCAGGCCGTGCAGGGTTCGGGAATGATCTTGCCGGTGCCGTGGCAGTGCGGGCAGGTCTGCTGGATGCTGAAGAAGCCCTGGCGCATGTGCA
>CBFGPV010000275.1:0-3835 GCA_965650765.1 uncultured Burkholderiales bacterium
GCGGTCGACCGGTTTTCGCCCGGCCACACGATGCTCGACTGAGCCCGGCCCGCGCAGACCGGCGGGCCGCCCCAAGTTGCCTTGACCCCCGCGGGGGACGGGCTGGGCGCAGCCCGGCCCTGGGGGCGGTCAGAACTTCAGGCCACCGGGAAAGACCCAGAGGAGCGCCGCGGTCATCAGCACATAGCGGCAGAACTTGCCGATCGCCATGTAGAAAACACAGGGCCAGAACGGCAGGCGCATCCAGCCGGCCACGCCGCACAGCGGATCACCCACGATCGGCAGCCACGACAGCAGGCAGGCCCGAGGGCCGAAGCGCCGCAGCCACTGCAGCGCGCGGGGCTCGTCATGCCGGTGGGTCAGATGTTCATAGGCATGGTGGGCGCCCAGCCCCATCCACCAGTTCAGCGCGCCGCCGGCGGTGTTGCCGGCCGTGGCCACCAGCACCGCCGGCCAGAAGAGTTCGGGGTTGAGCTTGACCAGCCCGAACACCGCGGGCTCCGAGCCCATGGGCAGGAAGGTGGCCGACACGAACGCGACGACAAAGACCGTGCTCAGACCGAATTGCGGCAGAGCCAGCCAGGTGAGCAAGGTGTGGAGCCAGACTTCCATGGGCGCCGATTATGGTTGTGCGCCGCGGCAGCGCGCCGCGCCGCGCATTTCATTTCCTGAAAGGGCCAGGGGCTATACTCCTGCCTCCTTTTTCAGCACTCCCCACCCAGGTCTTCCATGCACATCGGCCCGTACGAACTGCCGAATTCGCTGTTTGTCGCCCCGATGGCCGGTGTGACCGACCGCCCGTTCCGGCAGCTGTGCAAACGCCTGGGTGCAGGCTACGCGGTCAGCGAGATGGTGACCTCGCGCAAGGAGCTCTGGAACAGCCTGAAGACCTCGCGCCGGGCCAACCACGACGGCGAGGTCGAACCCATCGCCGTCCAGATCGCCGGCACCGAACCGATCATGATGGCCGAGGCCGCCGCCTACAACATCGAGCGCGGCGCGCAGATCATCGACATCAACATGGGCTGCCCGGCCAAGAAGGTCTGCAACAAGTGGGCCGGCTCGGCACTGATGCAGGACGAGGATCTCGCGCTGCGCATCGTCGATGCCGTGGTCACGGCCAGTGCCCCTCACGGCGTGCCAGTGACGCTGAAGATGCGCACCGGCTGGTGCCAGGCCGAGCGCAATGCCGTGCGCATTGCCCGCGGCGCCGAGGCGGCCGGCGTGGCGATGATCACCGTGCACGGCCGCACCCGCGAGCAGGGCTACAAGGGCGAAGCCGAGTACGAGACCATTGCCGCCGTCAAGTCGGCCGTGGGGGTGCCGGTGGTGGCCAATGGCGACATCACGACGCCCGAGAAGGCGCGCGAGGTGCTGCGCCTGACCGGCGCCGATGCGCTGATGATCGGACGGGCGGCGCAGGGCCGGCCCTGGATCTTCCGCGAGATCGCGCACTTCCTGGCCACCGGCACCCACCTGCCCGCCCCTGGCGTGCGCGAGGTGCATGAGCTGCTGGTCGAACACCTGCACGACCACTACACGCTGTATGGCGAGTTCAGTGGCGTGCGAACCGCGCGCAAGCACATCGGCTGGTACGTGCGCGGCTTGCCGGGCGCGGAGCCCTTCCGTGCCGGCATGAATCTCCTGGACACCTGCGAGGCTCAGCTCGCTGCGGTGTCCGCCTATTTTTCCGACCTGTCCACCCGCCACGACCGGCTGCCCACCCCGCAGCCCGCGACCGACGACGCCGTGGACACGGATCTCCGACAAGAGGCCGCATGAGCAAGAAACACATCGAGGACTGCATCCGCCACAGCCTGGAGTCCTACTTCAAGGACCTGCGGGGCGAAGAGCCTCACTCCATGTACGACATGATCCTGAACGTCGTCGAGAAGCCGCTGCTGGAAACGGTGATGCTGCATGCCGACGGCAACCAGTCGCGCGCTGCCGAATGGCTGGGCATCAACCGCAACACGCTGCGCCGCAAGCTCGTCGAACACAAGCTCATCAAGTGAGGCCTGCGGGCCGCACCTGCCTCCGTTTTCTCAGCTCCCCACGTCCATCACCATGACGACCTCCACGCTCACCGCACTGATCTCCGTGTCCGACAAGACCGGCATCGTTGAACTCGCCCGCTCGCTGGCCGACCTGGGCATCCGCCTGGTGTCCACCGGCGGCACGGCCCGGCTGCTGGCCGAGCAGGGCCTGGCCGTCACCGAGGTGGCCGAGCTCACCGGCTTCCCCGAGATGCTCGACGGCCGCGTGAAGACCCTGCATCCGCGCGTGCATGGCGGCCTGCTGGCACGCCGGGACGTGCCCGAGCACATGGCCGCGCTGCGCGAGCACGGCATCGGCACCATCGACCTGCTGGTCGTGAACCTCTACCCCTTCGAGGCCACCGTCGCCAAGGCCGGCTGCACGCTCGAAGACGCCATCGAGAACATCGACATCGGCGGCCCCGCGATGGTGCGCTCGGCCGCCAAGAACTGGAAGGACGTCGCCGTGCTGACCGACGCCGACCAGTACGCCGGTGTGGTCGAGGAGCTCAAGCGCGACGGCCGGGTGAGCGACACCACCCGCTTCGCGCTGGCCGTGGCGGCCTTCAACCGCATCTCCAACTACGACGCGGCCATCAGCGACTACCTGTCGTCGCTGCAGGCCGATGGCAGCCGCAGCGAGTTCCCGGCCCAGTCGAATGGCCGCTTCGTCAAGGTGCAGGACCTGCGCTACGGCGAGAACCCGCACCAGCGCGCCGCCTTCTACCGTGACCTGCATCCCGCACCGGGTTCGCTGGTCACGGCCCGTCAGCTGCAGGGCAAGGAGCTGTCGTACAACAACATCGCCGATGCCGATGCGGCCTGGGAGTGCGTCAAGTCCTTCGACCCGATCAACGACGGTCCGGCCTGCGTGATCGTCAAGCATGCCAACCCCTGCGGCGTGGCGATGGGTGCCACGGCCGCCGAGGCCTATGGCAAGGCCTTCAAGACCGACCCGACCTCGGCATTCGGCGGCATCATCGCCTTCAACTGCCCGCTCGACGGCGAAGCCGCCCAGCTCGTGGCCAAGCAGTTCGTCGAGGTGCTGATCGCCCCGGCTTTCAGCGATGAAGCCCGCGCGATCTTCTCGGCCAAGGCCAACACCCGCCTGCTCGAGATCGCCCTGCCGCCGGGTGGCACCACCGCCTGGGACCAGGGCCGCAACCTGATGGACGCCAAGCGCGTGGGCTCGGGCCTGCTGCTGCAGACGGCCGACAACCGCGAGATGACGCTCGGCGAACTCAAGGTCGTGACGGTGAAGCAGCCCACCTCCGAACAACTGCAGGACCTGCTGTTTGCCTGGCGCGTGGCCAAGTACGTCAAGTCCAACGCCATCGTCTTCTGCGGCGGTGGCATGACCCTGGGCGTCGGCGCAGGCCAGATGAGCCGCATCGACTCGGCGCGCATTGCCTCGATCAAGGCTGACAACGCCGGCCTCACGCTGCAGGGATCGGCCGTCGCGAGCGACGCCTTCTTCCCGTTCCGCGACGGCCTCGACGTGGTGTGCGATGCAGGCGCCACCTGCGTGATCCAGCCCGGCGGCAGCGTGCGCGACGACGAAGTGATCGCCGCAGCCAACGAACGCGGCATCGCGATGGTGCTGACGGGCGTGCGTCACTTCAGGCACTGAGACCGTCGAGCTCCCGGGGTCGGGTTGGCCGCAGCACGCCGCGGGGCAATCGCGTGTGCGTGCGTGGCCCCCTCGCCCGCTTGCGGGAGAGGGTTGGGGAGAGGGTGTGCTGTGGCGTGACGCCGCGGTGTTTGATCTGCTGCTGTTTCGCCCCTGGCGGGGCGAGCCG
>CBFGPV010000276.1:0-3835 GCA_965650765.1 uncultured Burkholderiales bacterium
GGCGCTTTCAAGGAAACGCCGGGCCGTCCCAAGTTTCCTTGACCCCCGCGGGGGGGGCGGGCTGGGCGCAGCCCGGCCCTGGGGGGCTCAGAACCTGAAGCCCGGCGGCGCATTGCCCGCCGGGGGCGGGGGGGCTTCGGTCGAGGGGCCGGTCGACGGACTGGGCAGACTGGGGGCCGCAGCCGATGCGGTGTCTGGCCGTGTCAGGGGGGCGGGGCTGGCCTGCTGGTAGCCCGAGGGCAACACTGACTGCCGGGGGTAGCCCGCGGCATCCAGGTAAGAATTCCATTCGCTGGCCGAAAACCCGCTCATCCGCTGGCCGCCGATCTGCAGGCCCGGCATCTCGTTGTTCGGCACCAGGGCCTCATAGGCCTTGAAGTCCTCTGCCGTGCGCACCGTGCGTTCGGAAAACGGCACACCACGTTGCTGCAGCAGGGCTCTGCCGTTGTCACAGGGGCGGCAGTTGGTGGTGGTGTAGAGCGTGACCGGAAAGCGCGACGTGGCCTGCTGCAGCTCGATCGGCAGCGGCACGGCCGAACTGCCCGGTCCGCCGCTGCGCGACAACGGCTGAACCTTGCCGCTCTCGACCGGGGCACGATCGGTGTAGGTAACCTTGCCGTCTGGCCCCACGACCTTGTACATCGCCTGCGCGGTCGGCCCGGCCAGGCACAGGCCCAGCGCAAAGACGATGGCCAGCGGGCGGCGGGTACGCCGCGTTCCGCGTGGCAGCGTGTCGGCGCAGGCGCGTTGGCCAATGAAACCGGGTTTGATCAACTGCCTCATGACTTCGGAGCTCCCGTATCAGGTCCAGCGGGGATTCATGCCATGCCCTGATGGCGGAGCAGGGCGTCGATGGTCGGTGCCCGGCCGCGGAAGGCCTTGAAGCTTTCCTCGGCGGGGCGGCTGCCTCCCGCCTCCAGGATTTCCTGACGATAGCGTCGGCCGGTGGCAACGTCCAGCACCCCGGCCTCTTCAAACGCGCCGTAGGCATCGGCACTGAGCACTTCTGCCCACTTGTAGCTGTAGTAGCCCGCCGCGTATCCGCCGGCAAAGATGTGAGAGAAGCTGTGCTGCATGCGGTTGATCGGCGGCGGTTGCAGCACGGCCACTTCCCGCCGCACCTCGTCGATCACGGCCTGCACGCGGGTCTCGCTGCCGGGTTCGGCATGCAGGCGCATGTCGAACAGCGAGAACTCGATCTGGCGCAGGGTCTGCATGCCGCTCTGGAAGTTCTTGGCGGCGAGCATCTTGTCGTACAGGGCGCGCGGCAGCGGCTCGCCGGTGTCCACATGGGCGGTCATGTGCTTGAGCACGTCCCATTCCCAGCAGAAGTTCTCCATGAACTGGCTGGGCAGCTCGACGGCATCCCATTCCACACCCGAGATCCCGGCCACGCCGATGTCGTTCACCTGCGTGAGCATGTGATGCAGGCCATGGCCGAACTCGTGGAACAGCGTGATGACGTTGTCGTGAGTCAGCAGCGCGGGTTTGCCGTCCAGGCCCTCGGCGAAATTGCACACCAGGTGCGCCACCGGGGTCTGGAGTGAACCTTCCGGGCGCTGCCAGCGGCCGCGTACATCGTCCATCCAGGCGCCCGAGCGCTTGCCCTGGCGCGCGTAGGGGTCCAGGTAGAACTGGCCGACGAGTTGCGTGCCGCGCTCGATCCGGAAGAAGCGCACGCTCGGGTGCCACACCGGCGCGGTGTCGGGGCGGATGGCCACCTCGAACAGCGTCTCGATGATCCTGAACAGGCCGTCCAGCACCTTCGGTTCGGTGAAGTACTGCTTCACCTCCTGGTCACTGAAGGCATAGCGCTTTTCCTTCAGCTTCTCGGACACATAGGCCAGGTCCCAGGCGGCCAGCTCGGTCATGCCGAGCTCGCTGGCGGCAAACTCGCGCAGCTCGGCCAGGTCCTTTTCGGCATGCGGGCGGGCGCGGCGGGCCAGGTCGCGCAGGAACTCGGTCACATGGGCGGGGGATTCCGCCATCTTGGGCACGAGCGAGACCTGCGCGAAGTTGTCGTAGCCGAGCAGTCGGGCCTCTTCCTGGCGCAGGGCCAGCAGCTCGCGCATGACCTCGGTGTTGTCGTGCTCGGGCTGACCCTGTTCGGAAGCGCGCGTCACGTAGGTGGTGTAAAGCCGTTCACGCAGGGCCCGGTTGCGGCCGTACTGCATCACCGGGAAGTAGCTGGGGAACTGCAGCGTGATCTTGTAGCCGTCCTTGCCGTCGCGTTCGGCCGCCTGGCGGGCGGCCTGGCGGGCGTCCTCGGGGACACCGTCGAGCTCGTCGGCATGCGCGTAGTACGCATAGCCATCGGTGGCGTCGAGGACGTGCTCGGAAAACTTCTGAGACAGCTCGGCCTGACGCTCCTGGATCTCGGCAAAGCGCTGCTTGGCCTCACCCTGCAGCTCTGCGCCGGACAGCACGAAGTCACGCATGGCATTGGACAGCGCCTTGCGCCGTGCCGGTGTCAGCGTCGCGGCCTCGGGGCCCTGGGCCACGGCCTTGTACTTGGCATACAGCCGTTCGTCGGCGCCCAGGCGTGTGTAGAACTCCGTGACCTTGGGCAGGTTTTCGTTGAACGCTGCACGCATCTGAGGGTTGTCGGCCACCGCGTTGAGGTGACCGATCGCGCCCCAGGCCCGCCCCAGCCTTTCGGTGGCCACATCGAGCATCGCCGACAGGTCGTCATACCGCGCCGGCACCGCGTCGGATACGGCCTTTTCCAGCGCCGCCCCGGCATCGCGCAGCAGTTGGTCGATGGCCGGCGTGACGTGCTCGGGCAGGATGTCGCCAAAGCGGGGGAGATCGGTGGTGTCGAGCAGAGGATTCATGGTGATTCAGCCTGCCGCGCGTTCAGCGGCCTCCATCGTGTTGACCAGCAACATTGTGATGGTCATCGGCCCCACCCCTCCGGGCACAGGGGTGATGAACGAAGCCACCGTCGAAACGCCCTCGAAATCGACGTCGCCGCACAGCTTGCCGGCCTCGTTGCGGTTCATGCCCACGTCGATGACCACGGCGCCGGGCTTGACCATGTCGGCCGTCAGCACATTGCGCTTGCCCACGGCGGCAACAACGATGTCGGCCTGCCGCGTGTGGTGTGCGAGGTCGGGGGTCGCACTGTGGCAGATGGTGACGGTGGCGCTGGCTTGCAAGAGCAGCATGGCCATCGGCTTGCCCACGATGTTGGAGCGGCCGATCACCACGGCATGCTTGCCTTTGGGGTCGCAGCCGATCGATTCGAGCATCTTCATGCAACCATAGGGCGTGCAGGGCTTGAAGCCGGCCTGGCCGACCATCAGCGCGCCGGCGCTGGCGACATGGAAGCCGTCAACGTCCTTCAGCGGAGAGATGGTCTCGATGACCTTGTGGGCGTCGATGTGGGGCGGCAGCGGCAGCTGCACCAGGATGCCGTGGATGGCCGGGTCATCGTTGAGGGCTGACACACGCGCCAGCAGTTCGGCTTCGGTCATGCTGGCGGGGTATTGCTCCAGCACCGAGTGCAGCCCGCTGTCCTGGCAGGCCTTGACCTTGTTGCGCACGTACACCTGCGAGGCCGGGTTGTCGCCCACGAGGATCACCGCCAGGCCCGGCCGGGTGCCGCGGGCGGTCAGTGCGGCAGCGCGTGCGGCCACCTCGGTGCGAATGTGCTTTGACAGGGCGTTTCCATCGATCAGCTGGGCAGTCATGGCGGGATCCTTGGTCCAGAAACAACAAAGGCCGCACTGCATGCGGCCTCTGGGTGAGGGGGTGTGTCAGGCCTTGGCCTGCGCGCCGAGGGCGATCTTGAGCAGGTCGGCCACGGTGTTGGCGTTGAGCTTTTCCATGATGT
>CBFGPV010000277.1:0-3694 GCA_965650765.1 uncultured Burkholderiales bacterium
TCTCGGTGCACGGGCCGCAGGGGCCGGTGTCGCCCATCATCCAGAAGTTGTCGGACGCATAGCGCGCGCCCTTGTTGTCGCCGATGCGCACGATGCGCTCGGCCGGCACGCCGACGTCCTTGTTCCAGATCTCGTAGGCCTCGTCGTCTTCGGCGTAGACCGTGACCCACAGCTTGTCCGCGGGGAGCTTGAAATGCTCGGTCAGCAGCTCCCAGGCGTAGCGGATCGCGTCGCGCTTGAAGTAGTCACCGAAGCTGAAGTTGCCCAGCATCTCGAAAAACGTGTGGTGGCGGGCGGTGTAGCCCACGTTCTCGAGGTCGTTGTGCTTGCCGCCGGCCCGGATGCACTTCTGTGCGGTGGTCGCACGGCTGTACGGACGCTTGTCGAAGCCGAGGAACACGTCCTTGAACTGGTTCATCCCGGCGTTTGTGAACAGCAGCGTCGGGTCGTCGCCGGGCACCACCGGGCTGGAGGCGACGATCTGGTGTCCCTTGGACTCGAAGAACTTCAGGAAGGTCTGGCGGATCTCGGCGGCTTTCATCCGGGGCTCTTTCTGGGCCGGTGTCGGCGCAGCGACCTGCTGCGCCCGCCCACCTGGCGGATTTTGGGTAAGTTTTCGATTATAGGAAGCCCGGCCATGCGCAGGCCCTTGCCACCCTCGCGAATGGCCTTCGGCAGCAGGTGAGCTGTTCGCACGGGTGACACCGTGCCCGAGGCCGGCGGCCTATCATTGCTTGCCCCCCCTTCCTGTGTGCCCGGCCGGCGTGGGTCCCGCGCCTCATCGCCAGCCGTCAACGTGATCGAGACCGCCTCATGGACAACACCGCCTCCCCGCTGGATCAACTGAAGGATCCCACGCTGCTCAAGACCGACGCGCTGGTCAATGGCGTATGGGTCAAGGGCCATGCACGCTTCGACGTGACCGACCCGGCCACCGGACGCAAGCTGGCCGACGTGGCCAACCTGGGCGCAGCCGAGGCTGAGCAGGCTGTCGCCACGGCGGCAACCGCCTGGCCGGCATGGCGCGCCAAGACGGCCAAGGAGCGCGCCGCGATCCTGCTGCGCTGGTTCCACTTGATGCACGAACATGCCGACGACCTGGCCCGCATCATGACCGCCGAACAGGGGAAGCCGCTGGCCGAAGCAAGGGGTGAGGCGGTCTACGCCGCCAGCTTCGTCGAGTGGTTCGCCGAAGAGGCCAAACGCGTCTACGGCGAGACCATCCCGACCACCGACGCGGGCAAGCGCTATCTCGTCATCAAGCAGCCGATCGGCGTGTGCGCGGCGATCACGCCGTGGAACTTCCCGATCGCGATGATCACCCGCAAGGTTGCCCCGGCCATTGCCGCGGGCTGCCCGGCGGTGATCAAGCCCGCTGAACAGACCCCGCTGTCGGCGCTGGCCACGGCCGAACTGGCGCTGCGCGCCGGCATGCCGCCAGGGGTGCTGAGCGTGCTGACAGCCGATGGACCGCGCTCGATCGAGGTCGGCAAAGTGTTGTGTGGCAGCGACACGGTGCGCCACCTGTCCTTCACCGGGTCGACCGAAGTCGGTCGCATCCTGATGCAGCAGTGCGCGCCGACGGTCAAGAAACTGTCGCTGGAACTCGGCGGCAACGCCCCCTTCATCGTGTTCGACGATGCCGACCTGGACAGCGCGGTCGAGGGAGCGCTGGCCAGCAAGTACCGCAATGCCGGCCAGACCTGCGTGTGTGCCAACCGTCTTTATGTTCAGGACGGCGTGTATGACGACTTCGTGGCCCGGCTGGCCGACCGGGTGCGGGGCATCCGCGTGGGCAACGGCTTCGAGGCGGGTGTCAACCAGGGACCGCTGATCGACGAGCAGGCGCTGGCCAAGGTCGAGCAGCATGTGGCCGATGCGACCGCCAAGGGCGCCAGGGTGCTGACCGGCGGGCGGCGCATCGGCGAACGCTTTTATGAACCCACGGTGCTGGCCGGTGCCACCGCCGACATGCTGTGCGCACGCGAAGAGACCTTCGGCCCGGTCGCCCCGGTCTTCCGCTTCAAGACCGAGCAGGAGGCGGTGGACGCGGCCAACCACACCGAGTTCGGCCTGGCGAGCTACTTCTACAGCCGCGACGTCGGCCGGATCTTCCGTGTCGCCGAGGCCCTCGAGTACGGCATGGTGGGCATCAACACCGGGCTCATTTCAGTGGCCGAGGTGCCGTTCGGCGGCGTGAAGCAGTCCGGCCTGGGGCGCGAAGGTTCGCACCACGGCATGGACGACTACGTGGAAGTGAAGTACCTCTGCCTGGGTGACATCCTGAAGTGAGCCTGTCGCCGCCGGCCTTCCCGGGTTGGCCCTACAACAGCTCTTCGGGCGCAAACGGCGTGAGCAGCATCAGCAGCAACTGGGCGCCGACGCTGGCGCCCGGTTCACGCCCTTCGACGCTGGGCACCCCGGGGGTGTCGCTGCGCCAGCGCAGGCGTTCGCCGTCGGGCTCGACGAGTTCGAGCCGGTAGCTGCTGGAACGGGCCACGTCCTCGTACAGGCGCATGACTTCCGCTGCCAGCGCCGGGCTGCGCAGCACGAGGCCGACCTCGGTATTCAGCCGGGCCGATCGCGGATCCATGTTCATCGAACCGACCAGCACGGTGCGGCGATCAATGACCAGCGCCTTGGCGTGCAGGCTGGCCGCCGAACTGCCGAAACGGCCGAGCCAGGCGCGGGTGGCCCCCAGCCGGGGTCTGAGTTCATGCAGTTCCACCCCGGCACGCAGCAGGTCGGGCCGGTAGCGCGCATAGCCGATGTGGACCGCCGGCGCGTCCGTCGAGGCCAGCGAGTTCGTGAGCACCCTCACCTTCACCCCGCGCTCGCGCAGCTCACGCACCAGCGCCACGCCCTGGGTGCCGGGCACGAAGTACGGCGAGATCACCACCAGTTCGCTCGCCGCCGTGCGCACGAGCGCCCCCAGGTCGTCGGCGATCGTCTCGCTGGCATCGGGCTGGCCTTCGCTGGCGATCTTCGATGGCGCGTCGGCCAGGACGGTGGCAGGCACCCACCGCAGACGCGCGGGGTCGATGGCGGATGCGGGCGCGGGCGCGGGCGCGGGCGCCACCGTCGCTTCGACGGCCGGTGCATCCGCGTTCGGTCGGGGCGCGTCGAGTGCGCCGTCGCAGCGCGGCTCCTGCTGCACAAGCACGCTCACCGGATAGGCCAGCAGACTGTTCCAGAAACGATCGAACGTGTTCGACAGCGAGCGCACCACCGGCCCGACGGCCAGCACATCCAGGTCGACAAAATTGCTGTCCGGGCTCTGCACGAAGTAGGCATCGCCCAGGTTGCGCCCACCCGTCACGCCCAGGCTGTTGTCGGCCACGAACAGCTTGTTGTGCATGCGGTGGTTGATGCGGCGGATGTCGGTGAGCGAGGCGAGGATCCGGGTGGCCGTGGACAACCGGCCCGCCGGAAACGGGTTGTAGAGTCGCACCTCGATGCGCGGATGGCGCGTGAGGCACAACAGGCTGGCGTCGTTCTCCGCCGTGTTGAGATCGTCCAGCAGCAGGCGCACCCGCACCCCGCGCTGTGCAGCCGCATGCACGGCGCGCAGCAGCGTGCGCGTCGACGGGTCGTTGGCGATCAGGTAGTACTGCAGGTCCAGCGTGTGGTCGGCCTGCTGAGCCAGCGCGAGCAGGGTCTCGAAGGCATCTTCACCGGAGGCCAGCAGGCGCAC
>CBFGPV010000278.1:0-3672 GCA_965650765.1 uncultured Burkholderiales bacterium
GAGTATGCGGTGATGAGCTGCATCAAGGGTTCGAATCCCTTCGTCTCCGCCAACCCCGCAACAGGCCCCTGACGCGAAAGCCTCAGGGGCTTGTTCATTGCTGGGCCGCCGTTGCGGCCAGGCGCGACCCACGGCGACATCGTTCACACCTTCTCACGGGTCCAGCACAAACACGAGCGCCGCGGCGCGCTCCTCGGGGCTGTGGCCACGCAGGGCAGGGCCCCACTGCTCGCCTTCGATGCCTCGTTTGGGCATCACGCCGGAGGTCATCACCGCCACCTCTTCCGACGACGCATCGAAGTCCCCGAGGTGGGTGAAGCGGGCATCGAACAAGCGAGCCACCATGGCCCCGGCCGATTCAATCAGCACGAGGAATCTGGCTGGTGTGTGCATCATCTGACCACTCCCGAGCAGCCTGAAAGTCACACCAGCGTAGCACCGCAATCAGGCACCGCACAATCACTTGTGCAGGCCGGACCAGGGCAGGGCGGCGAGGTGATGCGGCCGCGCCTGCACCCGGCAGGATCAATGGTGAGCGTGAGCACCTTTGCCTTGACCAGCGGCTGGCTGGGCCGAGGGCATGCTCTCGACCTTCACCTGTACGGCCACTTCACCCGCGCGTTCAAACTTCAGGGTCAAGGGCAGCATGTCGCCCACCTTCATCGGCGCCTTCAGGCCCATGAACATGACGTGAAAGGCGCCCGGCTTGAGTTCGACCACCTGGCCCGCGGGGATCTCGATGGCCTGGACTTCACGCATGCGCATCACGTTGCCGTCCATCGTCATGGTGTGGAGCTCGGTGGACGTGGCCACGTCGGACCGCACCCCGACCAGGCGATCGGCCATACCGGACGGGTTGGTCAACTTCATGAAGGCGCCTCCCGCCTTCTGTCCTGGCACCGTGGGCCGCGCCCAGGGATGCTCGATGCGGATGTCTCCGGCGGTGTAGTCATGCGCCTGGGCAGATGCGAAGCTGAACGCGGCGGTGGCCATGACGAAGGCCTGGCGAATACAAAAACGAAGATTCATGATGATCTGGCGCGCTCATGCGGCGCGCACCTGGCAGAAGTTGAGGTGCAGAACGGGCTGGATACAGCGGGCTGGATGCAGCCCGGAGTGAAGGCGGGGTGCCTTCTGCGCGCGCGATGCGAGCGCTCAGGCCGAGCTGCCTGGCGGCGCCAAGGTCAGGTGCTCCAGCCAGCCGCGCACACGATCGGGCGGCAGGCTGCGTTCTTCGCATCCACTGGCAAGTTCAAGCCCCCACGTGGCGGCCTGCCAGGCCGGGCCCGTCTGCGCATCTGGCGGCGCGCTCAGGGCCAGACCGACCAGACCGCAACCCGCCATCTCGGCAACGGCGGCGGGATGATCGTCGCCATGTGACGCCGGAGCGCCCGAACCCTCCAGACTGACCGCCAGCGTGCGCACGCCAAAGACAGTGCAGACCTCGATCAGATCGACACCACGCCACTGCGAAGCCGCCACGGCCACCGCCGGCACGATTGCCTTGAAGGCAATCAGGCAGGCAGCCAGCCACAACAGGTGGCGTCGGGCGCGTGGAGACAGTGTCATGCGCGAGATTGTGCCTGAGGCGGCAAGTCCGACCCGATGGCACGACAACAACACCTGAGGGAGCTCACGAGGGTGAAGGACGTGCCGGACATGCCAGCGGTCGACCCCGGGCTGCTGTGATCATTCAGTGATCATCTTGATTTAACATAATATGCATTCTGGCAAAAATGGAGGTGTCGCGGCAGCAACCACGCAACCAGCGCATGGGACCCAGTGAGCCGGCGACGCAACGCACGACCGTGCCGTACGGCACCTCAGTCGTGCTTGATGGCAATCGTCTTGACCCGCGTGAACGACAGCAGTCCTTCGACGCCTTTTTCTCGCCCATGTCCGCTCGAGCGCACGCCGCCGAATGGCAGCTCGACGCCGCCTGCGGCACCATAGTTGTTGATGAACACCTGACCCGCCTGCACACGTCGGGCCAGGCGCAACTGGCGGGAACCATCACGTGTCCAGATGCCGGCCACCAGGCCAAAGCGCGTGCCGTTGGCCAGGGCCACGGCTTCGTCCTCGTCGCGGAACGACATGCTCGCCAGCACCGGGCCGAACACCTCCTGCTGGGCGATGCGGTGTGTGGCGGGCACGTCGCGCAGCAGCGTGGGTGCAAAGTAGAAACCGCCGTGTGGCGCGTCGGTGACGATCTGCCCGTGCGCGGCAACCGCCAGCCCGTCGTCGCGCGCTTCGTGCACCATCTGCCGCACATGGGCGAGCTGGGAGGCGCGGATCAGCGGCCCCATGGCCAGGTCGGCCGACGCCGGCCCCACGCGCAAGGCCTCGAAAGCCAGCTTCAGCTTCGCCAGCAGCGGCTCATAGACGCCTTGCTGCACCAGCAGACGGCTGCCGGCCGAGCAGGTCTGGCCGGAGTTCTGCACGATGGCATTGACGATCACCGGCACGGCGGCGTCGAGATCGGCGTCGTCGAAAACGATCTGGGGTGACTTGCCGCCCAGTTCCAGCGTCACCGGAATGTGATGCACCGCCGCGGCCTGGGCCACCTGGGTGCCGGTCTCGGGCGATCCGGTGAACGAGATGTGGTCGAGTCCGGGGTGGCTGGCCAGCGCAGCGCCGGCCTCCCGGCCCAGCCCGGTGACGATGTTCAACGCGCCGGCAGGCAGCCCGGCCTCGGCGAGCAGCTCGGCCAGGCGCAGCAGCGACAGGCAGGCGTCTTCGGCCGGCTTGACCACACAGGCGTTGCCGGCCGCAAGCGACGCGCCGACCGAACGCCCGAAGATCTGCAGCGGATAGTTCCACGGCACGATGTGCCCGGTCACGCCATGGGGCTCGCGATCGGCCAGCACGGTGTAGCCCTGCAGGTAAGGCAGCACCTGCCCGCCGACCTTGTCGGCCGCCCCGGCATAGAACTCGAAGTACCGGGCCACGGCCACGACGTCGTTGCGCGCCTGTGTCAGCGGTTTGCCGCAGTCCTGCGACTCCAGCTGGGTCAGTTCGTCGGCATGCTGGTTGATCAAAGCCGCGGCCCGGGCAAGCACCCTGCCCCGTTCAACCCCCGGGGTGCGGCCCCAGGCGCCGTCGAAGGCCTGCCGCGCCGTGCGCACGGCCAGGTCGATGTCTTCGGCGGTGCCGCGCGCGATTTCTGCAAACACCGCACCGGTCGACGGATCGGTCATGGGCAGCGTCTCGCCGCCGGACGCCGGAACGCGCCGGTTGCCGATGGCGTGCTGCCAGGTTGTCGTCTTGCTCATGTAGGTTCTCCTGTCATGAAGTCGGTGACCGCCCTGCCCTGACCTCCAGGGGTCACTGCGGGCCGATCACCGGGGCCACCACGGGGGCGGCAAAAACGAGGTCGCGCAGCGCCAGCGACAGCCACGGCACGTAGGTGATGACCATCAGGCACCCCACCACGACCAGCACGAACGGCACCAGATGCTTGATGATCTCGTCCAGCGAAATGCGCGCCACGGTGCAGGCGGCAAACAGGTTCACGCCAAACGGCGGCGTGATCATGCCCAGGGCCAGGTTCACCACCATGATGATCCCGAAATGCACCGGGTCCACACCAAAATGCGCTGCCACGGGCACCAGGATCGGCGCCAGCACGATGATGGCCGCCGAGGTCTCGATGAACATGCCGATCACGAACAG
>CBFGPV010000279.1:0-3605 GCA_965650765.1 uncultured Burkholderiales bacterium
GTGATCAGCTCGCGCAGCGCCGGCTCGATCGCCCGCAGGTCGTCCGGCATGCGGAAGGCCAGGTCCAGGAAGCGGCTGTTGACGGAACGCAGCTCGACGGTGACGGCGGAAGTCGACACCGGCTCGGGGCGGCCGGCGTGAGATTCCGCACTGCCGTCTGCGGTGCGCTGGGAAGTTGTGGTGCCGGGTGCCGCGGAGCTGGCGCTCGCGTAGCCGGTCATGCTGTAAACTGCCATGACACCTATCGCGTTGCAAAATCCGATTATGTCAAAGCCCAAACCTGCCCCGTTGCCACCTGGCACCGTGGTCGGTGGTTATCAGATCGTCAAGAAGCTGGCAGCCGGGGGCTTTGGCGTGGTCTATCTCGCCGAAGACCAGGACAAACGCCTCGTTGCGCTGAAAGAGTACCTGCCGTCGTCCCTGGCCGAGCGTTCGCCGGGCGAGCTGGCGCCGCGCGTCAAGCCCGAGAAGCAGCCGCTCTACCGCCTGGGCCTGAAGAGCTTCTTCGAAGAAGGCCGGTCACTCGCCCAGATCTCGCACCCCAGCGTGGTCTCGGTGCTGAACTTCTTCCGCGAGAACGAAACCGTCTACATGGTGATGAACTACCTGCAGGGCGACACCCTGCAGGATTTCATCGTCACCGCCCGTGAACTCAAGCGGGACAAGGTGTTCCGCGAGTCCACCATCCGCTCGCTGTTCGACGAGATCCTGCGCGGCCTGCGCATCGTGCACCAGCACAAGATGCTGCACCTGGACATCAAGCCGGCCAACATCTTCATCACCAACGACAACAAGGCGGTGCTGCTGGACTTCGGCGCCGCGCGCGAGGTGCTGAGCAAGGAAGGCAACTTCATCCGGCCGATGTACACGCCGGGGTTTGCCGCGCCCGAGATGTACCGCCGCGACGGCACGCTGGGCCCCTGGACCGACATCTACGCGATCGGTGCGTGCATCTATGCCTGCATGCAGGGCTATCCGCCGAACGATGCGCCGCAGCGGCTCGAGAAAGACCGCCTCACGCTGTCGCTTTCGCGGCTGCGCAACATCTATTCCGACAACCTGATCGAGGTCACCGAATGGTGCATGGCGCTGGATCCGCTGTCGCGGCCGCAAAGCGTGTTTGCACTGCAGAAGGAACTGGCCCGCGAAACCGAGCGCCGCTACACCAAGCTCAGTTTCAGCGAACGTCTCAAGCTGCAGCTTGAGAACCTCAAGGGCGGCAAACAGGCCTGACGCCCGAAGGAGGCCCGGTGATGAGATTTTCCGTCTATCAGGTCAGCCGCAAGGGTGGCCGCGAAAAGAACGAAGACCGCATGGGCTATTGCTACACGCGGGATTCCGGTTTGTTTGCCCTGGCCGACGGCATGGGCGGGCACCCCGAGGGCGAGGTCGCCTCGCAGCTTGCGTTGCAGACCATGTCGGCGCTGTTCCAGCGCGATGCCAAGCCGATGCTGAAGGATCCGGTGCGCTTCCTGCACGATGCGATCATCGCCGGGCATCACCAGCTGTTGCGCTACGCCACCGAAAAGGCCCTGATCGACACACCGCGCACGACCGTCGTGGCCTGCGTGATGCAGAACGGCGCGGCCTACTGGGCCCATTGCGGTGACTCCCGCCTCTACCTGGTGCGCGGCGACAAGCTGATTGCGCGCACCCGCGACCACTCCTACTCCGAGCTGCAGGAAACCCTCAACGGTGTGGTGCCGATGGGCGAGCGCTTCAACCGCAACGTGCTGTTCACCTGCCTGGGCAGCCCTGGCAAGCCGGTGGTCGACACCGTCGGCCCGATGCTGCTGCAGCAAGGCGACCGCCTCTTGCTGTGCTCCGACGGCCTGTGGGGCAGCGTGACCGACCAGACCATCACCGACCAGCTCGCCACGCGGCCGATCGCCGATGCCGTGCCCGAACTGGTCGAGATGGCGCTGCGCAAGGCCGGCGCCAAGAGCGACAACGTCACCGTGTTGTCGGTCGAGTGGGAGTCGTCCGAAGACTACGACTCCACCAAGGCCATTTCCACACAGTCGCTCGGCGAGGAGGTGTTTGCCTCCACCATCCAGGCCAGTGTGCTCGGCCAGGAGCCCGACGACCTGGACGAAGCCGAGATCGAGCGCTCGATCCGCGAGATCAACGAGGCGATCAAGCGCTCGTCCCAGAAAAAGCCCTGAAGGCACGCGCCTTCGGGTTCGACACCCCGGTCATGCCCCGTGACCGCGCAGCGGCACCCCCGGTGCCCTGCCATGCCATGCAAGGAATCTGATGCCCTACGAACGTCTGGGCGGCCGTGCCGCCGATGCCCTGCGCCCCGTGCGCCTGACCCGTCACTACACCCGCTATGCCGAAGGATCGGTGCTGGTCGAGTTCGGCCACACCAAGGTGCTGTGCACCGCATCGGTCGAAGAACGTGTGCCGTCGCACAAGAAGGGCAGCGGCGAGGGTTGGGTGACGGCCGAATACGGCATGCTGCCCCGGGCCACGCACACGCGAGGTGACCGCGAGGCCGCACGCGGCAAGCAAAGCGGTCGCACCCAGGAAATCCAGCGCCTGATCGGGCGGTCCATGCGGGCCGTGTTCGACCTGACGGCCCTGGGCGAACGCACGATCTCGCTCGATTGCGACGTCATCCAGGCTGATGGCGGCACCCGCACCGCGGCGATCACCGGCGCCTTCGTGGCCGCCCACGACGCGGTGAGCTGGCTGATCGACCAGGGCCGGATCACCACCTCGCCGATCCGTGCCTTCGTGGCGGCGGTGTCGGTGGGCATCGTCCAGGGCACGCCCTTGCTGGACCTGGCCTACGAAGAAGACTCGGCCTGCGACACCGACATGAACGTGGTCATGACCTCGGCCGGCGCCTTTGTCGAGGTTCAGGGCACGGCCGAGGGCGAGGCCTTCACCCGGGCCGAGATGAACGACATGCTCGCGCTGGCTGAAAAAGGCATCGGCGAGCTGGTCGGCCTGCAGCGCAGCGCGCTGGGAGTCTGAGGTGAAGCGGGGCGATCGTGTCGTGCTGGCGTCCAACAACGCCAAGAAGCTGGTCGAGATGCAGACCTTGTTCGAGCCGCTGGGCCTGGCGCTCGTGACCCAGGGCTCGCTGGGCATCGGCGAGGCCGAGGAACCCCATCCGACCTTTCTCGAAAACGCGCTGGCCAAGGCGCGGCACGCCGCGCTGCATGCGCAGGGCGCGGCCCTGGCCGATGACTCAGGTATCTGCGTGGATGCACTGGGCGGTGCCCCCGGAGTGCTGTCGGCACGTTATGCCACGCTGTTCGGCGGCCCGCGCGAGGATGCCGCCAACAACACCGAGCTGCTGCGGCGCATGACCGGTGTGGACGACCGCCGGGCGCGTTTTGTCAGCGTGCTGGTGGCCGTGCGTTCGGCTGATGACCCCGAGCCGCTGGTGGCCACCGGCCGCTGGCACGGCGAGATCCTCGACAGCCTGCGCGGCGAGGGCGGCTTTGGCTATGACCCGCTGATGTTCATCCCGGCGCTGGGCAGGACGGTGGCGCAACTGAGCCCCACCGAAAAGAACGCGCACAGCCACCGCGCCCTGGCGGCCCGCCAGATGCTGGCGCTGATGCGGGAGGCCTGGCATCTTGAATGAGCTG
>CBFGPV010000280.1:0-3495 GCA_965650765.1 uncultured Burkholderiales bacterium
CCTGCGACGGATGCAGGTAGAGCGTGACGCGCGCGCCCAGGTCGAAGTAGTGCACGCCCGTGAGCTGGGCCACCAGTTCACCCACCGGCGTGTCCACGTGAACGAAGGTGTCCGAGCCCGAGATTTCGGCCAACTCGACCGCACCGTGCAGGGCCACGTCGCCCTCGCGCTGCTGAACGCGCAGCGCACTGGCGCGCACGCCCAGCGTGACCGCGCGCGAGCCGGCGGCCGGCATCGGCACCGACACCTGTACACCGGCGGCCAGCTGCACGCCCAGCGTCGCGGCCTCACCGGCCAGCAGGTTCATCGGCGGGTCGCTGAAGGCCCGTGCCACACGGATCGAGCGCGGGCGATGGAACACCTCGGCGGTCGGCCCGTACTGCAGCAGTTCGCCCGCGTCCATCACCGCGGTGTAACCCCCCAGCAGCAGGGCCTCGGTGGGTTCGGTGGTGGCATAGACCACGGTGGAATCGCCCGTGGCGAAGAGTTGCGCCAGCTCCTCGCGCAGTTCCTCGCGCAGCTTGTAGTCCAGGTTCACCAGCGGCTCGTCCAGCAGCATCAGCGGTGCGTTCTTGGCCAGCGCACGCGCCAGGGCCACACGCTGCTGCTGGCCACCGGACAGCTCGGCCGGCAGGCGGTTCAGGAAGGGTTCGATGTGCAGGCGGCGCGCCAGCGACTGCACCTGGGCGTCGATGTTGCGGTCGCGGCGCAGCTTCAGCGGCGAGGCGATGTTGTCGTAGACCTTCATCGACGGATAGTTGATGAACTGCTGGTAGACCATGGCGACGTTGCGGTCGCGCACGCCCACCCCGGTGACGTCCTGTCCGTCCACCCGCACCACACCCTTGCTCGGGGTGTCCAGCCCGGCCATCAGGCGCATCAGCGTGGTCTTGCCAGCCTGGGTGGCACCCAGCAGCACGGTGACGGCGCCGGGCTGCAGGGCCAGGTCCATCGGGTAGAGATGGGTCGCGGGACCCACCTGCTTTTCGATGCGTTCGAGCATCAGTTGCATGTCATCTCCATCGGTCACTCGGGTCGCGTCCTTGCGGCGCGATCTGTCGTTATTTCAAGGGGGCGTGATCGGTCATCAACGTTGCCGGCACGGTGTCGGCATCGGCCCGCTCGAACCACTGCACCACCGCCTGACGCTGTTCGGCGGTGTAGTGCAGGCCGAGCTTGGTGCGCCGCCACAGCACGTCCGACGCGTCACGCGCCCACTCGTGCTGGCGCAGGTAGGTGAGTTCGGCTTCGTACAGGCCAGGAGCCACTTCGTGGCCCAGGTCGGCCAGCGAACGCGCACGCGCCAGCAGCAGCTCGATGCGGGCGCCATAGCAGCGCGCCAGCCGCGTGCGCACCGGCGCGGGCAACCAGGGGTGGCGTGTGGCCAGGGCCTGATCGAAGCGCTCGAAGTCGGTGTCAGGCCGCGACGGTGCGCCGATGTAGGCGCTCAGGTCGCCGCCGGGCAGGTAGGGCCCCTCGGTCCAGCCGCGTGCACCGTGGCGCAGCGCCGGACAGATCATGTCGGCAGCCTCTTCGGCCAGCTTGCGGAAGGTGGTGATCTTGCCGCCCCACACCGACAGCAGCGGCGCCGCGCTGGTGTCCAGGTCGAGCAGGTAGTCGCGGGTGACGGCCGAGGGGTCGCCCGAGGCGTCGTCCAGCAGCGGGCGCACGCCGGCGTAGGTCCACACCACGTCGGCGGGCGTGACCGGCTTGTCGAAATAGCGGCTGGCCTGCTCGCACAGGTAGGCGATCTCGCTGTCGTCGATGCGGGCCGTGCCGATGGCACCGTGGTGCTCGACGTCGGTGGTGCCGATCAGCGTGTAGTCCCCTTCGTAGGGAATGGCAAAGATGATGCGCTTGTCGGGGTTCTGGAAGATGTAGGCCATCGGGTGGTCGAACATCTTCTTCACGACGATGTGGCTGCCCTTGACCAGCCGCAGGCTCTTGGCGCCGGCCTGGTGGGCATGTTCGCGCAGGAACTGCTCGGTCCACGGCCCGGCCGCGTTGACCAGCGCACGGGCATGCACCGCAGTGAGCTGACCCTCGGTCGATTCGAGCATCGCATGCCAGCCGTCGGGTGACCGTTCGGCATCCACACAGCGGGTGCGCGTGAGGACGGTGGCACCCCGCTCGCGGGCGTCGATCGCGTTGAGCACGACCAGGCGGGCGTCGTCCACCCAGCCGTCGGAGTACACGAAGCCCTTGGTGTAGTCACCCTTGAGCGGCGCGCCCGCGGCGTGCGAGCGCAGGTCGATCGTCTGCGAGCCCGGCAGCACCTCGCGCCGGGCCAGGTGGTCATACAGGAAGATGCCCAGGCGGATCATCCACACCGGGCGCATGCCCGGGTCGTGCGGCATCACGAAGCGCAGCGGCCACATGATGTGCGGCGCGCTCTTGAGCAGCACCTCCCGCTCGAGCAGTGCCTTGCGCACCAGCGAGAACTCGTAGTACTCGAGGTAGCGCAGCCCGCCGTGGATGAGCTTGGTCGACGACGACGAGGTGTGCGCCGCGAGGTCGTCCTTCTCGCACAGGATGACCTTGAGCCCGCGGCCGGCCAGGTCCCGGGCAATGCCGGCACCGTTGATGCCGCCGCCCACCACCAGCACGTCGCAGCGCACCTCGTGCGACACCGACGCCGCCGGCGTGCCGGCACCCGCCCCCGGCCCGGCCTCGTCATGGCGGGCGGCCTGCGGGCGTGCAGCGGCTGGATCGGCGTGGCGGACGTCGGACATGGGCGGGCGTGACTCGGTTGTGCGGGCAAGCGCTCGGTGGTGGCAGCGGCCGGTGGGGCCGGGGAGCGATGTTCGCTTTTGTTCGTTTGCGTTTCTCTTTTTTCGTTTTATCCCACAAACGAAAAGAAAGCAATGCATCGGAAACCCTGATTTGCTTTCGCTTGGGTTCGCTTAAGGTTCGCGGCGTCGACGATCGACAATGCCGACCCGTCCATTTCCGCACCCCACCCCATGACACCCAACCCCCGCCAGGCCGAGCTGCTGCAGGAAGTCCGCACCCTGGGTTCGGTCACGGTGGAAGCCCTGGCCGAGCGCTTCGGCGTGACGCTGCAGACGGTGCGCCGCGACGTGAAACTGCTGGCCCAGGCGGGCCTGCTGTCGCGCTTCCACGGGGGGGTCCGGGTACCCAGCTCGACCGTCGAGAACATCGCCTATCGCCAGCGCCAGAGCCTGAATGCCGATGCCAAGCTGCGCATCGCACGGGCGATCGCGCGGTCCATCCCCGAGGGGTGTTCACTGATCCTGAACATCGGCACCACGATCGAGGCGGTGGCGCGCGAGCTGCTGCACCATCGGGGGCTGCGGGTGATCACGAACAACCTCAATGTGGCGGCCATCCTGAGTGACAACTCCGATTGCGAGGTGATCGTCGCCGGGGGGGTGGTGCGCACCCGCGACCGCGGCATCGTGGGCGAGGCCACGGTCGATTTCATCCGCCAGTTCAAGGTCGACATCGGCCTGATCGGCATCTCGGCGATCGAGT
>CBFGPV010000281.1:0-3494 GCA_965650765.1 uncultured Burkholderiales bacterium
CGGCCATGCGGGCGGCCTGCGCGGTCGAGCTGATCCACGCCTATTCGCTGGTGCACGACGACATGCCCTGCATGGACAACGACGTGCTGCGTCGCGGCAAGCCCACCGTGCACGTGCGCTACGGCGAGGCGCGTGCCATGCTGGCCGGCGACGCGATGCAGTCGCTCGCCTTCGAGATCCTGACCCCCGAAGGTGACGAGGTGCCCGCAGCCCTGCAGGCCCGCCTGTGCGGGCTGCTGGCCCGTGCCGCCGGCAGCGACGGCATGGCCGGTGGCCAGGCGATCGATCTGGCGAGCATCGGCGAGGCCCTCGACGAAACCCGCCTGCGCGACATGCACCAGCGCAAGACCGGCGCGCTGCTGCGTGCCAGCGTGCAGATGGGGGCCGCCTGCGGCCAGACCGATGCCCGTGCCTGGGAGGCCTTGTCCGACTACGGCTGGAGCATCGGGCTGGCTTTCCAGGTGGTCGACGACATCCTCGATGTCACCCAGGCGTCCGAAACCCTGGGCAAGACCGCCGGCAAGGATGCCGAGAACAACAAACCCACCTACGTGTCGGTGCTTGGGCTGGACGCCGCGCGCCGGTATGCTGGTGACCTGCGCGAGCGCGCCCACGACGCGCTCGTGCAAGGCGGGCTCGGCGAGGCCGCCTGGCTGCACGTGCTGGCCGACAAGGTCGTGGACCGGGAAAGCTGATGACCTACCCTCTGCTGCAAGCGATCGAGTCGCCGGCCGATCTGCGCCGCCTGTCACGTGCCGAACTCAAGCGTCTGGCCGTCGAGCTGCGCGAGTTCGTGCTGCAAAGCGTGTCCCAGACCGGCGGGCACCTGTCGTCCAACCTCGGCACGGTGGAGCTCACCATCGCGCTGCACCACGTGTTCCACACCCCCGAAGACCGGCTGGTGTGGGACGTCGGCCACCAGACCTACCCGCACAAGATCCTGACCGGCCGCCGCGACCGCATGCACACGCTGCGGCAGCTGGGCGGCATGAGCGGTTTTCCGCGCCGCAGCGAAAGCGAATACGACACCTTCGGCACGGCCCATTCGTCGACCTCGATCTCCGCCGCACTCGGCATGGCGATGGCGGCCAGGCTCAAGGGCGAGGATCGCCGGGCGGTGGCCATCATCGGTGACGGCGCGATGAGTGCGGGCATGGCCTTCGAGGCGCTCAACAATGCCGGCGTGGCCCATGCCTGCGGCCAGGCCGACATGCTGGTCGTGCTGAACGACAACGACATGTCGATCTCGCCGCCGGTGGGTGCCCTGAACCGGCACCTGGCGCGGCTCATGTCGGGCCGCTTCTATGCGGCCGCCCGCGAGGGCGCCAAGCAGGTGCTCAAGAACGCACCGCCCCTGTTCGAGCTGGCCCGCCGCCTGGAAGAGCATGCCAAGGGCATGGTCGTGCCCGGCACGATCTTCGAGGAGTTCGGCTTCAACTATGTCGGCCCGATCGACGGGCACGACCTCGACGCCCTGATCCCCACGCTGGAGAACCTGCGCAAGCTCAAGGGGCCGCAGTTCCTGCATGTGGTCACGAAGAAGGGCTACGGCTACAAGCTGGCCGAGGCCGATCCCATCGCCTACCACGGCCCGGGCAAGTTCAACCCGCAGGAAGGCCTGAAGAAGGCGCCAGCCGGCAAGCCCACGTTCACGCAGGTGTTCGGGCAGTGGCTGTGCGACATGGCCGAAGCCGACGAACGACTCGTGGCGATCACGCCGGCGATGCGTGAAGGGTCGGGCATGGTCGAATTCGAGAAGCGCTTTCCCAAGCGCTATCACGACGTCGGCATTGCCGAACAGCATGCCGTGACCTTTGCCGCCGGGCTGGCGTGCGAGGGCCTGCGCCCGGTGGTGGCGATCTACTCCACCTTCCTGCAGCGCGGCTATGACCAGCTGATCCACGACGTGGCGATCCAGGACCTGCCGGTGGTGTTTGCGCTGGACCGCGCGGGCATCGTCGGTGCGGACGGCGCGACCCACATGGGCGCCTTCGACATCGCCTATCTGCGCTGCATTCCGAACATGTGTGTGCTCACGCCGTCTGACGAGAACGAGTGCCGTCAGATGCTGTACACCGCGTTCCGTCACAACCATCCCACGGCCGTGCGTTACCCGCGCGGCGCGGGTGCCGGCGTCGAGATCCAGAAAGAGATGACCGCCTTGCCGTTCGGCAAGGGCGAGATCCGCCGGCAGGGCCAGCGCATCGCCATCCTGGCCTTCGGCACGCTGCTGTACCCGGCCCTGGAGGCCGCAGACAAGCTGGATGCGACGGTGGCCAACATGCGCTTCGTCAAGCCGCTGGACACGGCGCTGCTCGAGGAGCTGGCGCGCACCCATGACGCGCTGGTCACCGTCGAGGACGGCTGCCTGCCCGGCGGTGCCGGCAGTGCCGTCACCGAAGCCCTGCAGGCTGCCGGCATCACGGTGCCCGTGCTGTCCATGGGTTTCAAGGACGAGTTCATCGAGCATGGCGATCCGGCCAAACTGATGGCGCAGCAGGGCCTGGATGCCGATGGCATCGAGCGTGCGATCTTGCAGCGTTTCGGGAGCAAGCTTGCGCTGGTGCGCCCTGCCGTCAACCATTGATCCCCCTTCCGCACCTGGGGAAAGCCCTGAGGCCTCAGACTGTCGCGTCGGCGATTGACATCGCCGGGCCCTGAGGAAGACCATGAACGACATGACCCGCCCATCCCGACTGATGCCTCCCCAGGAGGCCATGCCCGACGTTCAGAGCTCGCGCGACGAACGTCGCCTGGCCATTGCGCGGGTCGGCGTGAAGGATGTGCGCTATCCGATCCAGCTGCTGGTGGCCGGTGCGATGCAGCCCAGCGTGGCCATGTGGGACCTGGACGTCGCCCTGCCGGCCGACCAGAAGGGCACGCACATGTCGCGCTTCGTGGCCTGGCTGAACGAGCATCACCAGCATCCGATCGAGTCCGAAGGACTGCGATCCGACCTGGCCAGCATGCTCGCGCTGCTGAATGCCGAAGAAGGGCGCATCGAGGCCCGCTTCTCGTTTTTCATCCAGAAGGTCGCGCCGGTCTCCGGCGTGCGCAGCCTGCTCGACTACCAGGGCCGCTGGATTGCCGAAAGCCGTGCGGGCGAGGCCCGTGTCTGGGCCGAGGTGGTGGTGCCGGTGAAGTCGCTGTGCCCCTGCTCGAAGGAAATCTCCGAGTTCGGTGCGCACAACCAGCGCTCACACGTCACGATCCGGGCCGAGTTGCTGAGCAACGTCGACTGGCACGAACTGGTGCGTTTTGCCGAAGAAAGCGCCTCCAGCGAGATCTGGCCGCTGCTCAAGCGCACCGATGAAAAGTGGATCACCGAGCGAGCCTACGAGAACCCCAAGTTCGTCGAGGACCTGGTGCGCGACGTGGCCCTGCGCCTGAACGCCGAACCTCGCATCGGTCGTTACCGGGTCGAAGTTGAAAACTTCGAGTCGATTCACAACCACTCGGCATTCGCGGTCATCGACCGCGAATGACACGGCCCG
>CBFGPV010000282.1:0-3484 GCA_965650765.1 uncultured Burkholderiales bacterium
CAACGGCATCCTCAAGGTCAGCCACTACATCAACCTGATGCGCTTCGAGGGCGAGTCCTTCGACCAGAAGATGATCCTGCGCGGCTCGCTGGAGCGGCTGAGCCCGGTGCTGATGACGGCGCTGGTGACGGCCTTCGCGCTGGCCCCGCTGCTGTTCGAGGCCGAGCAGCCCGGCACCGAGGTGCTGCATCCGGTGGCCGTGGTGATCTTCTCCGGCCTCATCAGCTCGACCTTGCTCGACACCTTCCTGACGCCCGCGATGTTCTGGCTCTTCGGCCGCAAGCCCGCCGAAGCGCTGATGGACGACAAGGACGCCGAGGCGCTTTGATGCCGCTTTGATCTCAGTTGCTGTTCCCACCCACCCGAAAGGACTCCCATGAAGACGCAAGCCTTCCTCGCCTCCATCACCCTCGCCCTGGCGGGTTCTGCTTTTGCCGCCGGCGAGAAGCACGATCACGCCCACGAGCACAAGCCGCTGCATGGCGGCGTCGTGGTCGAGGTCAAGGACATGGACTACGAACTTGTGGCCAAGGCCACCGTGATCCAGCTGTACCTGCGTGATCACGGCAAGCCGGCGGACGTGTCCAAGGCCAGCGCGAAGCTCACGCTTCTGACCGGCACCGAAAAGCAGGAGGTCGAGCTGAAGCCGGCTGGCGACAAGCTGGAAGCCACTGGCAGCTTCAAGGTCGGTCCCGGGACGAAGGCCGTCGCGGTCGTGACCGTCGGCGGCAAGCCGGCCACTGCACGCTTTACCGTGAAGTGACCGCCATGACTTCCAGCCGACTGACTTGTGCCTCGGTGGTCTTGGTGGCCGGGTTGCTGGCGGGCTGTGCCACGCCGCCCGCACCCGATCCCACCGCCGAGATCCCGTACTGCCACAAGACCAACAAGGGCCGCGTGATCACGTGCACCGCGGCGCCGGTGCCGAGTCTGAACGCCGATGCGCAGGCCAAGCAGTTCGCGCCTGACCCGAACGCGCTCACCGTGTACGTCGTTCGGCGCAACTGGGGCGACGGCCGCAACTTCGTGAAGGTCCAGGCAGATGACGGAGCCACCGTCGAGACCCTGCCGAACACGATGGTGCGCTACCGGCTGAAGCCGGGTTCGCACACGATCGCGTTCGATTTCGAGGGGCAGCGTCCAGCGACGACGGTCGCGGGCAAGGCAGGCGAAGTGCGTTTCGTCCGGCTCGACGGCATGGTCTGGTCCTGGAAGAGCACGTTCACCTGGGCGACCGAGTCAGAGGACGCGATCCGCGAGCGCGCACGGAAGGCCAGGCTGGTGGCCGACTTGACGGTACGCTGACCGCATGAGGACATTTGCCCTGTTCATCGCCACGGCCCTGGCCGAGATCGTTGGCTGCTATCTGCCCTACCTGTGGCTGAAGCAGGGCAGGTCCGCATGGTTGCTCGTTCCGGCGGCAGCGAGCCTGGCCCTCTTCGCCTGGCTGCTCACCTTGCACGAGACAGCGGCGGGGCGGGTGTATGCGGCGTACGGTGGGGTCTACATCGGCGTCGCGCTGCTGTGGCTGTGGATCGTGGACGGCATCAGGCCGACGGCATGGGACGTGGCGGGCGTCGCCGTCGCGCTGACCGGCATGGGCCTCATCATGTTTCAGCCGCGCTGATCGACGGCCCAAGGCAGCTGCACGAACGCAGTTATTCGGAAAGCGTCTGCGCCGCGGTTGGTAGCCGTAGCGCTCGTGCAGTTGCTTCGGCGTGGCCGCCCCTCACTGAATCTTGGACTTCCGAATGGCCGCTGTGTGAAGGTACTACTGGCTGCAAGGGGTCGGTTGCGGTCCGCCAGCGATCGCAGTGGAACGACCGGGTTCAGTCTGAAGCAGACAGCCCGGAAGCATGTATCAGGTCATGCTCACGCCCACACGCTCAGCAACGAATTCCAACACCCGCATCCTCTGCCCGATCTGATGCCCCGGCGCATACCACTGCCGTGACAACGCCTGCCCGGCCCGCGCCAGCGGCCCCAGGCGGTGGGGTTGCTGCACCAGCTCGCGCACGCGCTGCACCAGTTGCGGCACATCGGGCGGCACGATCAGCATGGCCTGCCCGTCGGGGTAGCCGGGGTTCTGCTGCAGGGCGTCGGTGGCCATCATGGCCACGCCGCACAACGAGGCCTCGACACAGCTCCCGGTCGGGAATCCATCAAAGTTGCCCGGGTGCAGCGTGTACGGCTTGTTGGGCGACACCACCAGGTCCATGCCGGTGAAGAAGCTGCGCAGCCGTGAGGTTTCCATGCGCCCATGAAAGCGGATGCGCTCGCTGCCCAGTGCGCTCACGTCGATGTCGTCGGGCGTGAAGCTGCCCACCACATGGAAGCGCAGTTGCGGCAGGTCGGCCAGGGCATGGGCCATGGCGATGAACTCGGGGTAGCCCTTGTTCTCGCCGCGGGGCATGTACTTCTCGGCCACGAAGCAGATGTCCAGCGTGTCCTTGCCTTCGCCGAAGTAGGGGCCGTGCGCGGGCAGGTCGGGCGCAAAGTACAGGGGGTTGACCACCACCCCGGTCACGCTGTGCAGGGGGGGCAGGCGCAACTGGTGCTGCGCGGCAAACTCGCGCAGGTAGTCGGCCGTGACCTGCTGGGTGGTGATGATGGCCTGCAGGCTGGGCAGTGACAGCACACGCTTGAGCTTGTGGTCGCTTTCGGGCTCGCGCAGGCCCAGGCCGCCGCCGGGGTACAGCGTCAGCACGAAGGGCAGTTGCCGGCGCTCCAGGTGCGGATGAAACAGCACCGCGTTGTTCAGGAAGTTCAGGTAGGCGAAGGCGCAGCCGTCGAGCGCGTCTTCGGTGAAGTAGTGAACGCGGTCGGCGTGCTCGGGGTAGAGCGCGGCGTATTCGGCATGGCGCGGCGCAAAGTCGCCCAGCGTGGAGAGGATGCGCAACTGCGGGTAGGCCTGCAGATAGGCGTTGTACTCGGCCACCCGAAAGCCGGTGAGCAGATTGGGGAAGAAGTCATCGAGGATGACCCAGGGCCGGCGTTGCAGCCTGCGACGGCGCCACCAGGAGCTGAGGAATTGCATGGTGGGGATTGTCGCAAGCGGCCAAGGGTGACCATGCCGACCCGCTGCGGTGGCGTGACGGGGGTGGCCGGGCAGAGTCTCCGACAGGCGGCTTCGGGGCCATCCTCCCTGGATCGGTGTCTGGGGTGAGCCAGATGTGCGGCCACTGCAGGCGGCCGTGAGGGATGGCCGCGCCGCGTGTCGTCGTGTTCACCGCAACCCGAGATGCACCAGTAACTCACCGATTCATCCGATCCGCGTGTCCGAAAAGACTTGATCACGACACTTCGAGGTGGTGGGTGCCGGCGAGGCGCTGGTCGTGAAGATCTGGTCCATCGCCGACATGTTTGCCCGAGCGGGTGCGCCCTGGCCGGGCCCGGGAGCGGGGACGGCCTCCGGGGACGGCGGTAGCGACGACAGCGCAGGTGACACGGGCCGCGGTGCGCCGGGTGGCCCGGCAACAACCGG
>CBFGPV010000283.1:0-3429 GCA_965650765.1 uncultured Burkholderiales bacterium
GCGGGGATCCATGGGCATCCCGGGTCACTCCCAGCGGGCATGCGCCTGGCGGTCATGGCCCCGCCGCAAGGCTTCGCTGGCCTGGTGGGCGCGGGCCTGGGACCGCAGCCACTCGGGCGCCCCGATGTCTGCCAGGGTCTGTGCCGACAGTTCCAGCAGCGCCTCATGCTGCCGCCGGGCCTCGCGCCGGGCGACCCACACAGCGCGTGCGGCCTTCAGCGCGCCCATGCCGCGGCGCGCCCCGGCCGACACGGCGCCCAGCAGTCGGGCCAGATCCAGGGTGAAGGGCAGGGCGGATGAGGACATGAGCGTCTCCCGGCAGCAGGTGAATGAACGAGATCAGTGCTGGTCAGGATATGCGTCCAGTCGCTGGTGAGGAATCGCATTGTTTTGACCTCGCTGGTCAGTTAAGCTGACCAGCATGCCCAACCCGCGCCTGCCCCTGAACACCCTGCCGGCCTTCCGCGCGGTGGCCCGGCTGCAGAACCTGCGTGCCGCCGCCGAGACCCTGCACCTGACGCACAGTGCAGTGAGCCAGCAGATCAAGCACCTCGAAGAACAGATCGGCGTGCCGCTGTTCGAGCGCCGCGGCCGCAAGCTGGCGCTCAATGCTGCCGGGGCGGCGCTGCTGCGTTCGGTGGACCTGGCGCTCGACCAGCTCGACGAAGGCCTGCGCGCGGCGACCAGCGCGGCCGGTGGGCCACCCCAGCGCTTGCGCATCACCTTGACACCGTCGCTGGGCCAGCGCTGGCTGCTGCCGCGCATGACACGCTGGCGCGAGCGCCACCCTGACATCGCCATCGAACTGCACAGCACGCAGCAGGTGGTCGACCTGCAGCGCGAGGGCTATCACGTGGCGCTGCGTCAGGGCGCGGGTGGCTGGCGGGGGCTGCTTTCGCAGCGGCTGATCGACTCGGCCCTGATCGTGGTCGGTTCCCCCCAGGCCGCCGAGCGGCTGCTCGACGCGGGCCCGGCCGCGCTGGCCGATCAGCCCCTGCTCGGCAGCCCGCGCATCTGGCAGGAGTGGTTCGAGCTGAACGGCGTGAACGTCAAGGCCCACCCGGTGGCCGCCTTCAATGACGCCGGCCTGATGCTGCAGGCCGTGGAGCAGGATCTGGGCATTGCGCTCGCCCGCGAGCTGCTGGCGGCCGATGCGCTGCGCGACGGCCGGCTGGTGCACCTGTTCCCCACCGCCATGCCCGACCCGAATGGCCACACCCTGTGGCTGGTGCACCCACCGGCGCTCAGCGGATGGGCACCGCTGGAAGCGCTGCGCGCCTGGCTGATCGATGAACTCGAACGATCGCGCAGCGAGCTGCGGCCCTGGCGCGGTCGGGCGGCTGCCGCGCCGCCGCCGGGCTGAGCCGGCACGCACCGCGGCCGCATGCAGCCACGGCACCCCCCACGGCGGTCACCGCGGTCACGGCGCGGCGCGCCGGATCAACAGGTCCAGTTCGGCGATCCGTGTCTGCGCGACCTTCACGTAGGCCGCGTGGGGCACGGCCTTCCAGACGGCAAGCGCCTTGGTGTAGCTCGCGCGGGCCGCTGCCAGGTCCCCGGCCGACTGCTGCAGCCCGGCCAGTGTGGTCCATGCGGCCCCCGTGTCCTCGTGCCGCATCCCGAGCACCCGTGTGGCATGGTCGGCGGCATCGCGGGCCGCGGCCAGGGCCGCCGCCGACTCGCCCGCTCCGTTCAGGGCCTTCACCCACCAGCCGTAGTGCATCACCGTGTCAGCCCGCCGCTGCTTGTCGGCCAGCGGGCGCCCCAGCGACACCGCGCGTTCGAGCAGCCCGGCCGATTCGATCGCCGAGGCCCGGTCCTTGTGGCCCACGATCAACGCCATGTTCACCAGCAGGTCGATCAGCTCGGGCGCCTGCGGGCCATGCACCCGCTGGGCCACGTCGAGCGCCTGTCGGTAGTGGCCCAGTTGCCGGCCCGGCTGCACATACCCGGCCACCAGCCCCAGGTGCTGGTGCAGCACCACCTCCGCCTGCGTGTCCGGCTGCGTGCGCGCACGCTCCAGGCTGGTGCTGCAGGTGGCATAGGCGGCCTGGTTTGCGCTGCGGTCGATGGCCAGCAGGCAGGCCACCACCTCCTGCGACATCGGGCGCCCGCTGCGCGCCCAGTCATCGGCCAGGCGCTGCAGTGGGGTGGTCATGGCCTGAATTTCGGCCTTGCTGCAGGCCCCGACCCGTGTCAGGCGGCTGCCCACACCGTACAAGCGGCGCGGCTCAGCGTTGGCCGTGTTGCCCGCGCCGCCGGCGTCGGGAGCGATGGGTTCGAACTTCACGAAGGTCGACAGGATGGTCTTGCGGTCTTCCGACAACGCCACCGAAGCCAGGCCATGCACCGGACCGGTCGCATCGCCGCTGCACGACATCATCAGGCGCAATGCGCTGTCGTCGAGCACGGTGGCCAGCGGGACGGGGTGGCACTGCCAGCTGGTCATGGCCAGCACCGGGCTGCGTGAAATCGACTGCAGCTGGGTGGGCATCAGACACTGCGCGGGACGTCGCGTGCGCGGGCTGCCGGCCAGCGGCTCGCCGTACACGTTGACGTCGTATTCCTCGACCCGGTACTTGCCCGGCAGAAAGCGGGCGTCCCATGCGGCGAGCTGGTCGGGTGTGGGCAGTGCGGCCCCGGCGGTGGTGATGCCGGCCCATGCCAGCAGGGCGGCCACAAGGGCGGTGGGGTAGGTCATGGCGATCTGCGGTGTGAATCTCGAGGCGCGGATTCTTCACGCGCCGATCCCGCAGGGCCACCCCTCATCTTCAGGTCAGATGTGGCAAGTCGTAACGCCGGAAGGTTCAGCCGGGGGCTGCCGTGCCAGACAGGACGGCCTGCACCTGATCGCCGATCGAGGCTTCGGCCAGCACCAGCACGCCATAGCCGCCCGGGGCCATGAAACCCGCGGCCTGCGCCAGCACACCGCCGGTCAGCCGAGACAGGTCGGCCGCCAGCCAGACCCGGGCCGTGCCGGCTTGGCGGTCGCCTGCAGCGAGCAGGTACGGAAACAGCGCCGAGGCCTCCCACATCTGCGCCTCCTCGGCCACCAGCGCGGGCGCCAGCCAGCCGAACTCGGGCATGTCGCGCAAGCGGCGCAGGGTGTCCCGTGCGCCGGCCGACTTGTCGACAACAACCATGCAGCGCAAGGCCCCGTCGGACCCGAACTCGCCCGCGGCCAGACGTCGGCGCAAGGCGTCCTCAAACACCTGGCCCTGCTTGTTGCGGCGCTTGGCCTCACCCATCGTGAACTCCGGTCATGAACATGCGATGTGGATTGGAGCACAGGCCCCGTGTCGCCGGCCATGGGCGTGGCCGCCGGCGCCTGCTCAGCCCGACACGCCGCGCCCTCTCCCCAGCCCTCTCCCGCTGGCGGGAGAGGGAGCAGGCAGCATGAACTCCCTCGCCCCCGGACACGGGGGAGAG
>CBFGPV010000284.1:0-3291 GCA_965650765.1 uncultured Burkholderiales bacterium
ACCAGGCCACCGTAGAACAGGGCCAGGCCGGGGATGGTCATCAGGATGACCAGCATCGTCGAGGTCAGCATCCAGGCGACGTCGCCCTTGTTGACGGTCGGCACCACCTCGGGTGCGGAGGCCGCTTCAGCGGCCGGTGCGGCAGCAGCCGGTGCCGCTTCAGCCGCGGCTGAAGCCGCCTCGGCCATGGCCGGGGCAGATGCGGCCGCGTCCTGGGCCAGTGCGACGTCCACCATGCCGAGGCCGGCGAGGCTGAACGCCAGGATTGCGAGTAGTTTTTTCATGGGTTGTCTCTCCTGATCGGGGCCTCAGAGCGCGTCCTTGCCGGTCTCGCCGGTGCGGATGCGCACCACCTGCTCGAGCGCGGACACGAAGATCTTGCCGTCGCCGATCTTGCCGGTGCGGGCGGCACCTTCGATGGCTTCGATGACACGGTCGACGATGGCGTCGTCCACCGCTGCCTCGATCTTCACCTTGGGCAGGAAGTCGACAACGTACTCCGCACCGCGGTACAGCTCGGTGTGGCCTTTTTGCCGGCCGAAGCCTTTGACTTCAGTCACCGTGATGCCTTGAACACCGATGTTGCTCAAGGCCTCACGCACTTCGTCAAGCTTGAAGGGCTTGACGATGGCGGTCACCATCTTCATGGGTCGCTCCTTTTTTTCCAGGGAAAGGGCGGGGGTGCAGCACCCCCGCGTGAGTTACATGGTCTTGGTCAGCGTGAGGATCAGGCGCGTCTTGTTGATGTCGCCATAGAAGCCGCGCTTGTTGGCGCCCACGACATGGCCACCGAGCGCAAAGCCCGAGCCCAGGTCGTAGGTGGCTCCCAGCTTGAAGTCGGTGTAGTCCTTCGCGCCGGAATCGCTGGTCATGTTGGTGAAGCCGAGGTGGGCGTTCAGCGTCAGTCCCTTGGCCACTTCCATGTTGGCCGACAGGTCCAGGTAGCCGGTGTTGCGCCCTTCGTCGATGCCGAAGTAGCGCTTCGACACGGTGTGCGAGTACTTGGCCAGGAACATGCCGTAGGTCAGGCCGCCGTAGATCTCGGTGGTGTTGGCGTCGCTCAGGCCGGGGTAGATGTACTGCAGCAGGCCGACGTCGAAACCCAGGCCGCCGCCCAGCTCGCCCTTGTAGCCGCCGTAGACGTCCATCTCGATGCCGTTGGCAAAGCTGATGCTGGAGTTCCAGTTGCCGACGTAGAAGCCGCCCATCGCGTAGTCGAAGCCGCCCTGGATGGCGGGCTTGTTCTCGGTCTGGTCCTGGCCGCGGTACTTGTAGTTGGTCGTCAGGCTGAAATTGGTGGCCACGCCATCGGCCAGCACGGGCCCGGCAGCAAACGCGGATGCCAGGGCCAGGGCAAGAAGCGACTTCTTCATTCGGAACACTCCTACTGAACGTTGAGGGGGGACAGTTGCCAGGACAGGTCTGCACGATCCATGCCACCTGAGCCCAGCCCATCCCACGCCCCAACACAGAGCAGCGCCCCATTGAAGCCCCTTTTGCGCGCACACCGGCGGTGCGAAACAGAGAAGTGCACCGATTCTGTGCGGAACCCCGTGGGCCGGGGGGTCGGGATAACACCCTGTTACGGTGCGGCACCGTAAATTGGCGCACCGCCGCTGCCCGGAACGGGCCGGTGGTCACGACAAGAACACTCAGGAGGATCCGCGACCATGTCGCTTGCCGTCATTCGCAGCCGGGCGCTGGCCGGGCTGCAGGCGCCGCCCGTGACCGTCGAGGTCGATCTGTCCAACGGGCTGCCGAGCTTCACGCTGGTCGGCCTGGCCGACACCGAGGTCAAGGAAGCCCGCGAGCGGGTACGCGCCGCCTTGCTCAACAGTGCGCTGGAGTTCCCGCACAACAAGCGCATCACCGTGAACCTGGCACCGGCCGACCTGCCCAAGGAGTCCGGCCGTTTCGACCTGCCGATCGCCATCGGCATCCTGGTGGCCAGTGGCCAGATCGACGCGGCCCGGGTGGCCCGGCACGAGTTTGCAGGGGAGTTGTCACTGGCCGGCGACCTGCGCCCGGTGCGGGGTGCCCTCGCAATGAGCCTGGCCCTGCACCGCCAGGGCCAGCACACCGCCATGGTGCTGCCCGAGGACAGCGCCCGCGAAGCCGCGCTGGTGGAAGACGCCGAGGTTTACGGCGCGCGCCACCTGCTCGACGTGGTGGAGGCCATGCGTGTGCGCAGCCGCGACGAGCCCGACCCCGCTGACGAGCCGGCCCGCAACGGCGGCTGGTGCCGCATGCGCAGCGCCCCCGCGGGTTCGCCACCGGCCTACCCCGACCTGCGCGACGTGAAGGGACAGTCGGCCGCCAAGCGCGCCCTGGAGATCGCCGCGGCCGGCAGCCACAGCCTGCTGATGGTGGGCCCGCCGGGCACCGGCAAGTCCATGCTGGCCCAGCGCCTGACCGGGCTGCTGCCGCCGCTGGCCACCGAAGCCGCACTGGAATCGGCCGCGGTGCTGAGCCTGATCGGCCGCTTCGACCCCGCCCGCTGGCGCCAGCGCATGTTGCGCCATCCGCACCACAGTGCGTCCGCCGTGGCCCTGGTGGGCGGCGGCTCACCGCCCCGGCCGGGCGAAATTTCCCTGGCGCACCATGGTGTGCTGTTTCTCGACGAACTGCCCGAATTCACCCGTGCCGCCCTCGAAGCCCTGCGCGAGCCGATCGAGACCGGCCGCATCACGATCTCTCGCGCGGCCCACCAGGCCGAATTCCCTGCCCGCTTCCAGCTGGTGGCCGCAATGAACCCCTGCGCCTGCGGCCACCACGGCAACCCGATCAAGGCCTGCCGCTGCAGCCCGGACATGGTGGCGCGTTACCAGGCCCGGCTCAGCGGCCCGCTGCTCGATCGCTTCGACATCCGCCTGGAGGTGGGTGCCCTGAAGCCCGACGACCTCGCCCGCGCCCCCGAGGGTGAACCCAGCACAGTGGTCGCCGAACGGGTGGCCCGGGCTCATGACCGCCAGCTGGCGCGTCAGGGTGAACCCAATGCCCACCTGACGGGGCGCGACCTTGACCAGCACTGCAGCCCGAGCGCTGCAGCAGGCCAGTTCCTGCAGCAGGCCGCCACGCGCCTGGGCTGGTCGGCACGCAGCTACCACCGCGTGCTCAAGCTGGCCCGCACCGTGGCCGACCTGGCGCAGGCCGATGTGATCGACGTGGCCCACGTGGCTGAGGCGATCCAGTTGCGGCGGGCTCTGGCGAGTTGAGGCCAGGCTTGGTGGTGCGCTTGCCGCGGCAGGGATGGGGTGGGCGTTGCTCCCTCTCCCGCTTGCGGGAGAGGGT
>CBFGPV010000285.1:0-3273 GCA_965650765.1 uncultured Burkholderiales bacterium
CCCCAGTACTTGCACGTTCGCGCTTCCGAAAAATGAAGTGAAGCCCGCCAGCAAGGATGATGGCAATTAGGAGGTTATAGCCAACCTGATAGGCCAGATTCCCCGACACATCCTTGTTGCCTATCATTCCGTAGCCGACTACGGAAGCACAAAGTGCGCCGCAGGAGACCATCCAACTCCTGCTCGGGCCAGGCCTACTCTTGTTCTTGATCGATGACGACATGCAGCGGTTCCCGCTTCTTGTGATCCAAGGAATTGAATGGTCCTTCCCGCCCTCGGGTGATCCGCGCCATTTCGCAGAAAAGGGTAGTCAGGTTTCGCGACCAAAGTGGCGCATTTTCGGTAGCTCGCCCTCCTGCTGCAATCGAATGCCCAGCAGAAATCGTATCAATAGGTGTCAATGCGGCATGCACGTTGTGCTACTCACAGCGTGAATGCGTCAGGCACGCCCCGCTGTTGCGTCCCGGTATCCCACGCGCCCGGCTGCCTGAGCTCATCGCCTCGCTGCCACCCCGCCTCAGCGGCATGGGGGTCTGCACGGGCACCCAAGGTCATCATCCCCTGCAGCATCCAGGTCATCGCCGGAAGAGCGAAGCACAGGAATCGCACTGCGCTGCATGACTATCGCAAAGAAGGACTATGCACCCGCATTCAGCACACGGGCTATTGCCTTGGCAAACGCCTGACGATGGATGAGCCACTCACGCCTTACATAGTGGCGCGAGAACGGCAGCGTGTGGCGCGACGCACCCCTTGCTTGCAGACAGCTCAGCAACTCGACGAGGTGTTGGCGGTTCCATGCCCACAGTTCATGGCCTCTGGCCTGCAGACGATAGAACAACTGCAGCCCGTCCCGCTGGTACCCGGCCTTGCGGAACATGCAGTGCGGGCAGCGGACCTCCAGTGAACCGAGCGCCGTACCGACCCATTGCGCACAGCGTGCCGAAGCCCGCCGCTTGCATGTGGGGCAGACGACGTGCAGGACGGCGGGCACGTGCATGTGTTCGTACACGCCATGCCGGCAGGACGCGTCCCAACGACAAAAGCCAACGTGGGACTTCGGACGACGCATGTGGCGCATGACAGCGATTGTCGCGCATGCGCATGGACACTCATTTCCGCGACCTTGGCGCAGCCCCCGTCATGGGCCGATCTCGGACGGCAGGCTTGCAGATGCGGGGCCGGCTGGATGCACAAGGCCAAGGCATGCAGGCAACCCGCCCAGCGTCCCGGCACGACAAGCACACCGCCCGCCCGACAGACCCGCCAGATGCAGCCTCAGGCCGCGCGCAGCAACACCCTGTCCCGCTGGGCCTGCTGCACGATGCGCGCCACGCCGTCGTTCATGTTGCGGGCCCGCAGGGCGACGCCGGGATGGCGGTCGGCAAATACGCGGAACAGCTCGTCGGCAAAGGCCTGGCCGATGCCGGGCACGCCGTCGAAGTCCAGCTCGACGGTCTCGAACTGGTCGAAGCGCGCCACCAGGCGTTTGGCCTGGGCACGCGATTCCAGCAATTCTTCGCCCAGGCGGGCCAGCCGCATCGGCACCACGGTGCGCGCAAAGTTCACGCCGCCACTGTGGCCGGCATGGGCGGCAAACACGTCCTGCAGGGTGCGGGTGCTGTTCAGTGCCACCGACATGAAGATCGTGGTGCCCGGGCGGCGCAGCGGATTGCTCGACAGCCAGTCGCGCCGCTGCCAGTGGCTGTGCTGGTAGACCAGGTCATTGGCGTACAGGTCGAACACGTCGAACAGGCGGGAGCTGAAGTACAGGCCGCGGCCGGTGTGGCGCTCGGGCTGGGTGGTGAGCTTGCCCTTGCTGAGTTCAAGCAGGGCCAGCCGAGGGTCGTCGATGCCGAAGGCCTGGCTGATGCGGTCGAAGACACCACAACCATCGTCGCCCACCAGCAGGTGCAGGTGGGTGCGGTTCTGGCGCATCGACACGGTCACGCGGCTGCCTCCGCTGTGGTCGGCGCAGTTGTTCAGCAGTTCGGTGAAGGCATGGTGGGCAAGCGCCTGCACGTTGGGCGCCAGCGCAAAACAGGGCTCGAAGTCGCGCTCCCAGGGCACCTGCTCATCCAGCCCACCCAGCGCATAGGTGCGGGTGACCTCGCGCAGCACCCCGGGGCGATAGACCGGGCGGGTGCGGCCCTCGCGGTCGAGCCAGCCGGCTTCGACCAGGCCGCGCAACAGGCGTGAAGCCGTCGACCGGCTGATGCCACGCTCGGCGGCGAGGTGCGCGCTGAGGTCGCGAGGATGGGCGATGGCCGCGCTGGCGGCCCAGGGCTGCAGATCGGCAATACGGGTGCGCACCATGGCGGTCTCCGGGGCTGGACACGTCCAGTGTGCCGGCCGGCGCTTTAGGCAAGCGGCAGAGAAGCAGCGGTTTCACCGGGTTTTTCCCTCCCCCGGATGCGGTGTTCGCACGTCGCGGTGCCGGCTCTTCCCGGCTTGACGGGAGGGGGCTCGGTACAATCCCTGACAGTTTCAGGACAGTTACATGGCCGCTGCACCGGTCGACTGCCTGAGCGCGCGCAATCACTACTCTTGCTGAGGCCCCCATGTCACTCGTTTCCATGCGCCAGTTGCTGGACCACGCCGCCGAACACGGCTATGGCATTCCGGCATTCAACGTCAACAACCTCGAGCAGGTTCAGGCCGTGATGAGCGCCGCCGATGAAGTGGGCGCGCCGGTGATCCTCCAGGCCAGCGCCGGTGCCCGCAAATATGCCGGCGAGAGCTTCATCAAGCACCTGATCCAGGCCGCCGTCGAGGCCTATCCGCACATCCCGCTGGTGATGCATCAGGACCACGGCACCTCGCCCACGGTGTGCCAGGGCGCGATCGACCTGGGCTTCGGTTCGGTGATGATGGACGGCTCGCTGATGGAAGATGGCAAGACGCCGGCCTCATTCGACTACAACGTCGACGTGACCCGCCGGGTGGTGGAGATGGCCCACAAGGTGGGTGTCACGGTTGAAGGTGAACTGGGCTGCCTGGGCAACCTCGAGACCGGCGAGGCCGGCGAGGAAGACGGCATCGGCGCTGAAGGCAAGCTCGACCACAGCCAGATGCTGACCGACCCCGAAGAGGCCGCGGTCTTCGTGAAGGCCACGCAGCTCGACGCACTGGCGATTGCGATCGGCACCAGCCACGGCGCCTACAAGTTCAGCCGCAAGCCCACTGGCGACATCCTGGCGATCAGCCGCGTGAAGGAGATCCACGCGCGCATCCCGAACACCCACCTGGTGATGCACGGCTCGTCGTCGGTGC
>CBFGPV010000286.1:0-3257 GCA_965650765.1 uncultured Burkholderiales bacterium
CGACCGCCTGGTGCCCGTGTGCAGCCCGGCGCTGGGCCGTGCCCTGCGGCGCATGCCGCCGGCCGCGCTGCAGGGCCACACCTTGCTGCACGATGCGGTCTGGCGCCACGACTGGGCGGCCTGGTTCGCGGGCATGGGCGTGAGCGGCATCGACACCGACAGCGGCCCGCGCTTTTCGTTGTTCAGCCTGGCCGTGCAGGCCGCCCAGGACGGCGAGGGCGTGCTGGTTGCGCGCCAGCGGCTGGTGGCCCCGCTGCTGGCACGACGGCGGCTGGTCGCGCCCTGGCCCGACGGCGTGCCGCTGGTCGACACCCTGAACCTGCACCTTCCCGCCCACCGGCAGGGGCACGCCCTGAGCCAGTCGGTGGCGCAATGGCTGGCCACGGCGGTCGACGCGCCCGCCGGCCGATAATCGCGGGGCCCCAACCCGAGCCCGATATGGCCCTCCTGACCCTCTCCAATGCCCACCTGGCCTTCGGCCACGTGGCCCTGCTCGACGGCGCCGCGCTGTCGGTCGAATCCGGCGAACGCATCGGCCTGATCGGCCGCAACGGCACCGGCAAGTCTTCGTTGCTCAAGATCCTGGCCGGGCTGGAAAAGCCCGACGACGGCCTGCTCCAGCTGCAGCAGGGGCTGCGCATCGCCTACGTGCCGCAGGAGCCGCAGTTCGTTGCCACCCATACCGTGTTCGATGTCGTGAGTGAAGGCCTGGCCGAAGTGCGCCGCCTGCGCGAGCGCTATGAAGCCCATGCCGAAGGCGATGACCTCGACGCCCTGCAGACCGCGATCGAAGCCCGCGACGGCTGGACCTGGGAGCAGCGTGTCGACGAGACGCTCGCGCGCCTGCACCTGGAACGCGACGCCCAGGTGGGCAGCCTGTCCGGCGGCAACAAGAAACGCGTGGCGCTGGCCCAGGCCCTGGTGACCCGGCCCGACGTGCTGCTGCTCGACGAACCGACCAACCACCTCGACCTCGCCTCGATCGGCTGGCTCGAGGAACTGCTGCGGGCCTACGGCGGCAGCGTGGTGCTGATCACCCACGACCGGGCCTTTCTCGACGCCGTGGCCACCCGCATCGTTGAACTCGACCGGGGGGTGCTGCGCTCGTATCCCGGCAACTTCAGCGCCTACGAAAACCTCAAGGCCGCGCAACTGGCCGATGAAGCCCTGGCCAATGCCCGGGCCGACAAGCTGCTCGCCCAGGAGGAGGTCTGGATCCGCAAGGGCGTCGAAGCGCGGCGCACCCGCAGCGTCAGCCGCATCAAGCGGCTCGAGCGGCTGCGCGAGCAGCGTGCCCAGCGGCGCGACGCGCTGGGCCGCGTGCGGCTGGACGTCGACGCCGGTGCACGCAGCGGCAAGCTGGTGGCCGAACTCACGAAGGTCGGCAAGGCCTACGGCGGTGTGCCCATCGTGCGCGACTTCTCGGCCACCATCCTGCGCGGCGACAAGGTCGGCCTGATCGGCCCCAACGGGGCCGGCAAGACCACCCTGCTCAAGCTCATCCTCGGCGAGATCGCCCCCGACAGCGGCACCGTGCGCCAGGGCACCAACCTGCAGGTGGCCTACTTCGACCAGATGCGCGATGCGCTCGACCTCGAACGCACGCTGGCCGACACCATCAGCCCCGGCAGCGAATGGATCGAGATCGGCTCGGCGCGCAAGCATGTGATGAGTTACCTCGGCGACTTCCTGTTTGCGCCCGAGCGTGCCAACTCGCCCGTGCGCACGCTGTCGGGCGGCGAACGCAACCGCCTGCTGCTGGCCCGCCTGTTCGCCCGCCCGGCCAATGTGCTGGTGCTGGACGAACCCACCAACGACCTCGACATCGACACCCTCGAACTCCTGGAAGAACTGCTGCAGGACTACGACGGCACGGTCTTCCTGGTCAGCCATGACCGGCGCTTCCTCGACAACGTCGTGACCAGCACCATCGCCTGGGAAGGTGAAGAGCAGGCTGGTTTCTGGCGCGAATACGAAGGCGGCTACGAAGACTGGAAGCTGCAGAGCGCGCGCGCCCGCGAGCTGGCGGCCCGCGCGGCACCCCGGGAGGTACCGAAGGAGCCGGCCCGCCCGGTGACGCCGGTGGCCCGTCCGGCGCGCAAGCTGTCCTACAAGGAACAGCGTGAACTCGACGAACTGCCCGAGCGCATCGAGGCGCTCGAGGCAGAGCAGAAGGAGATCGGCGACACCCTGGCCGGCACCGAGGTCTACCAGGGGGACCCGCACCACCTGGCAGCGCTGCAGGCGCGTTACGCGCAGATCGAGGACGAGCTGATGCTGGCCCTGGAGCGCTGGGAGCTGCTCGGCTCGCGCTGAGCGGCACTCAGCGCCGCACGAGCCAGGCCAGCGGCCGGAACCCCGTCACCATCGCGGCGGCAGCCAGCACCAGCGCCACACCGGGCACCAGACTCAAGGTGACCGGCTCACCGAGGAACACCGCGCCCCAGGCGATCCCGAACATCGGGATCATGAAGGCCGGTGAGGTGGCCGCGCTGGCCGGGATTTCGGTCAGCAGCCGCATGCTGATCCAGTACATCAGCCCCGAGGTGAACCCCCCCAGGATCAGCAGCGCCACGATCGCCCGGGCCGGCACTTGCGCGTCCGGCAAGCCGATGACAAGCGCGGGCAGCAGCAGCCCGGCCGCCCCGACCACATGCACCGCCGACGACGCCGGCAGCGGTTCGTGCCGCGTGGCAGCGCGTTTCATCAGCACCGCGCCCACCCCATAGGCGGCCGACGCCGCCACGCAGGCCAGCACCGCCCACAAGGTGCGCCAGTCCAGCGGCACCGGCCCCAGCCCCACCAGCAAGGACACGCCCACCAGCCCGCACACACAGCCGATCACCTTGCGCCAGGTCAGGCGCTCACCGGCCATCTGCCAGCCGGCCAGCACACCGAACATCGGCGCGGTGGCGTTGAGCACCGCCGAGTAACCTGACGGCAGCACCAGGCCGGCGGCATTGAAAAGCACGAATGGCGTGACCACCGTGAGCACACTGACGGCTGCCAGCGTGCGCCAGTGAGCCCGCGCCGGCCAGTCCTGGCGGGTCACGCGCATCAGCACGGTCAGCACGACCGCGGCCAGCGCGCAACGCAGACAGGCCATGGGCACGGCACCGAACTCGGGGGCGGCGACGCGGATCAGCGGGAAGGAGGCGCCCCACACGGCGGACAGGCACAGGAGCTGGGCGAAGTGGCGCGTTTGCATGCGGGGCATCCTAGCGTGGGGCCTGGTTCTGTGCTTGCTGGGCAGAGCC
>CBFGPV010000287.1:0-3069 GCA_965650765.1 uncultured Burkholderiales bacterium
TGCCGGTGCGGCCCATGCCGCACATCACTTCGTCGAGGATCAGCAGGATGCCGTGCCGGTGGCACAGCTCGCGCACGCCCTGCAGGTAACCCGGCACCGGCGTGAGCGCGCCGGCCGTGGCCCCGACCACGGTCTCGGCCACAAACGCGATCACGCTGTCGGGGCCCAGGCGGTCGATGGCCTCGGCCAGTTCGGCCACCAGGCGCTGGCCATAGGCGGCCGGGGTCTCGTCGGCAGCGCGGTCGCGGTACGCGTAGCACGGCGACACATGGGTCACATCCATCAGCAGCGGCGCGAACTGCGCGCGCCGCCAGGCATTGCCACCCACGGCCAGTGCGCCCAGCGTGTTGCCGTGGTAGCTCTGCCGTCGGGCGATGAAGTGGCGGCGCTGGGGCTGGCCGATCTCGACGAAATACTGCCGCGCCATCTTCAGCGCCGCTTCGACGGCCTCGGACCCGCCTGACACGAAGTACGCATGGCTGATGCCCGGCGGGGCGTGCTGCACCAGGTCATCGGCCAAGGCCTCGGCCACCTCGGTGGTGAAGAAGCTGGTGTGGGCATAGGCCACACGGTCGATCTGTGCGTGCATGGCCGCCAGCACGTCGGGGTGGCCGTGCCCCAGGCACGAGACGGCCGCCCCGCCCGAGGCATCGATGTAGGTGCGCCCCTGGTCGTCGGTGATCGTGAGGCCCTGGGCGGCCACGGCACGGGGCAGGCGTTGGTGGAACTGGCGGTGCAGGATGTGGCTGGTCGGGTCGGTGCTCATGAGCGGGCTTTCTTGGAGGGGCGTTCCCAGTAGACCTGGCGCGATTGCAGGTGGGACTGCATGGCGGCCAGGCGAGCCAGCGCAGCCCCCTGGCCGCGCACGGCCACCCGGGCCACGATGGCTTCGGCCAGCGCGAGTGCGCCGATCGACGACTGGAAGAACGAGGGGGAGTCACAACGGAACAGCAGCGTCAGCTGCGCCCGCCGCGCAATCGGCGCCAGCGCGGCATCGGTCAGGGCCAGCACCGGCACACCGCGGGCCGTGGCCTGTTCGACGGCATCGACGGTCTGGCGGGTGTAGGGCGACTGGCTGATGGCCACGAGCAGGTCAGCCGGGCTCAACTGGGCAATCTGGTCGGTCAGTGCGCCGCCCAGGTCCTGCGCGAGCGTGCCGTTGTCGGCGAGCAGGCCATAGGTGTAGTGCAGGTGGTGCGCCACGCCAAAGTTCGCGCGCAGGCCGAGGAACAGCGCCCTGCGACTGGCCAGCAGCAGGTCGGCGGCCGCATCGAGGGCGTCGGGGCGGTTGAGTTCGCCCACCGACATCACGTTGGTGCGCTGAGCCTCGCTCAGTGGCGCGATCGCCTCGGCACCGCTGACGCCCGAGCGCTGCTGGGCCTGCGCCCGCTGCACGTAGCTGTCACGCCCGGCCCCCGCCAGGGCCTTGCGGAAGGGAGCACGCAGCGCCTCATACCCATCGAAGGCAAGCGCCTGCGCCAGCCGGGTCATTGTGGCCGGGGCCACACCGGCCTGCGCCGCACAGCGGCGCATGGACTGCATGCCCAGCTCGACCGGGTGCTGGCGCACCCAGCGTGCTGCGCGCTGCAGCTCAGGGCTGAGCTGGTCGAAGCGTTGGTCGATCAGGGCGTGGACTTGGCGCGGGGTCACGGGTCTGAAACATTGTTTGGATCATTCTATGCCTCATGAAGCATTTGTTTCAAACCCCGACTGGCCTGGACCCCGCCCGGCCGGGCGGACTCAGATCGACATGCGCTGGCGCACGCCGTCAGATTCCATGTCCTGGCCGCGTCCCCGCTGCACCACCTCGCCGCGTTCCATCACCAGGTACTGGTCGGCCAGTTCGGCGGCAAAGTCGTAGTACTGCTCGACCAGCACGATGGCCATGGTCTTGCGATCGGCCAGCATGCGGATCACGCGGCCGATGTCCTTGATGATCGACGGCTGGATGCCCTCGGTGGGTTCGTCCAGGATCAGCAGCTTGGGCCCGGCCGCAAGCGCCCGCGCGATCGCCAGCTGCTGTTGCTGCCCGCCGGAGAGGTCCCCCCCGCGCCGATGAATCATCTGTTTCAACACCGGGAACAGCTCGAACAGCTCGGCCGGTATCGGCGTGCGACCGCTCTTGTAGGCCAGACCCATGCGCAGGTTTTCTTCCACCGTGAGCCGGCCGAAGATCTCGCGACCCTGCGGCACGTAACCCACACCCTTGCGCACCCGCTCGTAGGGGGTGTCGTTGGTGATCGGCTGGCCATCGAGCAGCACGGTCCCGGTCTTGATCGGCACGACCCCCATCAGGCTCTTGAGCAGCGTGGTCTTGCCCACGCCGTTGCGGCCCAGCACCACGGTGACCTCGCCGAGCCGGGCCTCGAAGGCCACATCGCGCAGGATGTGCGAGCCGCCGTAGTACTGGTTGACGCCTTCGACTTTCAGCATGGTTCACTCTTTCAATCGCATGTCTCGAAACGCAGGGCGACGGGCGCAGGGCCGACATCACCGCCCGAGGTAGACCTCGACCACCTTGTCGTTGGCCTGCACCTCGGCCAGCGGGCCTTCGGCCAGCACGCTGCCCTCGTGCAGCACCGTGACTTTCTTTTTCGGGTTGTCGCGGGTGAGGTCGTCGATGAACTTCATGTCGTGCTCGACCACCACCAGCGAGTGATTGCCCTCGAGCGACAGGAACAGCTCGGCGGTGCGTTCGGTCTCTTCGTCGGTCATGCCGGCCACCGGTTCATCGAGCAGCAGCAGCTTCGGGTCCTGCATCAGCAGCATGCCGATCTCCAGCCACTGCTTCTGCCCGTGCGACAGCAGGCCGGCGGTGCGCTGGGCACTGTCGCGCAGGTGGATGAGCGCAAGGATCTCGCCGATGCGGTCGAGCTGCTCGCCGCTCAGCCGCGAGAACAGCGACGCACGCACCCGCCGATCGGCCTTGAGCGCCAGCTCCAGGTTCTCGAACACGCTGAGCTGCTCGTACACCGTGGGCTTCTGGAACTTGCGGCCGATGCCGATCTGGGCGATCTCGCTTTCGCGCAGCCGCAGCAGGTCGATGGTGGAGCCGAAAAACGCCTTGCC
>CBFGPV010000288.1:0-3062 GCA_965650765.1 uncultured Burkholderiales bacterium
CTTGCCCAGGTCGGGCTTGCCCTGGTCGTCCTTCTCGATCACGACGATCTTCTTGCCGGCCACGGTCATCGTGCCGTTGGTGGCGTATTCCAGGCCCATCATGAAGCCGGTGGCGGTCTGCTTGCCGTAGGCCTCGAGCGGCCCCGTCTTGCTGTAGATGTGGGCGATGCGGATTTCCTGGCCCTGGGCAAAGGCCAGACCCGATGCGGTGGCCAGGGCGGTGGCGGCGATGCCAACAAGGGCGCGACGGACAGTGTTCGCGGTCATGGTGTCTCCAGTGGTGGTCGGCAGGGCGGTTCAGCCGCCCCGATCTCGCCCGCCCGGTCGTTGCTCAACGCCCGGCGGATGCACCAGATTGGCAAGTGTCGTGCCAGGCCAGCCACTCCAGGACAAGCCATTGATTCACAATGATTTTTCGGCGTTCATGCGGGTAAACGCCGAGTTCGCGGGCCGGCCGCAGTGTCTGACGATCAGACAGTGTTTTCCCGGGGAACGAGTCTGAACTTCAGACATGTGTCTGAAGTTCGAACACTCACGGCGCGGTCGAGGCGGCGTCCTGCGCTGCCCAGGCGGCGAGCTTTTCGTAGAGCTTGGCACGCGAGATCTGCAGCATGCGCGCCGCCGCCACCTTGTTGCCGCCGGTGGCACGCAGTGCGGCCAGGATGGACTCGCGCTCGAGCTCGGCCACCGCCTGCGCAAGCGGACGCACCGGGGCGGCGAGGGCCTCGGCCGGAGCGTCGTCGGCATCGGCCGGTGCAGGCCCCTGCGCGACGAGCGTTTCGCCACGCGGCAGCACCTGCATGAAGTGACGCGCCTCCAGGCGCAGGTCGTCGGTGAGCATCGTCACCTGTTCGAGCACATTGCGCAGTTCGCGGATGTTGCCGCGCCACGGGTACGAGCGCAGGATGGTGAAGGCGCTGGGCGCCACCTCGCGGTGCGGCATGCCGCTGCGCCGGGAGATGTCGTCCTCGAGCGACTCGACCAAGGCTTCCAGGTCGCTGAGCCGCTCGCGCAGCGCCGGCAGGCGGATCGGCACGACGTTGAGCCGGTAGTACAGGTCTTCGCGGAAGCGCCCTTCGGCCACCAGCGCGGACAGGTCGCGGCTGGTGGCCGCAATGACACGCACATCGACCTTGATGACCTGGTTCGAGCCCAGCGGCTCGATCTCCTGCTCCTGCAGCGCACGCAGCAGCTTGGCCTGCAGCGACGCCGGCATGTCGCCGATCTCGTCGAGGAACAGGGTGCCGCCGTCGGCCAGCTTGAACTTGCCGTCTCGCCCCTTGCGGTCCGCCCCGGTGTAGGCGCCGGGGGCCACGCCGAAGAACTCGGCCTCCAGCAGGGTCTCGGGCACGGCGGCGATGTTCACGCCGATGAAGGCGCGCCCCGCGCGCGCCGAGGCCGCATGGATGGCATGGGCCAGCAGCTCCTTGCCGGTGCCGGTCTCGCCGAGCAGCAGCACGGTGCTGTCGGTCTGGGCCACACGGCGGGCCTGCCGCTTGACCTCCATCACCGGCGGGCTGGTGCCGATGAAGCTGGCGAAGGTGTACTTCGGCCGGCGCTGCTCGGCCAGCTGCTTGCGGGCATCGTCGAGTTCGTTCTGCAGGCGCGAGAACTTCTTCATCAGCGGCTGCATCGTGCTTTCGGGGTGGGCCATCAGCACCATGCCCAGCGCACCGATGACCAGCCCGGCCTCGTCGCGCAGCGGGATGCGGCTGACCAGGAAGGTGCCGGCCTTGTTGGTCAGCAGGTCGACCAGGATGGCCCGGCCGGACTCCAGCACCGAGCGCATCAGCGTATTGGGCACGACCTCGTCGACCGAGTGCCCGATGAATTCCGACTCGCGCTCGAACCCCAGCGCCGGCAGGAACTGCTTGTAGCCCTCGCTGATCCAGACCACCTGGCCATGGCGGTCGACCACCATCATCCCCTCGGCCGTTTCGGCAAACAGCTGGAACATCGAACGCGCCGCCAGTTCCAGCACGCTGCGGGCATCGCGCGGCAGATCGGACGGCAACTGCAGGGGTTCGAGGGCGCGCACCAGGGTCATGCGGGCGATGGTACTGCCGGCACCCGCGCGCGGCATCCGCACATTCCAGCAACCCTGAATCACGCCGTGCGAGCTGCAGATCGGTACTCAATCGCGTCACCAAGGGGAAAACCCTGATGATTCGATGCAATTGCGTACAGGTCGAGGCCGTGAAGGTATCGAACCCCGGGGTTCCCTGGCCCTATCGTTGCACCGTCGTCGCCTATACCGCGGCGCACTGTTCGAACCTCATCGAAGACCAGGAGACAAGCCATGACACTGAAGACCCCGCTGGCCCTGGGCCTGGCGCTGGGCCTCGCAGCCGGCGCCCACGCTGCCACCGAGATCGTGATTGCCACGGTCAACAACGGCCACATGATCGAGATGCAGAAGCTCACGCCGCATTTCGAACGGGCCCATCCCGACATCAAGGTGAAGTGGGTCACGCTTGAGGAAGGCGTGCTGCGCCAGCGCGTGACGACCGACATCGCCACCAAGGGCGGTCAGTTCGACGTGATGACCATCGGCATGTACGAAACGCCGATCTGGGGCAAGAAGGGCTGGCTCAACGAGATCAAGCCCTCGGCCGACTATGACGTGGACGACCTGCTGCCGGCCATGCGCGATGGCCTGTCGGCCAACGGCAAGCTGTACGCCGCCCCGTTCTACGGCGAAAGCTCGATGCTGATGTACCGCAAGGACCTGACCGACAAGGCCGGCGTGAGCTTCCCCGAGCGGCCCACCTGGGAGCAGGTGCGCGACGCTGCATCGAAGATCCACGACCCCAAGGCCGGCGTGTACGGCATCTGCCTGCGCGGCAAGCCGGGCTGGGGCGACAACATGGCCTTCCTGTCGACCATGGTCAACAGTTTCGGCGGCCAGTGGTTCGACATGAGCTGGAAGCCCCAGCTGGAGAGCAAGCCCTGGAAGGACGCGGTGAGCTTTTATGTCGACCTGCTGAAGAAGTACGGCCCGCCCGGGTCGTCGGCCAACAGCTTCAACGAGATCCTGGCGCTGTACAACGAAGGCAAGTGCG
>CBFGPV010000289.1:0-3002 GCA_965650765.1 uncultured Burkholderiales bacterium
ATGTCCTGCTGCGGGCCGATGATGATGCCGATCTCGCTGGTGTAGCGGCGGGTGATCTTCTCGAGCTCCTTCTGGCTCAGCAGCTTGGGATCGACACGGATGCCGCCCTTGGCGCCGCCGTAGGGCAGGTTGACCGCGGCGTTCTTCACCGTCATCCAGGCCGACAGGGCCATGACCTCTTCGAGCGTCACGTCCGGGTGGTAACGCACACCGCCCTTGCCGGGGCCGCGCGACAGGTTGTGCTGCACGCGGAAGCCCTCGAAGTGCCGCACCGTGCCGTCGTCCATCTCGATGGGGATGTCGACGATCAGCGCCCGCTTGGGGTGCTTGAGGGTTTCAGCCCACTTGGCCAGCGGGCCGAGGTAGGGGATCACCCGGTCGACCTGCGACAGGTAGGTGCCCCACGGGCTGTTGGGAGCCGGCGAGACGTAAGACAGGCCGGAAAACGGTTGCGGATTCGGGGTGCTCATGGCGTGTTCCTTGTGGCGGACGAGCAGGTCTCGCGGGCTCATGGCAACACGAGCACCTGCTCGGGCCGCACTGTATGCCTGTGGCCGCCGAATTTGTCACCAACACCTATGCAAGCTTTGCATGACCCCAGCGAGCCGGCCTCATGCTGCGCTGCGACATGCCCCAACTCACGCGATCTTGCTGCCTTCAGGCGCCAAATTCATCGCCCAGTTCACGAGCCCGTTCACGGGCTGCGGCAAGCGCCCGCACGAACGCGGGCTTCACACCGTCGCGTTCGAGCGAGCTGAGGGCAGCAAACGTGGTGCCTCCCCGGGAGGTCACGCGGTCACGCAGCACCTGCGGCGGTTCGTCCGAGCGGCTGGCCAGCTCGGTGGCACCCGCAAAGGTGGCCAGCGCCAGGCGGCGCCCCTGCTCAGGGCTCAGGCCCATGGCCGTGGCCGACTCGATCAGCGCCTCGATCACATAAAAGACGTAGGCCGGCCCCGAGCCCGACACTGCCGTCACCGCATCGAGATCGGCCTCGTGGTCGACCCACAGCGTCTGCCCGGTGGGGGCCAGCAATTGCTCGATGCGGTGGCGCTCGTCAGCCGACACGGCGTCGCTGGCACACAGGCCTGATATGCCCATGCCGATCAGGGCCGGCGTGTTGGGCATGGCGCGCACCACCCGGGCACTGCCGGTGGCGGCGCGCAGGGCGTCGGTGCGGATGCCGGCCATCACGCTCAGGTGCAGCGCCCCGCCGACGTGGGCCGCACACGGTGCTGCCGCTTCGCCGAACAGCTGCGGCTTGACGGCCCAGACCACCAGGCCGGCGCGTGCCAGTTCGGGCCCGGCCGCCTCACGGGCCGTCACGCCGTGGTCGGCCAGCAGACGTTCGCGCTGGGGCGCAAATGGCTCCACGACCAGAATGTCGGCCGGCGCATGGCCGGCGCGGATCAGCCCGCCGATGATGGCCGAGGCCATGTTGCCGCCGCCGATGAAGGCCAGGATGGAGGAGTTGCTCATGTCGTGATCGTGAGATGGGGGTCGGTGAACAGGGTCGCGGAAAACAGCGTCAGCGCACTGGCGAAAGCCCGTGCGGCAGCAGCAGGATGATAGGAGGCGCGGTCCCAGCAATTGAAGCCGTGCCCGGCGCCGGCATGCACATGCACTTCTGCGCGCGCACCCAGCGCGGCGCGCACCCGCTCGACCGCCGCCAGCGGGATGTGGGTGTCGGTCTCGCCGTAGTGCAGCTGGATCGGGCAGCGGATGCCCGACACCAGATCGAGCTGGTCCTGGATGCCGCCGCCGTAGTAGGCCACCGCCGCATCCACCCCCGCCGTGGCGGCCGCCTGGTAGGCCAGCCGGCCACCCATGCAGTAGCCGAAGGCGCCGATGCCGCCGCGCAGCTCGGGCCGCTGGCGCAGCGCGGCCACGCTGGTGAGGATGTCGCGCGCCACGGCAGCGCGGTCGGCCCCCTGCATGAGCTGCAGCGCGCGCTCCCGGTCCGCGCCTTCGTAGCCCAGCTCGACCCGAGGCGCCTGACGCCAGAACACGTCGGGGGTCAGCACGACGAATCCGGCCAGCGCGTACTGCTCGGCCACCGCCTGGATGTGGCGATTGACGCCGAAGATCTCCTGGAACAGCACCAGCCCCGGCCCGCGGCCGGCCGGCGGCAGGCTCAGCATCGCCTCGTACTGGCCGCCGTCGTCGGCGGCAATCGGGATCCAGCGGGATTGAACGGGGGGGGTCATGGCAGGTCCTTCGGCAGGGAATTCGATGCGCGCGCAGGCGGCTGAGGCCCCAGAGCGGGGCAGGACAAGCGCTGGCGGGCCGCGCACGCACCACAGCATACCGCCGGGGCCGGCTTCAAGCCCTGACTTGGTGCGGCCCATGACTTAGGGTATTGCATAACTTGCTAGCGAACCGACAAACCCCTAGCATGAGTCACCAGCTTGGTAGAGCGAGGCGGAGAATAATCAAGCATGAAGGACATCGAAGAAGACCCCAAGGGCCTGGACAAGATCGATCGCAAGATCCTGCGTGTCCTTCAGGCCGACGGGCGCATCGCCAACCTCAAGCTCGCCGAGGCAGTGCACCTGTCTCCGACGGCCGTGCTCGAGCGCGTCAAACGGCTCACGCGGGACGGCTACATCCTGGGCTATGAAGCGCGGCTGAACCCGCTCAAGCTCAGCGCCGGCATGATGGTGTTCGTCGAGGTGGTGCTCGACCGCACCACCCCCGACGTGATGAACGCCTTCAAGGCCGCCGTGCAGTCACGCCCCGAAATCCTCGAATGCCACCTGGTGGCCGGGGGCTTCGACTACCTCATCAAGACCCGCGTGGCCGACATGCAGGCCTACCGCGAGCTGATCGGCACCGTCGTCTGGGCGCTGCCGGGGGTGCGTGAGACGCACACCTATGCGGTGATGGAAGAAGTGAAAAACACGACGATGCTGCCGATCTGACGATCACTCCGCGGCGCGTGGTGCGCGTCGTGCTGAGGGAGGCAGTGTGCGCCATGACTCACCGGAAGCTCCTGCTCCCTCGCC
>CBFGPV010000290.1:0-2899 GCA_965650765.1 uncultured Burkholderiales bacterium
CTCGAACAGGCCGGGCGGCATCTGGGCGGCAAGCTGCGCCAGGCTTGTGCCCGGCAGCGCGTGGGCGGTTGTGTCGGTGTGATGACTGGCCGAGACGTCAGCCGACGGGTCGGCCGAGCCATGGAGCAAGGCCTCGTCCAGCGGTGCGGCATCCATGAACGCGCGCACCCCGGCCGACCCCGCCGTGGCGATGGGGTTGAGCATGAGCAGGACTCCCTGAGTGTCCGTTGTGTTTGTGGCGGACATCGTGGCAGCCCTGCCCGGGCTTGCCTAGCTAGTATGCTTCCCAGTGCTGGTTACGGGGTGTGACGCCGGTTGCACCGCACCCACTGCCGCGCGCGTCAGCGCCTCAACTCATGCCCTTGTTGCCGACCCCGGGCAAGGCCATCGCCGGCTCGAACTTCGCCCGCTTGATCGAGAAATAGCTCTTCACGTTGCGCACGTTCACGTCGCTCGTGAGCAGCCGCTGCACCAGCGCGTGGTAGCCGTCCATGTCGCGCACATGGGTGATGAGCACGAAGTCCGGCCCGCTGCCGGTGCGGTAGCACTGCTGGACCGCCGGTTCGGCGACCGCCCTTGCCTCGAAGGCGTCGAGCCGTTCAGCGGCCTGATGGTCCAGCGTGACCTCGACGATGGCCGTGAGGCCCGCGCCCAGCCGGTCGGGGGACAGCAGGGCCACGCGCCGTTCGATCAGGCCGGCGTCCTCCAGCCGCTTCACGCGGCGCAGGCAGGTGGCCGGCGACACATGCACCCGTTCGGCCAGTGCCTGGTTGCTCAGGCCGGCATCGTGTTGCAGATGGTCGAGCAGGCGCCAGTCCAGGGCATCCAGATGAGGGGGGTTCATGACGAATTCGCTCAAACAATCATGGATGTAGAAAGTATCTTGCATGATCGGGGTTAGTGGGAAGAAAAGTTCAAGAATCACCAAAATGCGCAAGAAAAGTTCTTGCTGATCTTCCTACCATGCCATCCATCACAACCCAACTGGAGCCTCCATGTGTGGCATCGTCGGCGCGGTCAGCCAGCGCAACATCGTTCCCATCCTGATCGAAGGCCTGAAGCGCCTGGAGTACCGTGGCTATGACTCCTGCGGCGTGGCCGTGCATCAAGACGGCGAGTTGCGGCGGGCCCGCAGCACGGCCCGGGTGGCCGAGCTCGACACCCAGGTCGTCCACGACGGGGTGCAGGGCGGTACCGGCATCGCGCACACGCGCTGGGCCACACACGGTGCGCCGGCCGTGCACAACGCGCATCCACACTTCTCGCATGGGGTGGGCAGCTCGGCCGCGACATCACGCAACGGGCGGATCGCGCTGGTGCACAACGGCATCATCGAGAACCACGACGAACTGCGCGCCGAGCTGAAGGCGCGGGGCTATGAGTTCACCAGCCAGACCGACACCGAGGTGATCGCCCACCTGGTCGACCACCTCTACGCCGGCGATCTGTTCGACGCGGTCAAGCAGGCCACCGGGCGGCTCAAGGGAGCCTATGCGATTGCCGTGTTCTGCCGCGACGAGCCGCACCGGGTCGTCGGTGCGCGCGAAGGCTCGCCGCTGGTGCTGGGTGTGGGCAACAAGGAGGGCGTGGGCGAGAACTTCCTCGCGTCTGACGCCATGGCCCTGGCCGGTGTGACCGATCAGATCGTCTACCTCGAAGAGGGCGACGTGGTCGACCTTCAGCTTGGCAAGTACTGGATCGAAGCGCGCCCGGCGGGTGAGGCCACCGGCCGCCATGATCGCGTCGAGCGCCCGGTGCGCACGGTGCACGCGCACACCGGCGCGGCCGAGCTGGGCCCGTACCGGCACTACATGCAAAAGGAAATCTTCGAGCAGCCGCGCGCCATTGCCGACACGCTCGACGGCGTGCATGCGATCACCCCCGAGCTGTTCGGTGACGGCGCCTACAGCGTCTTCAAGGAGATCGACCAGGTGCTGATCCTGGCCTGCGGCACCAGCTACTACTCGGGCTCGGTCGCCAAATACTGGCTCGAGAGCATCGCCCGCATCCCCACCAGTGTCGAGATTGCCAGCGAGTACCGCTACCGCGACAGCGTGCCCAACCCCCGGACCCTGGTGGTCACCATCAGCCAGTCCGGTGAAACGGCCGACACCCTGGCCGCGCTGAAGCACGCCCGCAGCCTGGGCATGCCCCACACGCTGACTATCTGCAACGTGGCCACCAGCGCCATGGTGCGTGAGTGCAAACTGGCCTACATCACCCGCGCCGGCGTCGAGATCGGCGTGGCCTCGACCAAGGCCTTCACCACCCAGCTCGCCGGCCTGTTCCTGCTGACCCTGGCGCTGGCCCAGGTGCGCGGTCACCTGAGCGAGGACGAGGAAGCGCGGCACCTGAAGGCCATGCGCCACCTGCCCGTGGCGCTGCAGGCCGTGCTGGCCCTGGAGCCCCAGGTCATTGCCTGGTCCGAGGAGTTTGCGCGCAAGGAAAACGCCCTGTTCCTGGGCCGCGGCCTGCACTACCCGATCGCACTCGAAGGGGCGCTCAAGCTCAAGGAGATCAGCTACATCCACGCCGAGGCCTACCCCGCCGGCGAGCTCAAGCACGGCCCGCTGGCGCTCGTCACCAGCGAGATGCCGGTGGTCACCGTCGCCCCCAACGACACCCTGCTCGAAAAGCTCAAGAGCAACCTGCAGGAAGTGCGCGCCCGCGGCGGCGAGCTGTTCGTGTTTGCCGATGCCGACACCCACATCGAGAGCGAGCCCGGCATCCACGTGATCCGCATGCCCGAGCACTACGGCCCGCTGTCACCCATCCTGCACGTGGTGCCGCTGCAGCTGCTGGCGTATCACACCGCGTGTGCGCGGGGGACGGATGTGGACAAGCCGCGGAATCTGGCGAAGTCGGTGACGGTGGAGTGAGGGGGGATCCGCTGAATGGA
>CBFGPV010000291.1:0-2897 GCA_965650765.1 uncultured Burkholderiales bacterium
CCAAACGGTGCTCAAACAGTCCTCGCCAGCCCCGCGCTGGGCGCGGGGCGACCTTTCAGCCGCTGCGCTCCTCGGCGCCACAGACGGGGCAATACCGCTCGGCTCGCTGCGCATCGCCTCGGGGATGGGGGTTGAGGTGACTCGGGGACTTGTGCCCTCTCCCCAACCCTCTCCCGCAGGCGGGAGAGGGAGCCAAGCCCCGGCATGGCAACCGGGTGGTCCACCGCACACCGCCCCATGAACAGGGCTTGACCTCGAACGCAGGTGCCCTCGTCGCCCCGGTGTCAGTGCAGCACGACCGGCTGCTGCATCAGGAAGGAGAAGCGATCGAGGTATTCGTCGATCTCCTCGACAGACGGGCTGGTTTCGATCAGGGCGTCGACGCCCTCCTTGAAACTTTCAGCCAGCGAGCCCTCGATGTAGATTTCCTTGCGGGTGAACTTGTCCACGATTTCGTAACCACCGCGCGACAGCGTCCCGGCTTCCGGGCTCTGGCCGCCGTCGGGACTGGCGGGTACGTCGAACATGACCACGGCGTAGTGATCCGAGTTGTAGAGCATTTGCACGAACCGTACTCCTGGCTGGAGCCGACGGCGCCGGCTCGCTGATGAACTGGATCTGGGTCCGCTCACGCAAGTTTCAAGCCACCGGCCTGACAGCGTGCGCCCGGAATCCGGACCGCCTGTCAGCTTCTTCGGCCGCTCACGCCCTCACTTGAGTGTGCCAGTTCACGGTTGCAGGTGCAGGTCAAGCGATTCGCGCCCGCCATCGGACAGCCGGGCACGCGCGGGCAGGTACTGGCGCGACGGATCGAGCCAGACCTCCACCCCGGTGTCGCGCGGCTTGCGCGGCTGACGCACCAGCTTGGTCGCCATGACCGGCTGCCCGCCCACCTCGACGCTCTGGGGGCCGTCACTGACAAACACCCAGGTGTCGAGGTCGCCACGCGGGCCGGCCACCGCCAGCGTGATGCTGCGTGTGGCCCGGATGCGGCTCGGGTCGGCCTGGGCGATGGCGGCCAGTTGCACCATCCAGCTCAGGCGATCCTGCACGCCATCGACCAGCGCGTATTCGTGCGAGGGCCCCGAGAAGCTGATCTTGCCGGCCTCGCGCTGGAAGTTCACCGCCAGCGCTGCCTTGCCGCGCCGCTGGTCGGTGTAACGGGTGGGTGCCAGGCCATGGGGGTCGAGCACCCCCGTGCTCACCTGGGTCAGCACGGTGCCGAACAGGGCGACCTCACCGGACAGCCTGAGCTGGTAACGGGCGCCGTCGAGTTCCCAGGCCAGGGCGCCCTGCCCTTCGAGCGGCCCCCGGCTCAGCCGGTAGTTCAGCACCACCGACGCCGGCGCGCGGGTGCGGTAGTGCGGCACCTTCACCGGCGGCCCGTCGTCGCCGATGTCGGCCTGTGCGGCGGCCGCCTGGGCCTGCGCGTCTGCCACGACCGGCACGATCAGGTCGGTGGGCACCGGTTCGGCTTCGGCCACCGCAGCCGGCCCAGGCACGGCGGGGTCAGCGGGCGCTGGATGCACCGGCGGGCGTGCCGCCGCGCGGTTGTCCGTCGCACGCGGCGCGGCCGCGGGTGGGGCCGTGGTGACGGCGGCAGGTGCGGGCGCTTCGACGGCAGGGATCGCGCTGACGTCGGCATCGGGCTGCGGCACGATGATGCGCGTGAGCAGTGCCGGCGGCGGTGTGTCGGTCGGCGCCACCACGCCGCCCGCGACCGCCTGCCAGCCCAGCACCATGTGCAGCACCACCGCAACCGCGGATGCGCACAGCCCGCCCCGGCTGCGCCAGGGCGGCTGCCTACAATCGCGCACTCGCTGGACACGGACAGATTGCATGAAGCTCGCCACTTACAAAGACGGATCGCGCGACGGCCAGCTCGTCGTGGTGTCGCATGACCTGAGTACGGCCCATTATGCGAGCGGGATCGCCACACGCTTGCAACAGGTGCTTGACGACTGGAACTTCATGTCACCACAGTTGCAGGACCTGTACGTGGCCCTCAACCAGGGCCGTGCCCGCCATCCCTTTGCCTTCGACCCGGCCCGCTGCATGGCCCCGTTGCCCCGGGCCTGCCAGCGTGTCAGTGCCCCCGCCTGGCTCCCCCATGTGCAGCGGCTGCACCAGGCCCGCGGCGCCGAACCGCCCGGCTCGTGGCTGACCGAGCCGCTGATGTTCCAGGCCGGCAGCGACACGCTGCTGGGCCCCTGCGACGAGATCGTGGCGGCCAGCGAGGACTTCGGCATCGACTTCGACGCCGGCATCGCCGCCATCACCGGCGACGTGCCGGTCGGCACCGGCGCCCAGGAGGCGCTCGAGCACGTCCGTCTGCTGATGCTGACCAATGACGTCACGCTGCGCCACCTGGCCGGGCCGGAACAGGCCCGCGGCTGCGGTCCGCTGCACAGCAAGCCGGGCGCCGCCTTCAGCCCGGTGGCCGTCACCCCTGACGAACTGGGTGACGCATGGCAGGGCGGGCGGGTGCACCTCACGCTGCAGTGCATCTGGAACGGCCGCAAGGTCGGCCTGTGCGATGCCGGGGCGTCGATGCACTTCCACTTCGGCCAGTTGATCGCCTACCTGGCACGCACCCGCAGCGTGGGCGCCGGCGCCATTGTGGGCGCCGGCCCGGTCAGTCACGAGGACAGCGCCCGCGGCTACAGCTGCATCGTCGAGAAACGTGCGCTCGACACCCTGGAGCACGGCGAGCCCAGAACCCCCTACCTGCACTTTGGCGACACCGTGCGCATCGAGATGAAGCGCCATGACGGCGCGTCGATCTTCGGCGCCATCGAACAGACGGTGGCCGCCGCGACGGCCTGAGCGCCCGGGTGCCCAGGCTGGTGCAAGAACCGACCAATATCAGGCGCTGCCGTGGTGCATGTTGCGGAAAC
>CBFGPV010000292.1:0-2888 GCA_965650765.1 uncultured Burkholderiales bacterium
CTTTCTGTTTCCGGGATTCCCGGGCTTCACCCCCCGCGTTCACAATGTCCGCATGACCTCGACCCTGCAACCCGTGCTGAGCCAGGCCAGCACCCGCTTCACCCAGTCGACCACGGCGATCGACGAACATGGGGAGCGCCGTACGGTGGACATGCCGGCCGAGCGCGATCTCACGCTCTACCTCGACAAACGCGAGCTGGTCACGCTGATGACCATGGGCGCCCACCCCGAACTGCTGGCGCTCGGCTACCTGAAGAACCAGCGCCTGGTGCCCGGCATCGAGCAGATCGCCAGCGTGCAGGTCGACTGGGACGTGGGCGCGTGCGCCATCACCACGCGCGGCGGTGTGCCCGACATCGAGGCCCGGACAGCCCGGCGCATCGTCACCACCGGCTGCGGCCAGGGCACGGTGTTCGGCGGGCTGATGGACGAGCTCGACACCGTCCGCCTGGGCGACACCCGCATCTCGCAGGGCACGCTGTACGGCCTGCTCGATGCGATGCGGCGCCATGAAACCATCTACAAGAGCGCTGGCTCGGTGCACGGCTGCGCGCTGTTCGATGGCAGCGAACTGCTGCTGTTCACCGAGGACGTCGGGCGCCACAACGCGCTGGACGCGATCGCCGGGTGGATGTGGCTCGAAGGGGTGGACGGACGCGACAAGGTGCTCTACACCACGGGCCGCCTCACCAGCGAGATGGTCATCAAGGCGGCCCAGATGGGCGTGGCCATCGTGGTCTCCCGCTCAGGCATCACCGAGATGGGGCACCGGCTGGCCGAGCAACTGGGCATGGCGCTGTTTGCCCGGTGCACCAACCGGCACTTCCTGCTGTACACCGGCCACGCTCGGTTCGAGGCCGAGCCCGGGCTGGCGCCGCCAGCGACCTGAGGCGGCCGCCGCTTTGCAGAGGCAGCCGCCGCTCCGCAGACGCAGCCGCCGCTCAGGTGCGTGCGGTGCCGTGCAGGTCGCGGATCACGGTGGGGCCCACCTCGCGCTCGATGGCGGCCAGCAGCGGGCGGTTCCAGCCCAGCGCGAACATCCATTCGGCCACCACGAACATCGGGCCGACCAGCAACCCGACCAGATCGTCGACAAACGCCGGCTTGCGACCCTCGTAGTAGTGGCCGATGAACTGGATCACCCAGCCCACCACGAACATCCCCACGCCGGTGCCCAGCCACACCAGGGTGTCCTGCGCTGCAGCCTGCTGGCCCAGCCAGGTCATCACCCCGACCATCAGGCTGGTGGCGGCCCCCAGCACCGGATGGCGTGTGAGATACCACAGGGTCGACGCGACAAAAACCACCCACGCGGGCGTCCAGGCCAGGCCGGCGAACTCGAAGCCGGGGCGCGACAGCAGCGTGGCCACGCCCAGCACGATCATCGGCACGCCGACGAAGTGCGTGGCGATGTTGCGGCGGTCGCGATGGTAGGCGGCGTACTGAGTCAGCAACTGCTGTGCATTGCGCATGGTCGTGTCTCCGCGTGTTGATCTGATGCAAATCCTAGGCGCGCCGTGCAGGGGCGACTGTCAAAATGCCGACACTCCCGTGACCACTTTCCACGGGTTAACCCTGGCGTGACCCGCAGCGAACCCACCCCACCGCAGCTCCTGGACGCCTTGCGCACGCATGCGTGGTTCGGCTCGTGCGGCCCGGCGCTGCAGGACATGCTGGTCGCCCAGTCGCGCGTGTGGCACCTGGCCGATGGCGAGCGCCTGTTCGAGCGGGGGGACGTGGCCGACGGGCTGTGCTGCGTCACCGCGGGGGCGGTGCATGCCGGCTCGGTGCAGGCCGACGGCAGCCAGACCCTGCTGGCCTACCTGGAGCCCTACCAGTGGTTCGGCGAGATCTCGATGATCGACGGCCTGCCGCGCACCCACGACGCGATGGCCGACGGCGAGGCTTCGGTGCTGGTGGTGCCGCGTGCGGTGCTGGTCGACTGGCTCGACGCCCACCCGCGGCACTGGCGTGACGTGGCCCGGCTGGCCTGCGCGAAGCTGCGGGTGGCGTTTTCAGTGCTCGAGGACATCACGCACCTGCCGCTGGAGCAACGCCTGGCCAAGCGCCTGTGGCTGGCCATCCATGGCCACGACATGCAGTTGCAGCCGCCGCGCCGCCTGATCCGGCTGCCGCAGGACCAGCTCGCACTGATGCTGGGCGTGTCGCGCCAGAGCGTGAACAAGGTGCTGCGCCACCTGGAGCAGCACGGTGTGATCGGCCTGAGCTATGGGCGCATCGAGGTGCTGGACCCCCAGGCGCTCAGGGCAGCGGCCGGCCTTGCCTAAAATGCGGGCAACTTCCAGGAACCCTCATGAGCATCAAGTCCGACAAGTGGATCCGTCGCATGGCCGAGCAGCACGGCATGATCGAGCCGTTCGAGCCGGGCCAGGTGCGCTTTGCACCGGACGGCCACAAGATCGTCAGCTACGGCACCAGCAGCTACGGGTACGACATCCGCTGCGCGCCGGAGTTCAAGGTCTTCACCAACATCCACAGCACGGTCGTCGACCCGAAGAACTTCGATGAAAAGAGCTTCGTCGACATCGAGTCCGACGTCTGCATCATCCCGCCCAACAGCTTTGCGCTGGCACGTACCGTCGAGTACTTCCGCATCCCGCGCAATGTGCTGACGATCTGCCTGGGCAAGAGCACCTATGCCCGCTGCGGCATCATCGTCAACGTGACCCCCTTCGAGCCCGAGTGGGAAGGTTACGTGACGCTCGAGTTCAGCAACACCACCCCGCTGCCGGCCAAGATCTACGCGGGCGAGGGCTGTGCGCAGGTGCTGTTCTTCGAGAGCGACGAGGTCTGCGAGACCAGCTACAAGGACCGTGGCGGCAAGTACCAGGGGCAGCGCGGTGTCACGCTGCCCAAGACCTGATCTC
>CBFGPV010000293.1:0-2755 GCA_965650765.1 uncultured Burkholderiales bacterium
ATGCGCCCGGTCCAGATGTCCTTGTACATGACCCAGTCGCCCATGAAGCTGTAGAGCGGGCGGCTGAACGAGGCGGGCTTGTTCTTCTCGAAGCCGAAATGGCCGATCCAGGCGAACCCGTAGCCGCACAGCAGCCCGGCGGGCAGGAACCACCACTGGCCGGTGGTCACCAGCGCCACCAGGCAGGCGAGCGACAGCGTCGACCCCACGAAGTGCAGCCGCCGGCAGGTGCGGTTGCTGTGTTCGCTGAGGTAGATCGGATAGAACTCGGCGAAGCTGTGCAGCGCCTTGAGTTCAGCCGCCGTGGCGTGACGCCCCGGGGCGGGAGTGGATGTGTTCATGCTGGCTGGGGCGGGCGCACCCGCAGGAAGGCCGACATTTCATTCAACACCGCATCGGGCGCTTCCAGCATCAGGGTATGCCCGGCCGGCACCGTGCGCACATCGGCCCGCAGCGCACGCGCCAGCTCGGCCGTGCCCTTGGGCGAGGTCATCTGGTCGCGTTCGCCCAGCAGCAGCATCACCGGGCACTGCACCGCGGCGGCAGCCTCCATGCCGCGCGCATAGGCGTTGCACACGCTGAAATCATGGAAAAAGAGGTTCGCGCCGGCCTGGCGGGCGGCGTGGTCGGCCTGCACGCGGCGCATCAGCGCGCGGTTGCCGCCGTGCAGCCAGAAGCCCGGCGCAGGTGCCGAGGGCTTGGACGCCAGCGACGAGATCGAAAAGGCGTTCACCATGTCGATCGCCTTCAGCGGGTCACGGGCGGACGTCTCCAGCAGGGCGGCCGACACCTTCATCGGATAGGCCGTGCCGACCATCAGCAGGTGGCTGGCTGCCTCGCCCAGGCGCGCGGCGGCTTCCAGGGCGATCAGCGACCCCATGCTGTGGCCGATCAGTGCGCTGTGCCGGGCGCCAGCGGCCTGCAGCAGCGCCACCACCCACTGTGCGTTGGATTCGACGTCAGGCAGCGCGGGGCCGGCGCTGCGTCCGTGGCCTGGCAGGTCCACGCACAGCACGCTGTGGCCGTGATGCGCAAGGTAGCGGCTTTGCAGTGCCCACACGCTGTGGTCGTGCAGTGCGCCGTGGATCATCACCACCGTCGGCAGGGCCGGGTCGAAGGGTTTGCCGCCGGTGTAGGCATAGGCCTCGCGGCCGTCGATCATGAGCTTCATCAGGCAGCTCCCAGCTTTTCGGCGGCCTTCAGCGCGCGCGTGAGATCGTCGATCAGGTCGGCGGCATCCTCCAGTCCGATCGACAGGCGGATCGTGCCCTGGGTGATGCCCGCCTGGGCGAGGGCGGCGTCGTCCATGCGGAAGTGCGTGGTCGACGCCGGGTGGATCACCAGCGAGCGGCAGTCGCCCACATTGGCCAGGTGGGAGAAGACCTTCAGCGTCTCGATGAAACGGCGGCCCTGGGCGCGGTTGCCCTTCATGTCGAAACTGAAGACCGAGCCACAGCCGCGCGGCAGCAGCCGGGCCGCCAGTTCATGGCTGGGGTGGCCAGGCAGCTCGGGGTAGCCCACGCGCTCGACCATCGGGTGGCTGGCCAGGAACTCGACGATGCGGCGCGCATTGGCCACGTGCCGCTCCATGCGCATCGACAGGGTCTCGATGCCCTGCAGGATCAGCCAGGCCGTGTGCGGGCTCATGCACGCGCCGAAGTCGCGCAGGCCTTCACGGCGCGCGCGCAGCAGGAAGGCGCCCACCGTGCTTTCCTCGCTGAAGACCATGTTGTGGAAGCCGGCATACGGCTGGGTCAGCTCGGGGAATCGGCCGGAGGCCTCCCAGTCGAAGCGTCCGCTGTCCACCAGCACCCCCCCGATCACCGTGCCGTGCCCGGACAGGAACTTGGTGGCCGAGTGGTAGACGAGGTCGGCGCCGTGATCGAAGGGGCGCATCAGCACCGGCGAGGTGAAGGTCGAGTCCACCAGCAGCGGGATGCCGTGTTCGTGCGCGATGGCGCTGATGGTCGGGATGTCCAGCACGTCCAGGCCGGGGTTGCCCAGCGTCTCGCCGAAGAACAGCCGCGTCTCGGGCCGCACGGCCGCCCGCCAGGCGTCGATGTCGCCCGGTTTGACGAAGGTGGTCGAAATCCCGAAACGGGCCAGCGTGTAGTGCAGCAGGTTGTGCGAGCCGCCGTACAGGGCCGAGCTGGCGACGATGTGCGAGCCGGCACCCATCAGCGTGGCCACTGCCAGGTGCAACGCGGCCTGGCCGCTGCTGGTGGCAATGGCGCCCACGCCCCCTTCGAGTGCGGCCACGCGCTCTTCGAGCACTGCCGTGGTCGGGTTGGAGATGCGCGAGTAGACGTGGCCGGAACGCTCCATGTTGAACAGCGCGGCGGCATGGTCGCTGTCGTTGAACACGAACGAGGTGGACAGGTGGATCGGCACCGCACGCGCCCCGGTGGTGGGGTCGGGCGCGCTGCCGGCATGCAGCGCGAGCGTGTCGAAGCCGGGGTCGGAATAGCCGGGCATACAGGGTCTCCTGGTCTTGTCGTGACGCAAGCTTCGGTTGGGACAAAGGGTTACCGAGCGCGTCTGTGCCTCGGCATTGTGGGCTATATTGAAGCCTCGAACTGTCGCCCGGGCATCAGCATGCCGGGCACGTCCACAGGCACAGCGCATCGCACCAGGAGGGCCCCATGAAAGTCAGTGACATCCTTCGCGTCAAGGGCGGCACCTTGTTCACCGTGGTGCCCGAGCAAGCGCTGGGCGATGCGCTCAGAACCATGGCCGAGCACGACATCGGCTCGCT
>CBFGPV010000294.1:0-2109 GCA_965650765.1 uncultured Burkholderiales bacterium
AGTCTGCGTGGGGGCTGCTGACAGCGTGGTTGCGGGAGTCTGATGAAGGCGCGAGGTCGCGGTGCCTGCGCCGGGCCCCTCACTTCAATGGCAGCACCCGTGCCAGAAGCGCCTGGGTGCGCTGCCAGGCGTCTGCGGTCTCCTCAGGGCGATGCTTGGGTCCGTCGAGGTTGAAGGCATGGTCGGCCTGCGGATACGCGACCAGCTCCACTGGTACCGATTTGGCGCGCACCCCGGCCTCGAACGCCCGCATCGACTCGATCAGGCAGCAGTTGAAGTACCTGTCCTGCTCGCCGCTGAGCAGCAACGTCGGCACGGCGACACGCGCCGCTGCGCCGTTCAGATCCGGCAGGCGCGTGATGCTCGGGTAGTAGGCCACGACACCGGCCACGGCCTCAGACAACGGCGCGGCGTGCACCAGCGCCCCACCGCCGCCCAGGGAAAAGCCGATGACCACCACCTTGCCGGGTGCGGTGCGCGGATTGCCTTGCAGCTCCTCGATGGTCGCCTTCAGGTTGGCCGCCGAGTCCTCGTTCGACCTGGAGCAACTGCCCGAGCTGGCCGCGCAGATCTGCCAGCCGGCGACCAGGGCCACCGAGTAGCCGAGCTTGGCCACATCACGCGCATACCACCGGTAGGCCGCGGTGCCGCTCGCCCCGGAAATGACCACCACGGCCGGACCCGAACCGGACGGGGGAGCCATGTACTCGGCCGCCATCGCGGCGGTGGAATTCACAAGGCACAGCAGCAGCACGGAAACACGTTGCAGGAGGCTCATGAGCAGGCGTTCGGAGTTTGCAGAAACTTTAGCAGGCGCGGTCCAGCGGCCAGGCTGACCGCCGGCCGGCTGTCGCAGTTGCCAGGACGACGCGGCCACCGATCACGCGCGCGCGCCGCCCTTCCCGTCGATCTCCGCCAGGCGCGCCCGCACGAGCTTTCGGATCAGCACCGCCGGCAAGGGTTGATCGGGCGCGAAGCGAATCACCGTGCTCGATGTGTCGAAGGCGGCCAGGTCGTGCCGATGCGTCGTCAGCACCGCGCCGTGCATGATGTAGAGCGACAGATGCGTCTTCGCGGCGCCAAAGCCGACCGCCCGACGGCCTCGATGCCAGAAGAACGGCGCACCGCTGCTGATGCGCTCCTGCAAGGTGGGCTCCACCGAGTGGATCGCATCGCGAACCGCTTCGAGCGCCGACCGCTGGGCCGGTGTCAGGGCGGCGAGGTACTCGTCGGTGGTTGCGGGGCGTGTGGTCACGTCGAGCCTCGGTGAGGGGGTGGTGCGTATTGAACCGCAAACCGTCGCCCTCGACCCATGCTCACGGTGGTCATCGCGCTGTGCCCGTCGCTGCATGCAAGGGCGGGACCGAAGCTGCCTGCCGCGCAAGGCGATGCAGACGCACCGCCACGGTCAGCAGGGTGAGCAGCGCACCGGTGCCAACGATGATCACCGGCGCCAGGTCCGGCGCTGCTGCCTCGGTGAAGAACTTGTGCGGCCCGACGCCGGGGATGAAGGCAAGCGCTGTGAGCACCAGCAGCACAACTGCCCCACGGCGAGCCGCCATGACCTGCAACAGCGTGGCAGTGGCCAGGGCGGTCACCGCGGCAATGTAGGGCCCGCGCGCACCGGGCGGGTGCGGCTCCACGCCCGCCAGCATCGAAGCGAACATGGCCAGGTTGAGCACGATCAGCGTGGCCAGGGCGGCGATGGCAGCGCTGCGCAGCGCGCTTGCGGCCTCCTGGACGGAAGGATTCGGCATGGTCGGACCTCGATGACAGTGAACAGATGTGCGGATCCTGTCACCTTGGCCGGCATGGCGCCTTTACAAATGTTCAGACCGTCTGGCGACGGATGCGCGACAGCGACACGTCGGTCAGGCCAAGGTAGCTCGCGAGCTGGTTCAGTGGCACCCGATCGGCCAGGACCGGCTCACGACGGCAGAAGGCCTCATAGCGACGCCGGCCGTCGAGTGTCAACAGGTCATGCTCGCGCTGGAGCTTGTGGGTGATCAGCCCCTCAAGCATGCGGCTCCTCACAACCTGCCACTGACCATAAGTTTCGAGACAGCGGCGCATCGCGGCGCTGTCTGCACGCCAGACCGTGCCCGCATC
>CBFGPV010000295.1:0-2028 GCA_965650765.1 uncultured Burkholderiales bacterium
CTGGTGGCGGTGTCGCCCCGGCTGAAACTGCAGCCGGACGAGAACCGCATCGTCACCGAGCTTGATGTGAATGCCCTCGAGGGGCTGGGGACCCGTCCGCTGAAGGCCACCGTGGGGCTGAGCTACGGGCTGAGGTTCGAGCCCAGCGACGCCAGCGTGCGGCTGACGCAGGTGCGCGTCGACAAGCTCGACGCGGGCCAATGGGGCATCCTGCTGCGTGGTCAGAGCAACCGGGTGGCGACGGCCATCGCCGAGCGGCTGCTCGACGACCTGCCGGTCTACACGCTCGAGCGCGACGATGCCGAACGCCTGCGCAGTCGCGGTTATGTGCCGGGCGAGATCCGCGTCACGCAGACCGGACTTTCCGTCACCCTGCAACCCAAGCCCTGACGCCACGGTCTGGCATGCCGGGTGGCGTGCGCCGGCTCGCTATCATCGCCGGCGTCTTCCACAGGGGGTTGTTTGGACTTCGAACTGCTGATCAAGGCGGCCGTGATGGGCATCGTCGAGGGGCTCACCGAGTTCCTGCCCATTTCGTCCACGGGCCACCTCATCCTGGCATCCTCGCTGCTGAACTTCACCGGAGACAAGGTCAAGGTCTTCGAAATCGCCATCCAGACGGGCGCGATGTTTGCCGTGATCTGGGAGTACCGTGAGCGGCTGGGTCGCACCGTGCTGGGCATCACCAGCGACCGCCAGGCGCAGCGTTTTGCGATGAACGTGCTGATCGCCTTCCTGCCGGCGGTGCTGCTCGGGCTGTTGTTCTATCGCACGATCAAGGCCCATCTGTTCCACCCCGTCCCGGTGGCCACGGCGTTTGTTGTCGGCGGGCTGATCATCCTGTGGGTGGAACGGCGTCACCGCCGGAAGTTCGGCGAGCGCGATCTGGAGGGCGGGCGCGTGGCCCGCGTCGAGACGGTCGATGACATGTCCGCGCTCGACGCGCTGAAGGTGGGCCTGGTGCAGTGTGCTGCACTCATTCCGGGCACGAGCCGATCCGGCGCGACGATCATCGGTTCGATGATCTTCGGCTTTTCACGCAAGGCGGCGACCGAATTCAGCTTCTACCTGGGCATCCCCACACTGATCGGTGCCGGTGCCTACTCGCTGTGGAAGCAGCGTGACCTGCTCAGCCTGGCTGACGTGCCGATGTTTGCCGTCGGCCTCGCGTTTGCCTTCATCAGTGCCTTGCTGTGCATCCGCTGGCTGATCCGCTATGTGTCCACCCACGACTTCACGGTGTTTGCCTGGTACCGCATCGTCTTCGGCGTGCTGGTGCTCCTGAGCGACTACACCGGCCTGGTCGACTGGCGCGGCTGACGACGCACCGCGCGCGCCGCCGTATCACTGGCGGATGAAGACCAGGTCCCACACGCCATGGCCGAGCTTGATGCCACGGTTCTCGAACTTGGTCAGGGGGCGGTACGACGGCTTGGGCGCGTAGCCGGCAGCACTGTTGCGCAGGCCGGGTTCGGCTGACAGCACTTCCAGCATCTGCTGGGCATAGGGCTCCCAGTCGGTGGCGCAGTGCAGGTAGCCTCCTGGCGCCAGCCGGGTGATCAGTTTCGCGACGAAGGCTGGCTGCACCAGGCGGCGCTTGTTGTGCTTCTTCTTGTGCCACGGGTCGGGAAAGAAGATGTGCACGCCGGCCAGGGATGCCGGCGGGATCATGTGCTCAAGCACCTCGACCGCGTCGTGGCGTACGAGCCGCATGTTGCTGAGCTGCCGCTCGCCGATGCGCTTGAGCAGTGCGCCCACGCCAGGCTCATGGACCTCACAGCCGATGAAATCGTGGTCGGGCAGCACCGAGGCAATGTGGGCGCTGGCCTCGCCCATGCCGAAGCCGATCTCCAGCACCACGGGCGCCGTGCGGCCGAACACCTGGGTGAAGTCCAGCGGCGCCTGGGCAAAGGGCAGCAGGAAGCGCGGGCCCAGGGTCTCCAGCGCGCGCGCCTGGCCTTCCGTGGTGCGCCCGGCCCGCATCACATAGCTGCGGATGCTGCGCGGATGCGGCACGGCGGGCTGGCC
>CBFGPV010000296.1:0-1939 GCA_965650765.1 uncultured Burkholderiales bacterium
TTGAGCACAAAGTCGAAGCCGTCGTCGCTGCGGCCATCGGCCCAGTGCAGGGTGTGCCCGCCACTGGCCTGCAGCGAGATGGCCTGTGGCGCGCCGCCCGGGTGGAGTGACACGCCGGCGCCACTCAAGGCCTGGGCCAGCCGGGTGCGCAGGTCGGTGTCGAAGCCGCGCAGCGGCAGGGTGTCGCGGTAGAACACGCTGACCTCGCTGCCCAGGCGTACCAGCATGCTGGCGAACTCCAGGGCCACGTAGCCGGCGCCGATCACGGCGGCGCGGCGCGGCACATGCTGCAGGTCCAGCAATTCGTTCGAGGTGGGGCAGGTGTCGATGCCCGGCAGGCTGTTGCGCACCGGGCTGGCCCCGGTGGCAATCAGGATGTGGCGCGCGGTGAGCCGGTGTTCGCCCGCAGGGCCGGAGATGACCACCGTATGCGCATCGTGCAGGCGCGCCCAGCCTTCGACCAGCATCACACCCGAGTCGGCCAGCAGCTTGCGGTAGATGCCTTCCAGCCGGTCGATCTCGGCGGCCTTGCTGCGGGCCCAGTGCGCCATGTCGAACCGGGCGCCGGCAAGCCCGGTCCAGCCGTAGCCGGCAGCCTCCTGCAAGGCGTCGCCATATTGCGCGGCATACATCAGCAGCTTCTTGGGCACGCAACCACGGATCACGCAGGTGCCGCCCACGCGGCCCCCCTCGATCACAGCCACCCGCGCGCCCAGGGCTGCGGCGCGTCGGGACGCGGCAACGCCGCCCGAGCCGGCGCCCAGCGTGATGAGGTCGTGGTCATAGGGCATGAGGCCTCCTTGAAAGACGGTGTGAGCGGTGGACCCGGCGGCATCGCGGACTGGCTCATCTGGCTGACAATGCGCATCCATGAGCCAGAGCGATCTTTTTCAACCGGCCGTCCTGCCGGCCGAGCGCGCCCGCGTCCTGCGCGAGCAGCTGCATCATCACGCACACTGCTATTACGTGCTCGACGCACCGACGATACCCGATGCCGAGTACGACAAGCTGTTCCATGAGTTGCAGGCCCTTGAGGCAGCTCATCCTGACCTGCTGACACCCGACTCGCCCACCCAGCGTGTGCTGGGCAAGGTGCTCGATGGCTTTGCCAGCGTGCGCCATGCGGTGCCGATGCTGTCGATCCGCACTGAAACCGACACCGAAGCCAGCGGTGCGGCCACCTTCGATGCCCGCGTGCGGCGCGAGGCGGGTCTGGGCCCTGAGGATCCGCCGGTGGAATATGCCGCCGAACTCAAGTTCGACGGCCTGGCCATCAACCTGCGTTATGTCGACGGCGTGCTGGTGCAGGCCGCCACCCGCGGCGACGGCGAGGTCGGGGAGGACGTCACCCAGAACATCCGCACGATCGGCCAGATCCCGTTGCGGCTGCTGGGCGTGGCCCCGGCCGTGCTGGAGGTGCGCGGCGAGGTCTACATGCGGCGCGACGATTTCGAGGCCCTGAACGAACGCCAGCGCCAGGCGGGCGACAAGACCTTCGTCAACCCGCGCAATGCCGCTGCCGGCGCCGTGCGGCAGCTCGACCCGGCCATTGCCGCGCGCCGGCCGCTGAGCTTTTTTGCCTACGGGCTGGGTGAGGTGCAGGGCTGGGATCAACCCCCCACGCACAGTGCCATGCTCGATGCGCTGCTGGCCTTCGGCATGCCGGTGTGTGCGGACCGCGCCGTGGTCCAGGGGGCCGAGGGGCTGGTGGCCTTCCACCAGGCCATGGGCGCGCGCCGCGACAGCCTGCCGTTCGACATCGACGGGGTGGTCTACAAGGTCAACAGCGTGGCCCTGCAGCGCCAGCTCGGTTTCGTGACCCGCGAGCCGCGCTGGGCGGTGGCGCACAAGTACCCCGCGCAGGAACAGCTCACGACCGTGCTGGGCATCGAGGTGCAGGTGGGCCGCACCGGCAAGCTGACGCCGGTGGCCAAGCTGG